>NZ_JBFTKK010000011.1:0-151021 GCF_056395905.1 Arthrobacter sp. 05T444
AACAATGCTTCTGCTCTTTGGTCTCAAAACCGTCCTGCGCTCCTTGCCTGGCCGGGTTGCCACCTGCCAGTCCTGCGGGCTCTCCGTCCACCACCACCTCGAAGAACGCGCCACCAAATTCACGCTGTTCTTCATACCCCTCTTCACCATGTCCAGGTCCTACCGCATCACCTGCTCGAACTGCGGACAGATGTCAACGATCAACTCCCGCCAGAAAAACGCGCTGACCCGCTGACAGCGGAAGCACCAGTCCGGAATTGCTGGCTATCGGTGGCCAACCACACGTGTGAGAAGGGTCAGCGACCCGGTGGTCTCATGGGGGCGGTCAGGGGATGATTTTTTCGCTGCGGTAGCGGTCAAACAGCTGGCGGAAGGAGTCATCCGTCCTCCGGTATCCGGTGAAACCAGCCACGCGGCTTTTGCCCATGTCCGCGAGCACCTCGAGGTGGCGTCCAAGATCGGCGTCCGTGTGCCACCACGATGCAATCTTTGATAAGTCTGCCTCCGCCAGGCCATGATTGGCGGCAATCTGGGACCACACGGATTCCATGCCTTGCATCTGTTCCTCCAGCGGACGCGGGGAGCCCTCAAAACCTTCTGCTTCGACGCCAAAATAGGCAGCTATTTGCGGCCACATCCAGCGCCATCGGAAGACGTCGCCGTTGACCACGTTGTAGGCCTGATTGTGTGCTTCATCGGTGGTGGCTGCCCATATCATGTGCTCGGCAAGGAGGTCAGCGTCGGTCATGTCCGTGAGGCTGTTCCATTGAGTCTCGGAGCCTGGAAACACGAAGGGGCGGCCCAGCTCTTTGCAGATGGAAGCTTGTGCCGCCAAAGTCAGTCCCATATTCATTGCGTTGCCGACGGCGTGGCCGATTACGGTGTGTGATCGGTGCACGGACCAACGGAATCCCTGCCTTTCTGCTGCCGCCCACAGCTCGTCTTCTTGCGCGTAGTAGAAGTTCGGGGCCGGGAGCCGTGGTGCTTCTTCACGAAAGGGGGTCTCCGGAATCGGGCCCGCTCCGTAGGTCTCAAACGGGCCCAGGTAGTGCTTCAGACCAGTCATCAGAGCCACGTGTTCGACCGGGGCGTGCTCCAGGGCAGCGAGAAGGTCTCGGAGCATGGCCGCATTGACGCGGATATTCTCTTGCTCGGTACTCTGCCTGGACCAGGCGGTGAAGAAGATGTGCGTTGGTTTCTCATCGCTGAGTGCCTGGGCGAGGCTGTCTGTGGATAGGAGATCGGCGGATACGTGTCTAGGCTGCCCACCGGAAACGGGGTTCCGGGACAACGTAAGGACGGTCCAGCCATCGTTTTCACCCAGTTTTTCGACGATTGCTGAACCGGCGATGCCGCTTGCACCTACAACCAGCGCTGTCTTGTTGTGGTTTTTGTCGGCGTTGAGGGCCACGGACGTCACTGTGCCTGACTTTCTTGGTGAGGGCCTCGTACCGGAATGGCCGGGGGCTCACCGGTTCGGCGGGTTTTATTGCCATCCTGCAGCCTATGGCGCCGGACGGGAACGCGCCGGGGAGGCCCCATGGTACTAGTGGGCTTCCTTCCGGAAAATAACGCTGCCTATGAAAGACTACGCCGCCTTAATTCCGGCGATGTGTGACTCTACGACAATAATCACGGTCCAGCTTTACGTAAGTTCAGGGCCAGCCGCCGGAAACCGCCGAGCAGCCGTGCGGACGCAGTCCGTCCGAGGCTTTCCTGCTGAGGGAACTCGATTCGGAGGAGACCACTGCACACCTGCGTTGGACACTTACAGCCTTGACCAGGGAGGAGGCGCTGGCTCCTTGACCTCTCGGCGGATTCTGCGGAACACCGGCCTTCACCTGTTGTGCAAGGCCGGTGCCGTGGCTCCTAGTACTTGCATGCTTGTGAACAGGCATCCGTCGGCAGCCCGGACCCGTCGAAGCTGTCGGGCGCTCAAGTGTTCACGCTCGCGGACGGGTCAGGTCGCCGATCACCAAGTCCACCCCTTCGGGAAGAATGCGGACTGCGGCCTGGTCACCTACGAGTGCCGGACCGCCTATCCCTGCTACCGTGCTTCGGCCACAGCGTAGCGGCCGATGCTGCCGGTGGCTCCGACGACCAGGACAGCGGAGGCACGGTCTCGTCTATTTCTTGTCCATGACTGCGGCCTCTGCGGTGTTCCGCTGGGTAACGGCCCAACTGGCGAGGACTTTCAACGCGTCCTCGGATGGTGTCCCGGGATCTGCTGTGTAGACGTTGATGCGCAGTCCCGGGTCTGCGGGCAGTTCAAGCGCTTCGAAGCTCAAGTCCAAGTCGCCAACAATCGGGTGGTGGAGCCGTTTGCGGCCAGCTCGGTGGTACTTCACGTCGTGACGGGCCTACCGGGTGCGGAACTCCTCGCTGCGGGTTGAGAGTTCACCGATCAGGTCCGTGAGGTCCTTGTCGTACGGGTTTTTCCCGGCCGTGGAGCGCAGGACTGCGACGACGTCGTCCGCTGCGCGTTCCCAATCGGCGAAGAACCCCCGCGCTTTCGGATTCAGGAAGGTGAAGCGAGCGCTGTTCGGCGGAGTAAGCCCCTCTGCCATCATGTCCAGATAAAGGGCACGGCCCAGTTCGTTGGCGGCGAGTACATCCCCGCGGTCGTTGCGGACCCAGGCCGGCGCCGTCGTGATCGCATCGATGACGCGTTGCACGCTCGGCCGTACCGTCTGCGGGCTGCGCTTGCGCCGCACCCGGGGGGAGGCGGTGGCGGCGCGGGCAAGGTCAAAAGGTGGGCCGTTTCGGCGTCGTCGAGCTTCAGGGCACGCCCGAGTGCTTCAAGGACGCTGTCCGAGGCGCCGGAGAGGTTTCCCCGCTCAAGGCGTATGTAGTAATCGATGCTCATCCCGGCGAGCATGGCGACTTCCTCGCGGCGCAGCCCGGTAACGCGCCGGTTGCCGCCATAGACCGGCAGGCCGGCCTCCTCGGGCGTGATCCTTGCACGCCGGGAGGTCAGGAATTTCCGCACGTCGTCGCTGTGTGTCATGGCGTCCACGCTACGCGCGGTCGGCGGGACGAGGGAGGCGCTGGCGTTACCCGAACGGCCGTGACTCCCGGCCCGTAAGGAATCACGGTTGCATTGAAAGCATGAAACCTGAACGCGCAACCGCTCCTCACCCGGCAGCGATCCTGGCGATCATCCTCGTCAGCTACTTCATGATCCTTCTGGACAACTCGGTCATCTTGCAGGCTGCCGTGCACGAAATCAACCCCCAGGACGTGGGACGGCTCCTGCTAACCACGGTTGCCGTTTGGCTGGTTCTCATCATCATCCGGTTCGTGTTCCAGACCGTGAGCGTCGCCGTCATCCGAATTCTGGACAGGCGCCCCTCCCAACGCCCGCGCCGGATGACCTACCGGGCCCGGGTCGTGAGCTCCATTGCTGGCTTCCGCGGGGCGGTTTCCCTCGCTATCGCGCTGTCCGTGCCATCGGCACTTAATGACGGCACCCCGCTCTCTGGACGCGAGGACATCATCTTCATCAGCGCCGCCGTCATAGTGCTGACCATGCTCGTCCAAGGCCCTCTGCTGCCCGCCGTAGTCCGCTGGGCCAAGCTTCCCGATGAACCTGAAGAGGAGGAACTCCGCCTGGCCGAACTGGGCATTGCTGCCGCCGCCGTCTCCGCCGTTGACGAACTCGCCCACGAACTCAGGACCAGCGCAGAAGTCCACGGCCGCGTCGCGGACGAATATCGATCCCATCTGTCGGTCATACAGGCTCTGAAAGGTGGTTCCGTTCCCGAGACCACCATGCAACCACATCAGGAAGAAATCACGCTCCGCCGAGCCCTACTCGACAGGAAACGCGAAGCACTTCTGGGGCTCCGCCTCGCTGGCACGGTCGATGACAGCGTCGCCCGGCGACTTCAGACCAGGCTTGATGTCGAAGAACAACGCCTGACCGGCGTCGAAACATACGACTGACAGTCCTCGGAACTGGTCGCAGCCTCATCACGGTAGCCGTGCTCACCGCTGGCGGAAACACCAGCAAGTAAGGAAATCATGAACATCGAACCCAATGCGCCGACAACCAAAAACCCGCCGGCCCAATTCGCTGGCGATGTGTGACGGGATCCAATCGCTGTGCCGCACGAGAGATTTGAGTCCTCCGCCGCCTTCGATCCCAAACTAACGCTCAAGGGGAAATGGACGGTTCAGGTCAAATGGTCGAAGTCTCCTCGCGCCCACGCAGCGTGCCGTTGGGCGGAATCGTGCAGAACGGCCTTGGCTACCGACGCGATTACATTGTTGAAGTTGCCGTAGATCCGGTCGAAGTTGAGCTCTTCCAGCTGCGCGGCGATTCGCAACGCCACTGCGCCGGAAAGCGGCAAGCGATTCGGGTAGCTGCGCATGAATGCGATGGAGCGACGGTCTGGGTTCGGAAACACGCTGTCACCGGTCAGCAGAACTCCTCTGCCGCCCGCTCCTGCAGCCCAGTGCACCACCGCGCTGCCCGGGAAGTGCCCTCCGGTTTGGTGCAGTGTCAACCCTTCGGCGATGGTTTGACTGCCGGACCAGTATTCGATGACCGGATCGTTGCGCCCCAGCCATCGCCGGTCTGCGTCCGCCACAAGTACAGGGACGCCACCGAGCCGATGCGACCATTCGACCTGCACACCGAACATGTGCGGATGGCTAGCGGCGATCGCCAGAACCGGGCCGCGCTCGAGCGCTGCCTGCACAGCGTTGTCATCGACATATCCGACCGGATCCCACAGCAGCGAACCCTCCTGTGTCACCACAAGCTGAGCGGTCTGGCCGATCCCAACTTTTGGCTCCGTCTCGATCCCGACAAGTCCCGGCTCATTCTGCTTCAACAATGTCTGCTGGCCCTCCTGCGCCAGCCCGTCCAGCGTGAGCCACTTTTGTCCGTCCTTGGGCCACATACTGCCGCTCATCGCTGCAGATCGGGCAGACCCCGGGGGCAGGTTCGTCGCGTTCGACACCGCAGGTTGCGCAGATCAGCATGGTCGATCCCTTCTAAGCGTCGTGTGCTTCCCGCCTTCGGCCGCAGGCTGGCGTGCCCAGACTATGGCACGCGAAAGTGTCCTAGGAAGAGAGGTCGTTGCGGTATCAATTGAGTTGGTGCACGGGTCACATGATTCCAGTCGGAACCAACAGGGCCCATGCCAGCGCGGGGGCAACCAGGACCACTCCACCCGCGTACATCATCAGCTGCTTGTAGACGCGTTGGCGGTCGTTCTCCCGGGCGTTGGCGACAACGAGGGCACCGTCGGTGGAGAAGGGAGAGACATCCACCACTGTCGCGGCGATTGCGAGCGCGGCGACGGTTCCCGAAGCGCTCAGCGAACTGGACGCCAAGAGGGGACCGGCCAGGGGGATGAATGCGGTCAGCAATGCCGTGGAGGAGGCGAAGGCTGAGCCGACGCCAATCACGTAGCAAAGGACCAGAGCGATCAGCAGGGGCGCACCCAGGGCGAGGGCTTGTTGGGCGAGGGTGTCGATGACGCCGACGTGCTGGAGCAGTGAGACGTAGGTGATCATGCCGGCCACCAGCAGGACGGTAGACCAGGAGATGCCGCTGATGAAGGTCCGGTGTTCTTTGATGTTGATCAGTGCCAGGAGGAGGCCGGCGGAGAGGGCGACAAAGCCGATCGGCATGTGGAAGCCCAGGGTGCAGACGAGCATCGCAGCGATCAGCACCAGCGTGAGGATTTGCTGGCCGTGCGGACGCGTGGTGCGGGGCGCGTCAGCGTCGACATGCTGGGTGCCTTCACCGTCGCGCAGTTTGCCCAGAAGGGCAAACAGTACGACCGTCAGGGCCGAAAGGATGAGATTGAGGGCGAAGCTGGCGGCAAAGAGTCCGCCCTGGGAGATGGGGAAGCCGTTTTTCAGCGCGATGTCGTGTACCAGCACGCCGGCAACGGACAGTGGGGAGAACCCGCCCGCGTGGGCTCCGTTGATGATGAACGCGCCCATGAGTACGGGGTGAATGCGCGATTCGTAGGCGAAGCCGATGGCTGCAGGTGCGAGAAGTGCGACGGCGGCGGGGGAGAAGGTGCCTAAAGAGGTCAGCGCAGCAGCCATAAGAAAGAACACCCATGGGAGCAGCAGTGTCTTGCCCCTGACGAGGCGCACACAGGTCTGCACGATGATGTCGATGGTCCCGTTCCGCTGGGCCATGCTGAAGAAGTAGGTGACGCCGATGATCGTCAGAACGATGCTGGCCGGGAATTCCTGAAGGATCTCCTTGTCGCTCATTCCGAGCATGAAGTAGCCGACGCCGAACGACGCCACCAGCCCCATCACCCCGATGTTCAGTGGCCATTTCGTGGCGACGACGAACATCACGACAAGTATGACGAGCGGGATGATCTGGGTAGCGGTCATGGGCGACTCCGATTCCGGGGTGGCCGCGGGGTTGAAAATGGCTCCCCCGAACACGAGGGCAACCAGACCGAGGATCGCGATCGCGGCTACCGATATCAGCAGGATACGGCGGCGACGGTTGGGGCGCTTGGGACGGTCTTCCCGGATTCTGCTCTCTGCCTCGGGAGCAGGCTCGTAAATAGTCTTAGTCATGATCGGTGGCTCCTCATTGAGTGGCTGATGCTAGTGAGGCTTCGGCAGCGCTGCCGAGAGCCTCCGGGAGGTGGATGATGGTGGTGGCAATGGTGCGGGCCGTTCGGTCGACGCCGACCAGCAGGGTCCCGTCGCGCTCCTCGCTCCAGGTCTCGATCACCCCTGCAGGAGTGCGTAGTCTCAGCGTGGGCCGCGGAGTGTCGCCCGTGATGCTGTTTAGTACGGTGCCCGGGGTGCCGGCGGCGAGGGTCAAGGCGATGCTGCCGGTGATGGCCAGCGCCGGGTGGGGCTTGCCCATCGAGAGCATCATGACGTTGACGTCGCTGTCCGCGTCCGGCTGGGTAGGGGAGGCGACAATCGCGAGCTTGGGGATGGCTCGGGCAGCTTCTGCCGTTGTTTGTACCAGCCCCATCCGGACGGCGGCCTGTCGACGGATATGCTCCAAAGTTTCCAGCTGCAATTCCACCCCGGCGACCCAGCTGTCGTACCGGGCGGGATCCAGGCCGAGCTCTTCAGCACGGACCATCACAACCGGCGCTCCGGCGTCGACCATTGAAACAGTCCAGCGTGTTCCACCAGCGGTTATCGTGTCTGTCGCTGCACCGGTGGGCAGCAATTCTCCTGTGGTCTTGCCCGCTGGATCCTGGAAGCCGAGACCGACCCGGTAGCCGGGAAACGCAACCCCGGGCATCTGAGCTTCCGGAACGATGGGCAGGGCCCCTGCGGGAGTGGCGACCCGCTGGACGATGATCTGGCCGGTGTTGGTGTTGCGGGTGACGATCCGGGTGACGTCTCCGTGGGGAATCACCCATCCCTTTTCGATCGCGTAAAGGCCGACAACCGCGGAGCAGTTCCCGCAGTTGCTCCCCCAGTCCACTGCCGCCTCTTCGATGCCGACCTGAGCGAAGGTGAACTCGACGTCAACATCCTTGTCGGACGGACGACGAAGGATCATCGCTTTGCTGGTTGTCGAAGTTGCTCCGCCGACACCGTCAATCTGTCTGGGGTCGGGACTTCCGAACAGCCGGGGAAGCAGATCGTCCAAGCTGGTGCGGGTTTCGTCCAGGTGCTCCGTTTCGAAGACCCAGCACTTGCTGGTGCCTCCGCGCATCCATTCAGCTTCTATCTTCATCGTGTTTCCTACATCTCTCCGTGCCGCGCTTTGGTCAGGGGCCTGATAAAAGAATGAGCCGGATCACAAATGAAGACAATGTTCAATTTTTGAGGGGGGATGTAGAGATACTTAACTCATTGGCATTCAACGCCCAAAGTTCCATTTTCCGGCCCTTCTTGGACGAGATGTGTCCCCGCTGTCACGCAGATTTCCTCGTGATTGCATAGAATGAACTAAACGAACAGAAGGGTGAACCATTGCTTAACGATGAAGGACACAATTTGTTCGACATCCGTCGTTTGGCCCTGCTGGTGGAGGTCGTCGAGCAGGGATCGATTACTGCTGCGGCTGAGTTGATGATGTACACCCCGTCGGCAGTTTCCCAGCAGCTGCGGAAACTCGAACAGGAGGTGGGGCAGCCGCTGCTCAACCGCCGCTCCCGTGGGGTTGTGCCTACCGAGGCTGGCCAGGTGCTGGCTGGGCACGCCCGCAAGATCGTTGGGCAGATGCGGGCGGCACAGTCCGACCTGGACCAGATCGCCGGTCTCAGACGCGGCTCTTTGACCGTCGGTACGTTTCCGACGTTGGCAGGGTCTTTCCTGCCCGTTGTTATCCGCGCCTTTAAGAAGAGATACCCGGCAATCGGACTCTCGGTGCGCAGCGCGCGCTTTGACGAACTTGTGTCGGACCTCGAGGCAGGAGTCACCGGACTGTGCCTGCTCTGGGACTATTCCTGGAATCGGTTCCAAGACGATTCCATCCGGGTAACGGAAGTCTTCCAGGAAAGCACTGTAATCCTGGTAGCCCGCGGGCACCCACTCGCCGACCGGGATGAGGTGAAGATGGAGGACCTGCGAAAGGAGTCGTGGATAGTTCGCGCGGAGGCCCACCCGGTGGTGGAGGTCCTTCAACGTTCCGCCCACGATGCCGGGTTCGAGCCGACCATTGGCTTCCTGGCCAACGATTACCAAGAGGCACAGGCCATGGTCAGCGTTGGAATGGGCGTGGCCATGGTGCCCAAAACTGCCGTGGCCCTCCAGCACCCTGACGTCAAGGTGCTCAGTCTCGGTCCTGCCGCCCCACTGCGACGGGTATTGCTGGCCCAACGCCAAGACAAGGTCTACGCCCCGTCAGAGGTCGCATTCCACACCACGCTCCTGGAAATTGCCCGCGAGCGAGCCAGCGATTATCTCTAATCGCATGGCATGGGGCTCGATGCCGGCAGACTGCTTGCCCCGTGGTTGCGGACAACCTGGACAGCCGTCCGATCCGGTTCATTTAGTTGAAGCTGCAAGTAATCGGGTGTATCGTTGAAGGCGGTCAACTGCCCGCTACCGTGCCTGTGGCCGGTGATGGCCGTTCGTTCCATACCTCCCGCGGATCCGGGCGGCGCCCGAGCCGCACGCCGATTCCGGATCCCCTTAGCCCCAGGAGCTGATCCTCAGAATGAACACCACACTGCGCGACGTGCGCTCGCACGGCTGGACCACCAATCCGGTTCCCGAAGCGGTCGCACTCTTTCTGCATGGATTCGGCTCCAACGAGCACGATTTGGGCTCGCTGGCGCCGGTGCTTGGGCTGAACCTGCCCTGGGCATCCCTGCGGGCACCGATTGAGCTCGGCAACGGCGGGGCGGCATGGTTCTCGATCACCACGCCCGGAAACCCCGAGTCCGGGCCGGTGGAGAAAGCAACCGACGCCATCTGGGCCTGGGTCGAGACAAACGTGGACCCCGGCACCCGCCTCGTGCCCATCGGGTTCTCGCAGGGAGGGCTCATGGCAAGCCAGCTGCTGCGCGCGCGGCCCGAACGGGTGGTGGCCCCCGTCGTGCTGGGCGGATTCGTGCTGGGCGCACCACAGCCGGGCGACGAGACGCTGCGCGGCAGTCGCCCGAGCCTGTTCTGGGGCCGAGGCTCCGAAGACAGGGTCATCGCCCCCGTGGCGATCACGCGCAGCAGCGAGTACCTTCCACAGCACACCTCGCTGATCGAGCGGGTCTATCCGGGACTGGCTCATGGCATCAACGCAACCGAGCTTGACGACGTGCGTGACTTCCTCGCCGCCGAGGTCGGTCCCCAGGCGGTGGCCCGAGCATGAGCGCCGCCACCCCGTTCGAGATCGGCATCTTCACCTTCGGCGAGCTCACCCGCAACGCCGAGGGAAAGCCGATGGATGCCGGTGCGCGCACCCGCGACATCCTTGAATGGGCGCGGGTCGCCGACCAGGCCGGGCTGGATGTCTTCGGCGTCGGCGAGCACCACCGGGAGGATTTCGCGGTGTCCTCGCCCCCGGTCCTGCTGGCCGCAGCGGCCGCGCAGACCACGCGAATCCGCCTGACCAGCACAGTCACCGTACTCTCAAGCGCCGATCCCGTCCGCGTCTTCGAAGACTTCGCGACGCTCGATCTCATCAGCGCCGGACGCGCCGAAATCACCGCCGGACGCGGCGCCTATCTGGAATCCTTCCCGCTCTTCGGCCAGCCGCTGGAGCGCTACGACGAGTACTTCGAGGACCGGCTCGAGCTGCTGCTGCGGATCCGCGACGAAAACCCCGTCACCTGGAACGGAACCACCCGTCCGCCGCTGAAAGATGCAGGAATCTGGCCGCGACCGGCCCAGGCAGCTCTGCCGATCTGGGCTGCGGTCGGCGGGACGCCTGCCTCGGCGGTGCGTGCCGGAAAGCTGGGGCTGCCGTTGTACCTGGCGATCCTCGGCGGACCGGAGCGGTTCGCACCCCTGGCCGAACTGTATCGGCGCTCCGCCGCAGAGGCAGGCCAGATGCCTGGTCAGATCGGAGTGACCTCGCACTTCTACGTCGAGGAGACCTCGCAGGGAGCGAAGGACACGTTCTTCCCGCACTATTCGTCATACATCGGCCAGAACATGCCGCGCAGGGGGCGGCTCGATCGTGCAGGCTTCGAGGCCTGGGCGGGCCCGCGCGGCGCGCTATTCGCTGGCAGCCCGGCCGAAATCATCGACAAGATCCTTTGGGAGCACGAGATTCTGGGCCATACTCGCTTCCTCGCGCAGGTCGGTCTGGGCGGCTTGTCGCAGGCGGCGACCCTGCGCTCCATCGGGCTGCTGGCGACCGAGGTGCTGCCCGCTGTCCGGGCGGCGCTGAAGCCCAAACCGTTAAGCAACGTTAAGCAGGGAATCCAGCCCTGTCCCCAGACATAGACCAGGCTGGCCAGTCACGGCGCTCAATTTACCAATTGGAGCTTCGATGTGAGATGTTCTTCTGCCTCCGGCGATAGGTCGGTGCTAACAATCACGTATAGGGCACGCGCCTTGTTCTCCGGTGAGATAAAAGCCATCACCTTAATGACGTCCGAGTCCAAAGTCGGAGGCCAGGTGATGACGAGCTTCCCGTTCTCGAAATCCAGCTTGCCCGATACAGCCCACGCGTCATTCCGTTGGAGCGAGACTGGCCCAGGGTTGTCCCAGTGGAAAACTCCGAAATGCTTGTCGCCCCCGACTTCAGTTGTGTAGTGGAGCTTTCCCTTTGTGCCAGTCAGTAGGCCGGAATCCTTTGTCAAACATCCGGCCAGCTGCCACGCGTCAATCTGGGCAGGGGGTAGGACATTGTGCCCGAGACCTGGGTCGTCCGCCCATTTGCCTTGCTTGTGCGCTTCTTTCGTCAGTAGGAACGAGTAGTTCGTCAAGTTCGCCATGCGTATCGCGACCGTGTCATCGGTGTCGACCGCCTCGTAGACCGCCTTCAATGTCTTTTCAACCTCTTGCGCGGCCGAAGCAACCTTCTTTGCGGTTTCATCGACGGCAGCAGCGATGTCTCCGACGTACTCAATTGCCTGAACGATTGCCATTGGGGATTCCTATCGAAGAGCTCAGGGGAGAGCTTGGCCAACAAGCAGGTGTGTGCGTATTGGCGGTCCGCATATCACCTCCGCGGGCCCGCCGGCTCGGCTCCTCAGGTGCGGTGACTCAATATTGGACTCAGGCCGGTGGCCGGTCAAGGTGCTTGCGTTCCCGTAAGGCTTAGGGCTCCTGGTAACACGCTCCCGCTGCCCCCGTGGCCGAAATTGTGAACTGGACGGTGCTATTCGGCGGACGGCCGCTGTCGTTGCCGTTTCGTCGCCGCACGCTGTTCCTTTGCAGCGAGGCGCCGACGGTTCGAGCCCCGGGTGGGTTTTGTTGCCCGGCGGAGGGCCGCTCCTGGAGCAAGACCCTCTGCCACGAGGTCTGAGAGCTTGGCCAGGGCGATCTCGCGATTGCGCAGCTGAGAGCGCTGCTCGGATGCGGTCACGGTGATCACGCCGGCGATGAGTCGTCGCCCGAGACGTGTGACCAGCAGCTGCCGTTTGTCGTCAGACAGCGCCACAGAGTTGCCGACGTCCCACGAGAGCTCGACGCGGCTGTCCGAGGTGTTGACATGTTGACCGCCTGGCCCGGACGAACGCGAGAACCGCCAGCGCAGTTCCGACGCGGGAATCATAAGCGCGGGCGACACTTTCAGATCCATGCAACCAGCGTTGCACAACTTGGGCGAATACACCGCCGTAGGGGTGTCCGTTGCGACGGCAAACCGGGGGAGCGGCGCCCGCGATTTGGAAACTAAGCCTACTGACGATAATTTGGTTGCAGTGTCTCCGCGTTCCCCCATTCGCAGAGGCATTGACCTAGAAGGACCCCGCATCGCTGACTCGTGCTGCGGGGTCCTTCGCTGTCCGGGCCCGGTTCCTGCGGAAGCCGCAGTCCTGACTCGTCAGTTCCGCCCGAGGATGGTGCTCTTGGGCGGGGATCGCGTGGGCAGCCTGTCCGTGGCGCTCCACAGACCTTCCCTGGGTCAACGCGGTCTCTTGAACGTCTGATCGCTGCAGGGATAGCATTACCGGCACGGGCGCGTCGAGGACGCACCTGGACAGCGTGGTGTCCGTGAGGGACTCGGCCTGGCTTGGTTAGACCCGGACGGGAACCGGCCGTCCTGGCCGGGGCCCAGCGGACATTGACGTCGATCAGATCGAGGAGCCGGCCATGGGCGAGACAACTGCGGAGGCGCCATCAGCGGAACTGATGGTCGACCTGATCATTTCCCTGGATGGGTATGCCTCGGCCGAGGGGTGGCCCGGCTGGTGGGGCCTGGAGGGGCCGGAATACCTGGCTTGGCTCGAGCAGGAGGGGGAGAAGGACTACACCTTCATTCTCGGGGCGAACACATATCGGCTGATGTCCGGCATGTCACAGGAGGCGGCGGCCGGGGGCTCCGGGTTCTCCAAGGATGAGGGCACCGCCTTGACTGGCCTTGCCGCCGTGCCGAAGGTCGTCTTCTCTTCCACCTTGCAGGGTCCCCTGACGTGGCCGAACTCGAAGCTGGTCACCGGTGACGCGGTGGAGGCCGTGACGGAGATGAAACGGGCCGGTGCCGGGCCCTTGAGCACCCTCGGCAGCCTCAGCCTCTCCCGGTCGATGCTGGCCGCTGGCCTCGTGGACAGGTTCCGGGTGGTCGTCTTCCCGGTGATCACGGGGCGCACCGGGCGGGAGCGGATCTACGACGGCTATCCGGACATTTCGCTCGAGATGGTGGACAGCCGGACCTTCGACGGCCGGCTCCAGCTGCTCGAGTACGTCCCCACCGTGCTCAGCGGTCCGCCGGGCGGCGGCAGCAAGTGACGGGGGAATCAACTCGAGTTGGTCCGCCTTAAAGACCTTCCGTCCACAGCGGCAGCGGCACCACGCTGCGGCTGCAGCCTGATTCATCCAGGACGTGGCCCATGCGCTTGAATGTCCGCACGACGGCCTGTCGGGAGATGACTGCACTTCCTGGAGCCCGATCGGCCAGTTCGCGCTCGTAGGCCTGGACCTCCAGGTAGTCACGGACCCACAGGGTAACCAGCAGATTCTGCGCGCCGAGAACTTGAGCGCTGAGGCGGCAGTCGCTGAGTGCCGCGAAGTAGCGGCCGACGTCGTCAACGTGGTGCGCGGGGACGTTCAGAACCAAGGTGACTTCCCGCAGTCCCTGTTGGGCCGCCGTCGACGTATCGCAGCGCAGCGCTATGTAACCTGTGGCCAGGAACCGTTCCACGCGTCGTCGTGCTGTTTGGGGCGAGACGCCGCATGCGGCACCCAGCTCCGCCCAACTGGCCCGCCCATCATTGGCGAGCTCTTCCAACAGTGCCGCATCCAGCCGGTCCGGAGAGTACGCGGGCTGCTCAGGCAGTGGTTCCGCCGACACGAGCCGGGCGCGTGCAGGTTCCAGCGTCCCGCTGCGCCATTCTGATGCTTGCCGGTACAGCTTTGTGACGAAAACAACCTCGCGATGCGTGACGCCAGGCAACCCCGGAAACGAACCGGTGACTAAGTCCATCAGTTCGTCGTGGCTGGACGCAAAGCAGTCCACAAAGAGGTCGTGCGAGCCAGTGACCAGCGAGACAGTGCCGAACGCCGGCTGGGCGAACAGGCGCTCGATGAGCGCCTCACCCTCGCTGGGCCTCAAGTGGGTTTCGAACAATCTCAAAGTCAGTGTAAACGGGAGGCATAGCGTTGTGACTCGCATCACCACTGGCGAATACGCCCTGGACCACAAGGAATCATATGGCAAGCAAGACAGCACCTCCTGCGGTGGCAGTCACAACGCGCAGGACCATTGCGGGAGTGATCCTGGCAATGGCACTCATTGAGTCGCTCAGCGGGGTCACACAGGGATACCTGAATCCCATCCTGCCCGCGCTGGGACCCGTCTTCGAAATTGACGACCCCACCATCAACGGCATCTTCCTCATCTCCAATGTCAGCTTTGCCGTCCTCACGCCGATCATTTCAAGGCTCGGCGACAGCTACGGATACCGGCTGGTGCTGCGCTGGTCCACCGGTGTTGTGACGGTCGGCGTGCTTCAAATGGCGCTCTGGCCGTCGCTGTGGACTGTGACGGCGGGCGTGGTCATGCTCACCTGTGTGGTGGGCTTCATTCCACTCATGATGGGAATCCTGCGGGTCAGCGCCCCGGCCCACACGCGTACCGGCGTGAGCGTCATGATCGGCATGCTGATGATCATGGTGGGAGCCGGCGGGCTGTTCGGCGGCATCATCGGTGTCACCGACCCGACGCTCGGCTTCTGGGTGGCGGTACCGTTCGCCGTGGTCGCCTTCGCGTGCTCGTTCGTACTGCCCGACGCCGGGATCCCGACGCGTGAGGGCATCGCCCTGGCGCCGCTCGCGGCTTGCTCGCTCGGGCTGATTGGTTTTGTCGTTGCGCTCTCGATGGCGCCTGAATGGGGTTGGCTCGACGCCAGGACTCCGGCGGCCGGCGTGGCAGGGATTGCCCTGCTGGCGTACTGGGCCAAGCGGGACTTCAGCGCCACCGAGGGCCGCAGGTTTATGGACCTGCGGATGCTGGTGAATCCGCGGATCCGCACCGTCTCGCTCGCCACATTTTTCTTCGGCTTCGCGTCCATCAGCTACTTCGGTACCAACGGCATTTTCCTGCATTCCAACCCGGACAAGACCGGTTACGGATTCGGCCTGAGCCCGCTGACGATAGCGATTGTCCTTGCATTGGCCTCGGTTCTTTCCCTGGCTTCCTCACTGCTGACGGCCAAGGCGCTCAGGAAGTTCGGCGAACGCGCCACCCTCGTCTTCGCCGGTGTCCTGCTGGCCGGTGGCTTCCTGGTGATGGTGGTGGCCCACGGATCGCTCCCGGGCTACTGCGTCGGCTTCGCCATGTTCAACCTGAGCCTGGGGATGTACCAGGCGGGAACCCGTGCGCTGTCCGTCGAAGGCGTCCCTGTGGGGGAGACCTCGACGGCGGCCGGGCTCAATGAGTTGGCATTGTCCGTCGGCATCGCGGTGGGGGCTGCGGTGGTCAAGCTGATCTCCTCAGCCTCGGCCGAGTCCGGGCACATCACAGAAACCGGACTATTGTCCATCTGGGGTGCCCTGGCAGCGGCGGCTTTGATCGCCGCCGCCGCGAGTGCACGCTACCCCAAGCGCCAGCCTGCCGGGGTGGCGTCATGACCACTGGACTTAACAGCGACAGGCGAGGGGCCGCCGTCGTTCCCGTATCCCGGGGCGACATCGAAACCGCCCTCGAGGCCGCCGTGAAGCGCCGGAAGCCGGAGATCCTGGATCTGAGCCACGCCATCCATGCGGATCCGGAGCTTGGTGCCCACGAATTCCGTGCTGCCAAGCGCGTGAGGCGTGTACTGCGGATGGCCGGGTTCAGCTTCGATGCCCCGCAGCCTGCGCAGCCCACGGCATTCAGCGCGCGTTTCGGATCCGGCGAGCTTGTGGTGGCACTCTGCGTTGAGTACGACGCGTTGCCCGCCATCGGTCATGCCTGCGGGCACAACGTGAACGCGGCCAGCGCGGTGGGGGCAGCGCTGGCGCTGGCGGCCGTGGCCGACGAACTGGGCCTCACCGTCAAAGTGCTCGGAACGCCCGCGGAAGAGACCACCGGCGGCAAAGTGGACTTGATAGACGAGGGCTTCTATGGCGACGTATCGCTGGCCATGATGGCGCACGCTGCGGCAACGGACGTGGTGGGTGGTTCGTCCTTGGCCATGTGCATGTGGGACGTGCTTTTCGAGGGTCGTCCCGCCCATGCCGCCGCGGCTCCTTCGGAAGGTGTCAATGCCCTCGATGCGCTCGTAGTCGCGCAGACCGCCATTGCCCTGGCCCGGCAGCAACTCCCTTATGGTTCGATCGTTTCGCTGATCGTGACGGAAGGCGGGAGCGCCGTCAATGTCATCCCAGAGCGGGCCCGGGCCAACATTGAAATGCGGGCCGCCAGCATCGACAACCTGCGGCTGATCCAGGACAAGGTGAGGCGCTGCCTTGAAGCCGGTGCCCATGCGAGCGGCAGCACCCTTCAGGTCACACCCACGGGCAACGACTACGCAGAACTCCGTCAGGACGCGTTCCTGTCAGAGGCCTACCGGGCGGCTATGACGGTCAAGGGCAGGGAAGTTGCATTCAACGCCCAGCCAGTGGCCTCCACGGACATGGGAAACGTGTCGCAGCTCGTGCCGAGCATTCACCCCATGATCCGCTACGACGTGCGGGGCGCCGCACACCACACCGCAGAGTTCGCCGCCTTCGGCGCTTCGGCGGGTGCGGATAAGGCTGTCATTGACGGCGCGTTCGGCCTGGCCGCTGCTGCGTGTGCTGCGGCCCTGGACCCGGAGCAGAGGGAGCGGCTGCTCCGACGAACGGAGGTGTAGGGATCTCTGGTCCAGTCACGGCCCAGGCCATTTGTACAGAGGCGGAGCATCAGCTCCTGCGGGCGTGGCTGCCGCGCCGGAGCTCTACCTCAGCGGTGTCCGGATAGGCGGCCTGGGTGCCCTTCTTGGTGGCGGCCAAGGCCGCAGCAACGGAGGCAAACGCGGCCGCCTCGGCCAATGATTCCCCGCCTGCCAGCCGCGCTGCTACTGCGCCCGTGAAAGCGTCGCCGGCTCCGGTGGTGTCAACGGCTACGACCTTGGTAGGCGGGATGAGCGTGATTTGTTGTGTGCAGGCGGCTAGGGAATCCAGCACGACGGAACCGTGGGCACCCAGCGTCACCAGTACCCGCTGCAAGCCACGGTCAGCAAACTGCTTGCGAACCGGCTCCCATTCAGCCGCGTCCAGGTTGGAACCGGGCATAGCCTCCTTCCCCAGGAACAAGGAAGCCTCATGCGCATTCACCAGCAACACATCGGTCAACCCGACAAGAGCTCCCGGTACCTCGGCATAGGGAGAGAGGTTCAGCAGAACCGTTGCGCCGGCGTCGTGACCTGCCTGGGCGGCGGCCGCAACAGTGTCGAGGCCGACCTCCAGGCAGAGGCAGACCACTGCGGCGTCGTTGAAAACGTCCGCGGCGCCCTGGACGTCTGCCGAGGTCAGGGTGCCGTTGGCGCCGGCCGAGATGATGATGCTGTTCTCGCCGACGGCATCGACCGAGATGACGGCGACGCCGGTGGCGGCATCGGCCGCGCGGCGGACGCGCGAGACGTCCACCCCGGCTCGTGCCGTCGACTCAAGGAGCATGGCGCCGTTCGGGTCGTCGCCAATGGCGCCCACCAGGCTGACCTGGCCGCCCAGTTTGCTGGCAGCCACCGCCTGGTTGGCGCTTTTGCCGCCCGGATTGACGGCGAAGCTGTTCCCGTGGACCGTCTCGCCCGGCTGGGGGAGACGGTCGCAGTAGATGGTGAGGTCGGCGTTGAGGGAACCAACGACGACGATCCTGGACGCCGCGCGCCCGCTGGCTTGTGTGCTCATTCGGTGACCTCGGCGTCGGCGGGCTTGGGGATCAGAAGGGACGCGGCGAAGGCTGCCGTGGTGATGGCAAGGCCCACGACCACAACGGTCAGGTATGACGCCCTCGCGTCCCCCACGGACGATGTCGCGACCAGGACTGCCGGGAGGACCAGGAAGCTCAGCCCCGCGCCGAGGTTGAAGGCGCCGGCGTTCATGCCAGGCAGGAAGCCGGGATTGCCGTGCGGCGAGAGAACCACGCCAAGCCCGTTCAGCATGATGTTGGCCGTACCGGCGTACATGATCCCCAGCAAAGCCGTGCCCAGCATCATCATCGGCAGGTTGTTCAGGCCGAGGAACGCGATGATCGCCAGGGCAGCGAGGCTGCCCAGCAGCCCGATGCGCAGGACCTTCGTGTAGCCCAGGACGGGAGCCAGACGGCCGCTGATCGGACCGAAGATCCAGCCCAGGAGGGCGTACGGCGTGAGGATGAGCAGGGCCATTTCGGTGGGGCCGACGCCGAAGCCCGGGTCGGCTGCCTGAACGTATGCCGGGACGATGCCGTTGATGACGGCGAAAATTCCGGTCATGGTGAGCGTGGTGGTGAGCAGCGGTGCCCAGGTTGAGCGCTGGCGAAGGTGCGCAGTTTCCACCATGGGCGACTTGGCACGTTTCTCCACCATCCAGAACGCGAAGAACGCGACGGCGGCCACCACGACCAGGCCGATGGCGAGTATCAAGGTACCCGCAGAGAAGGCCGCAGCGAGCCTGGAGCCTTCGTTCAGTGCAGTCAGGAGTGCTCCCACCGCGATCACGATGAAGAATACGCCCAGCCAGTCCATGGTGGTGCCTGCAGCCGGCTTGCTCTCGCCGGCCAGGACGGCAATCAGAACCGTCGCGGCAACAGCCAGGACAACCATGAGCCAGAAAATGCTGCGGAAACCGAAGTGCTCGGCAAAGTAGCCGCCAACAAACGAGTCAACGCCGGCCACGCCGCCGTTGACCGCAGTGATGAGGCCCATGAGGGCACCGTATTTACGCGGGTTGCTGACCGCAGAGCGGAGCATGATGAGGCAAAGGGGGACGGTCGGGCCACTGACGCCCTGGATGATGCGGCCCACGAAGAGCCACGTGACGTCGGGAGCGAGGGCGGCGATGACCGAGCCCGCGGCCATCAGCAGCATCATGCCCAGAAGGATCTTCTTTCGCCCCACGATGTCACTGAGGCGCGGCAGGAAGAGCGAGAACAAGGCCGCGGCCGTGAAGAACCAGGTTTGGGACAGCCCGATGACGGCCTGATCCGTGTGAAGCTCGTTGCCCATCGTGACCAGTGCCGGGCTGAGCATGGAGGCGTTGAGCTGGAAGGCCACGCAGGCGGCCAGCAATGCGACCACGAGCGCGGTGACGTTGCCGCGGGTGGACTTGGTGTCGGAGATGAGGGTGGTCATTTACTTGGCCCCTCCTGCAATGACACCTGCGGTAACGGCACCTGAAGCGGTGACGTCGCCTGCCAGGGTGGCCGGAGCGCCGCCGTCGGGCTCTCCGATCCGGACGATCGCGTCTGTGACGAGATCCCAGAACTTCTTATGGTCAAGGTCCACGGCAACGGACGTGTGGCAGTCGTCCGGGGCCGGCACGCGGAAGTCGGCGACGGTCATGCCGAGCGTCAGCTTGCCCTGCAACTCAATGTCCACCGGGACCTTGCGGGTGGACATCACGGTGGGGTCAATGACGTAGGCCACTGCGCACGGATCGTGGACGGGCGGGTAGTCGAAGCCCTGCGCGTCCTTGTAGGCCTTGGTGAAGAACTCCATCAGTTCCATGACGAACCTGGCCGGCTTGGTGCCGATGGCTGCGATCCGGTCGACAATCTCCGGGGTGGCCAACGCCTGGTGCGTGAGGTCGAGGCCAACCATCACCACCGGCCACTTTTCGTTGAACACGATGTGTGCGGCTTCGGGGTCGATGATGATGTTGAATTCAGCCACGGCACTCCAATTGCCCACGTGGTAACCGCCGCCCATGAGGACAACTTCCTTGACGCGCTCCACGATGCGCGGTTCCTTCCGGACCGCCATGGCGATGTTGGTCAGTCCGGCGGTGGGGACCAGGGTGACCGTGCCCGGCTCATGCGCCATCACGGTTTCGATGATCAGGTCGACGGCGTGGCGCGGGTCCAGGTCGATGGTGGACTGGGGCTGGTCGGGGCCGTCCATGCCGGTCTCGCCGTGGATGCTGGGGGCGGTTTCGATGGTGCGGACCAAGGGGCGGTCGCAGCCTGCGGCGAACGGAACGCCGGTGATGCCCGCAATCGTGCCTATCGAGAGTGCGTTGCGGGTGACCTTTTCCAGGGTCTGATTGCCCACCACGGTGGTGACGGCGAGCAGTTCGATATCCGGGTTGCCGTGAGCCAGCAGCAATGCCACGGCGTCGTCATGTCCAGGGTCGCAGTCAAGAATGATCTTCTTGCGCGCCGGTGTTATGGGCTGGGTTTCCATTGTTGTCTCCACGTCATTGGGGCCTGCCGGTGCCGGGCAACCGAGTCCGACGGCGGGCTGAACCTTTTTGGTGCTTTGCCGCGTGGGGATTGGGTGCCTCGCCCAAGCAGGGCGCTAAGCATTCACAGGAATTCTGACATCGTTCACTGCCATACGTCAAGCGCTTAACGTGAATTTCGTCAAGCGCTTGATGCCAAGTGATGCCTGAACCGTGAAACCTTGGCTACGATCGATACATGGACACCATCGACCGGCCCAGCGGCAGGGCACCCCGCGTCACGGCGGCGATGGTGGCCCAGCGCGCCGGCGTTTCCACCGCCACGGTGTCCCTGGTGGCCAACGGGAAAACCCGGGGGCGCGTGTCCGAGGACAACATTTCGCGCGTGCGGGAGGCCATCTCCGAGCTGGGCTATGTGGTGGACGGCATTGGGAGCTCGCTGGCCAAAGGCGTGAGTTCGATCGTCATCCTGGTGGCGCCGGACATCTCCAACCCCTTTTTCGCCAAGGTGATCGCCGGGGTCCGGGAGACCCTTGGCGCCGACTACCAGCTGCTGCTGTCCGTCACCGACGCCGGCGAGTTTCCCCAGGCCGAGGACGTCCGGAAGCTCATGGCGCTCCGGCCCGCCGGCCTCCTGGTGGATGCCCCCAACGCCGGCTTCCTCGAAGAACTGTCTGCAGCCGGGCCCCTGGTGCTGCTTGATGCACCCGGACTGGAGGCCTACGCCGCCTCCGTAAACCTGGACGTCGCGCACGGCGCACGTGAGCTGGCGACGCACCTGGCCGATTCAGGGCACACGCGTGCGGCATACGTCGACAGCGTGACAGGCACGGCCACCTTCGATGTGCGGCGCAACGCATTCCTCGAGGAGGCCAAGGCGCGCGGAATATCGGTGCCGCCCGACTGCATCATCAGCACCACGATCGATGTCGGCGCGGCCGCCGAGGCGTTCGCCCTGGCCTGGCCGCAGTGGCAGCGTTCCGGAGTCACCGCCGTCGTGTGCGGTACCGACACGCACGCCTACGGTGTTCTGCAGGAAGCGCGTGTGGCCGGAGTCCTCATTCCGCAGGAACTGGCCGTGGCAGGCTTCGACGACCTGCCTTATTCGGCAACCAGCAACCCCGGCCTGACCAGTGTGCATCTGCCGGCCATGCCGCTTGGGCGCAAAGCGGGCCAGCAGCTCCGCGGGCTCATGGCAGGACTGGAGCTCGAGGAACCGCATGTGACGCTTGACAGCTCGTTGGTGGTCCGGGGTTCGACCGGCTGACCGGCTTGCCCCTTCTGGACGCCTTCCACGCGTTCGCTTGACCAGCCTCTCGCGAAGGGTGCCGGGACCGGTTTTTTGCCCTGTCCCTGAGCCGGGAGTGGGAGCTCAGCTTCGGCTTCGCAACGCCGCCAAGGCCTCAGCCAAGGGCATGCGCAATGCGGGGCCATGGCCGGGAAGTATCACTGCGGCGTTAATCCCGTCCAGGCGGTGCGTTGCCGCCAGCGCCGCAGCGGGGTCGGTGTGATACATCCGGTGGAGCATCTGCGGCCCCGTCTTCCGGCTTAGCGGATGGCCACTGACAAACGAGTCCCCGACGGCGATTGCGCCGGCTTGGGGAAGAAGGATCGAGACGCTGCCTGGCGTGTGGCCCGGAATCAGGATGGCTTCCGGATGGCCGGGAAGTCCCAAGAGTTTCTCGGTGCTCCATGCTTGAGCTTGCGTCGCGGGCTTCGCCGTAAGGGACCCTGCCTTGATCACGTGAATCATCCAGCGGAGGACGCGGGGGCGCCATGCCCGGACGATGACCTGTCCGAAGGTGACTTGGTGCTTTTCTTTGCCCTGGACGTGGGCCAGCTCTTCCGGGGCGCACAGGACCGGCGTTCCGAAGGTGCTGGAGAAGTAGGCGGCGGAGCCGGTGTGATCGACATGGCCGTGCGTGATGAGCAGGGCCCGTGCGTCGGCTGGACGCAAGCACAAATGGCGGATGGACTCGAGGACAAGGGCACGGTCAGAGGGATAACCGCTGTCAATGAGCATGTAACCAGACTCGTCGCGGACCACGATCCAGTTGGAGGCCGGTCCTTGGACGAAAAAGACGCCCGGCGCCTGCTCTGATACAGCGGACCAGGGATGCCATTCATCGGATCGGGGGTGCACCCGCTACATAGTAGCCCTCGGCCCAGCGTCCACTCCCCACGTCGGGACGACACCGGGTCGTCCGTTGCTGCCGGGGCTCCTACGCCGTGCCTTTCTCACCGGCGGAGCGGAACAAAACAGCTGGAGATCGGCGATCAACCGGTAGTACCGGTCGGATTCGAGGGCAATAAGTGCCGTGTTGTACGCCGCAACGTAGGCGGTTTCCGGTGCGGTGCCCCGGCGTCCGTAGGCCTGGGCGGTTTCATTGGGCCACGGCTCTTGGACGTTCGGCCGGGCCTGTTCCTGCGCAGGCGTGGAGTGGCTGAGTGGGGTCATGGCCTCGGTGAGCCATGCTAGCTCTGCACGGAGCTCCTTCACGGCGGTCTTGTTGAACAGACGGCGGTGATTGCCGAGGGCTGAGTCGACCCGATGCGCTGCGGTTGTCATGGCGCGTGAGGCATCCTGTGCACCGGATCGGACGGCGGGGTCGTAACGGAGTAGCGCCGCCACCTGATCGAAAAGGAAGGATGACGGTATCGGCTCGAATTGGTGCTGCTGCAGCTTCCAGCTGCTGGACCGGTATCCCGGCAGTTGAGGGCTTCCGTGCTGAGCGTAGGGCCCAGGTTCCCGCCCTGAGCGGCCGGCGCCGTCGAAAATGTGGTGAGTTTTCTCTAGGGTTTTCAAGGTTACATCTCCCGCTGATGGACTGCAGGGTCGAGGGTGCTTGAAGCGCCGGTAGGGGCGGGAGTCATCAGCATCTCCTCTTCCGCTTGTCCTGATGCCGGGGTCCCTAAGAAGGGCCCGGATCATTTCGTCGTCTCGGACACCTTCCATGCTGGACTGCGGACCTGAGGCAGCCATGAGAAGCCTGTGAGGGTCTTCTCATGCGCGCTTTCGCTCCGGTTGAAGCTCAATTGAGGTTCAGGCGGATGAAGCATGACCACCATCGTGGCACGTCCACGGAGCGGGTCCCTTCGCTCATTTGACGGTCAGCGTCCCATGCATGTTCACGTGGTAGGTGCAGTGGAAGGGATAGGTGCCGGGTTTGGACGGCGCGGTGAACGTGGCGGTTCCGGAGCTCGTCACCTCGACATCGAACGCCGATCCTTCGTCGGCAGTCACGGTGTGTTCGGCGGTATCCGTGTTCGTCACCGTCACCGTGGCACCGGGGGACACGGACGGGGGCGTCTGATAGGCGAAATCCTTGATCGTGATCGCCGCAGGTGATGCCGCCGGAGCGGAGCCGGTGGCCGTGCCGGCTGAAGTCGTCGACGTCGGCGACGGTCCAACGGACGTAGTCGAAGCCGTCGGGTTCCCCGTCGCTGGGGGAGTGCTGCTGCCGGCGCCGCACCCCGCCGTTCCGGACAGAATCACCGCCAGTGCGAGAATGCCCAGCGTTGTACCTGTCCTCATGGGGGCACCATCCTCAACAGCACACGAATTCGTTGTGATCCATTGTGCTCCCGCACGGGAGCAAAAGCACCGCCCTGGTCAGCACCGAGCGAGCGCGCAAAAAGGACGCGTCCACTTGAACCAGCTATCGTCGAGTGGCGATCATGGTCTTTGGTCGACGCCAGGGGCTGCGAGGATGGCCAGTTGCTGGGTCGCTCGGGTCATGGCGACATAGCGGTGGACCGCTCCCTCGATGCCCGTGCCGAAAGCCTCCGGGTCGACGAGGACAGCCAGGTCGAACTCGAGCCCCTTCGACTGCTCCGGGGTCAGCGACCTGACGCGGGTCCCCTCCCGGAACGAGCCGTGCACCGTCTCAATCCTGCCGATGACGCAGGCGACTCCCTCGGCATGCGCGGCCAGCCAGGTGTCGAGGATCGAGCTCACCTCCGACGTGGATCCGTGGACGACGGGCATGCCGCTGCTCCGGATGGAGGTCGGGACGTTGGCGTCCGGGAGCACGGCCCTGATGACCGGTTCGGCTTCCGCCATGACCTCCTCCGGCGTTCGGTAATTGATGCTTAGGGTCGCCAAGTTCACGTTGCTCAATCCGACCCGCTCGAGCCGTTCCAGCCAGGACTCCGCGAACCCGTGCCTGGCCTGGGCGCGGTCCCCGACGATAGTGAAGCTCCGGGACGGGCAACGGAGCAGCAGCATCTGCCACTCGGCGTCGGTCAGCTCTTGCGCCTCGTCCACGACGACGTGGGCGAACGGGCCGGCAAGGTAGTCCGGGTCGGCGGTCGGCGCGGCACCCTCGTCACCCAACTTTTCCTGCAGGTCTTGCCCGCGCAGCATCGACATCACCAGCAGTTCGGAGTCGTCGGCCGCGATCAGATCGTCGACTACCCGGTCCATGAGCTCTCGCTCGGCGGCCAGCGCGGCGTCCTGCCTACGCTTGCGGCGTGACGTCTCGGGGTCGCCGAGGCGTTGCCGGGCCGCGTCCAGGAGCGGCAGGTCGGACACGGTCCAGGCCCGGGGATCCTGGCGCTGCAGCTTTTTGACGCCGTCAGGGTTGAGCCAGGGGGCGCACATGCGCAGGTAGGCGGGCACCGTCCAAAGGTCGCCGACAAGGTCGGTGTAATCGAGCAGCGGCCACGCTCGGCCGAACGCGTCCACCAACTCCGCGTTCCGCGCCAACGCCCTGTGGAGCAACTCCTCCGGGACGTCATCGCCGTCGAACTTGTCTACGAGAATTGTGAGCAGCTCCTCCCAGACCTCGTCCCGCGCCTCGTTGTGCGGAGTGCCAAGGCTCGGTGACTCGAACGCCTCGGCCCAGGCGTCGGCGCTCAGCCAGATATCGGCCCAGGGCGTCTCGACCTCCATCCCATTGGTGGGCGGCTGTTCGTAGAACCTGATTGCGGGCTCGATCGCTTTCACCATGGCCGCTGACGACTTCAGGAGGGCCACGTTCGGGTCGCTCTCAATCGCTGCTGTGGCTCCTTCGGGGAGGAGGTTCCGCAGGGTGCATGTTTGCACGCCCTCCTCACCGAGGCTGGGGAGGACGTCGGCGATGTAGTTCAGGTATGGCTGATGTGGGCCGATGAACAGCACACTGCTTTTGCTGTGGGCACCACGGTGACCAAGGCGGGGGTCGGAGTAGAGGAGGTAGGCGGAGCGGTGCAGTGCGACAACGGTCTTCCCCGTCCCTGGACCGCGGTCGACGACAAGAGCGCCGCGGGATCCCGCGCGGATGATTGCGTTTTGGTCGGCCTGGATGGTGCCGAGCACGTCCTGCATCCGGGCAGACCGGCTGCTGCCCAGACTGGCGATAAAGGCAGAAAGGTCCTCGAGGGCGGCGTGCCCTTCGTACGCGTCCGACGTGAACACCTCGTCCCAGTAGTCGCTAATCCGACCGCGGGTCCACCGATACCTGCGGCGGCTTGCCAGGCCCATCGGGTTGGCGTAGGTCGCCCCGAAGAACGGCTCAGCCGCAGGGGAACGCCAGTCAATGAGCAGGCGGCGCCCCTCGCTGTCCGTGAGGCCAAGCCGTCCGACGTACACCGGCTCGGAGTTGTCTGCGCGGACCATCTGTCCGAGGCACACGTCCAAACCGAAGCGACGCAGGGCGCGCAGGCGGGCGGTCAGCCTGCGGATCTCCACATCCTTCTCCAGCGCCTCCTGGCCTAAGCGGCCGGGTGCCCTGCGCGTAGCGTCGAACCGGTCGGACAGGTCGGTGATCGGCTGCTCGAGCTTTCCGCGATGGCCGCGAAGTGCAGCTCGTCATCACCTCCTTTCCGGGCTCCTGGCTTAGGTTCTCAATTTTGGCGCACAACCCGGAGCTTGCGGCAAGCCCCCCTGCGCGCTATAGATTGAAAGTAGGGAGGAGCGTGCCGCTTCCGTGTCCCGCCACCCCAGACCGTACTTCCCAACCCAGACCGTACTTCCCAACCCAGACCGTACTGGCCAACCGCCGTGGATACTTCACGGGCACCGCAGGTCATCGAGGAGCCCTTGCAATTGCTCCGGCCGCTCGATGTTGGCGAAGTGGCCGCAGCGCGGGATCGTCACCATCTGGACGTGCGGGACTATGCCAGCCAACCGGATCAGGTCCGACGGTGGCGTGAACACATCGTTGTCCCCGCGGATTGCCAGCACCGGGCAGAGGATGCCGCGCCACCGGTCAAAATCGTAGTGCGACGCCGCCCGGGCAGCAGCGGAGAAGCTGGCCGGCCGGGCGTCATTGCCGAGCCTGCGGACCTCACTCGGGGAAATGACTGCGGGTTCTGCGAAGAACGGGGACATCAGCGGTCCCATCACAGGGGTGGTCCCGATTGCTCGGATCAGCGCTGACCCCGCGGGACCGAGGGCCGCCATGGAGCGCATTACGAGCAGCATCCCCACGAACGCCGGGAACCTGAACAGCCGGCGCAGTGGCTGCCTGGTCGCCTCGGACACGCCGAATGTGGTGGCCGAAATGGCGGCTACGCTGGCGGTCCGCTCCGGCCACGCGGCGGCAATGTGCAATGCCAGGAAGCCCCCCATGGAGTGGCCCACCAGGTTCCACCGCCGGTAGCCGAGCGAGAGCAGTACACCAGTGACGGCCCGTGCCATCGCGTCGATGCTGAAATGTTCCAGCCGGGCATCCGTGGTGGATTCACCCCAGCCGGGCAGGTCAATCAGCACTCGGTCGTGGGCCGGCACCCCGGAAAGCAGCGTCTGGAAGGTAGTCCAGGTTCCCGCGGCGCCGTGAAGGTAGACATCCGGTGTGCCGGAGTCGGGAGACCGGCCTACGGTGCCTTTCTGGACACGCACCGTGCAGGCACCCAGCTCCGTGGGAAGCACCACCCGCCCCAGCGTGGCCCCTCCCGAGTTGGTTTCCTGCTGAACACTCATGGTCATCCTCTGCTCATGATCTCTGAAACTGATTCGGAGCCGCAGGGGTGCCGGATGGGCCACTGGAACAATCCGGAGTGTCAGCTGGGCCCAGGCATCACCATGACCGTTCCTGGGGCCTGGAAAGATAGAAGCCTGATCCATTCGGTCCCGTGGTCCAGCAGCTTGACTCGAGGAAGCGCCGCGGCGGTTTCCTGGACGGTGACGGCCGCCTCGAGTTCTGCGAGTTTGGCTCCGAGGCAGCGGTGGATGCCGGAGCCGAACACCAGGCCATGGCCGGTGGGTTGACCGTCCCGGGCCGGCTGCGCAGGTGCCGCCCGCGCAGGCAGGCTCTCGGGTCCGGCCGGTGACGTGATGCGGTTGCCGCTCAGTTCGAGGAGGATTTCGGTGCCGGCGGGGATCAGGCCGCCGGCGAGGTTTGTGTCGTACGCTGCGATGCGGCGCCAGGTGGGGACGGATGATTCGTTGGCAAGTACGTGCCGGACCACCTTCCTGGAGCCTGCTTCGGAGGCCGCGTCGTTCCAGCCCACGGGCGCGGACCTCTCCAGGAGGCGGAAGAGGGTGGTGCTGATTAGCTGGGTGGTTGTTTCCTGCCCGGCGATCAGCAGGAAGTAGCCGAGAGAGCATATTTCTGGCGTGGACAGGCCGTGTTCGGCAAGGGATTTGAACAGGTTGCGTCCGGGGGCCGTCCTGGAATCCGCCACGAGCTTGCGCAGCCAGACGTAGAAATCGGCGGCGCTGTGGGCCAGTTCGAGTTGCCGTTCCTCGTCCGGCCACCCCCAGAACAGTTCCATGGAGTTAAGGCCCCACCGCTTCAGGGCCGCAAGATCCCGGACGGGCAGCCCAAGGAGTTCGAGCATCACGACTGCCGGTGGAAACGCCGCCACGCACTGCACGAGGTCCGCTTGGCCGGATGAATCGAGCTGCTCCGCGGCGTTCCGTGCCGCTTCACGCGCCAGTTCCCGGATCCGCGGCTCCATGGCGGCGACCGTGGCGGGTGTGAAGAAGCCTGCCACGACCTTGCGGATCCCGGCGTGCGTGGCCGTGTCGTTGCTGGCCAGAACGGGAGGCAACGCGAAGCCCACGCGCTGCAGCACGCGCAGCGCTGGCCCCGCCAGGGTGGTCACGGCGACGAGCGCGTTCGCGGGGCTGAAGTCGGCAGGCCGGTGCAGGACATCACGGACCACGTCCGGGTCCCGCACCACAAGGTACGGGCAGCGCGCCGTCAACGCCGGGTTCATGCGGGCAAGCCGTTCAGCCATGCAGCTGCTTCGGCGCGGAAGGCAGCCGGGGACAGTTCCGATGCTTGCTCGGGCAGGGCGCCAAGGAAGGGCGCCGGCAGTGTTCCGAGCACCTGCCGGTTGCTGCGGTGCACCAATTCAGGGTTGCCGGGCCAGCTTCCCAGCACCACACCAAGAACCTGGAGATCCCGCGCAGCCAGCGCCTCGAGGGTCAGGGCGGTGTGGTTCAGCGTGCCGAGGGCCGGCCGGGCGACGAGCACGAATGCCGCCGCCAGGAGCGATCCGAGGTCCGCCAGGGTGCAGCCGGCGGAATCAAGCTCCACCAGCAGGCCTCCTGCACCCTCCACCAGGACGTGGTCGTGGGAGGCGGCGAGCTCGCGGACGCGGCCGGCGTGCGCCGCCACGCCGGGCAGCGGCGTTCCGTCGACGGCGGCAGCGGCGACGGGCGCCAGTGGCTCCTGCAGAACGACTCCGGTTGCTGCCGTCACGGGGCCGGCGAGACGGACAATCTCCGCCGCGTCGGAATCGCCGTCGGCGGCGCCTGACTGGCAGGGCTTGTACACCGCGACGCTGCGTCCCGTTCCGTGGAGGACGGCGGCGAAGGCCGCCGTCGTCATGGTTTTGCCGACGCCGGTGTCCGTTCCGGTGATCAGGATGATGCCGGGCAGGTTCATGGAAGTTCCTCCAAAATGCCGCGCAGCACTGCGCAGCTGTCTTCGATTTCCTCGGTGGTCAGGGTGGCGCGGGCGGTGAGCCGCAGCCGCGAAATCCCGTCTGGAACGGACGGCGGGCGGAAGCAGCCGATCCGGACGCCGGCGGTGCGCGCGGCCCCGGCGGCCGCCAGGGCCGATTCGGCGGAAGGCATGGCAATGGACTGCACGGCCCCCGCTGCCCGGTCGACGGCGGCGCCGCGGGCTGCAAGGGCCGGGGCGAGCCCGGCGGCCAGCGCCGCACCGTTGCTTTGGACGGATCCGGCCCGCCAGGGTTCGTCGCGGATGATCCGCACCCCGGCGAGGGCTGCCGCTGCGGACGCAGGTGCCAGACCGGTGTCGAAGATGAAGCTGCGGGCCCGGTTGATGAGGTGGTCGCGCAGCAGGAGGGACCCCAGGACGGCTCCGCCCTGGCTGCCCAGGGCCTTTGACAGCGTCGCGGTCACGATCACGTTGGGATGCCCGGCAAGGGCTGTCCCGGCCACCGAGCCGCGGCCCTGAAAGTCTCCGGTGCCGGTGACTCCGAGGCTGTGGGCCTCGTCGATGAGCAGCACGGCGTCGTATTCCTCGGCCAGGGCCAGCAGGCCAGCGAGCGGTGCCTCGTCGCCCAGGACGCTGTAGAGGGATTCGACGGCGATCAGCGCGCGCGGCTCCGGCCGGTCAGCGAGCAGCCGGCCGGCGTGCTCCACGCTGTTGTGGGGGAACGATTCGGTGCGGGAGCGGCTGAGCCGGAATCCGTCGATCATCGATGCGTGGCAGTGTTCATCCGCGACGATCAGGGTCCCGGGGCCGCCGAGCGCGGCGATCACGCCGATGTTGGCCAGGTAGCCGGAGGAGAACACCAGTGCCGTTTCCATGCCGGCCAGTCTGGCCAGTTCCTGCTCGAGGTCCAGGTGCAGCCTGGTGGTTCCGGCCACCAGGCGTGAGGACGTGGCACCCGCGCCCCACAGCGACGTCGCCGCCGCGGCTGCCTCGGCAACGCGCGGGTCCGCCGCGAGGCCCAGATAGTCGTTGCTGGCCAGGTCGATGAACTGTTCGTCCGCGGCGCGGGGGAGCGGGCGGCGGACCAATCCACGGCGGTCCCGGACGGCGGCCTGCCGCTCGAGCCACTGGGTCATGGAGTTGCTCATACCGCGCCTCCGGACCGTGCCGGGACTCGCTCGTGGACTTCGGCGACCGCAGCGATCATGCCCGCGGTGATCTGGTCAACATCCGCTGCCGTACTGATGTACGGGGGCATGGTGTAGACGAGGTTCCGGAATGGCCGGACCCAGACCCCGTGCCGGATGGCAGCGGTGGTAACGGCGGTGACGTCGACGGGGCCCTTCAGCTCGATGACTCCGACGGCGCCGATGGTGCGGACATCCCGGACGGCCTCCAATTCCAGGGCGGGCGTCAGCCCCGATTCCAGGCCCAGGCCGATCCGGGCGACGTCGGCCCGCCAGCAGCCGTCGGCGATGATGCCCAGGCTGGCATTGGCCACCGCACACGCCAGCGGGTTGCCCATGAAGGTGGGTCCGTGCAGCAGCGCCCCGGCCTGACCGCCCGAAACCGTCGACGCAATCTCCCCGGTGCAGAGCATGGCGGCGAGGGTCACGTATCCGCCGGTCAGGGCCTTGCCCACACACATGATGTCCGGCACGACGCCGGCGTGATCGGCTGCGAACAGTTCGCCGGTCCGCCCAAAACCGGTGGCGATCTCATCGAAGATGAGCAGCAGACCGTGCCGGTCAGCCACCTGCCGCAGCGCGGTCAGGCATTCGGCCGGGTAGGCGTGCATGCCGCCGGCACCCTGGAGGACCGGCTCGACGATGATCGCTGCCAGCTCCCCGGAATGATTGGCCGCAATGTCCTGGAGCTCCAATGCCCACGCCTGCACGGATTCGGGGGTGGCTGACGCCGCCGCCGGGGGACGGGGCGCAAACACGTTGCCGGCCAGCAGGCCCGGGAAGGCGGAGTGCATGCCGTCGACGGGATCGCAGACCCCCATCGCCGCGAAGGTGTCGCCGTGGTATCCGCCGCGGATGCTCAGGAACCGCTGCCTCGATGGCCTGCCGGAAGCGGTCTGGAACTGCACCGCCAGCTTCAGCGCAACCTCCACGGCCACCGAACCCGAGTCCGCGAGGAACACCCGCTCCAAACCCGGCCGCCCGGGCGCGGTGGGGGCCATCCCCACCAGCCACTCGGCCAGTTCCACGGCCGGGGCATGCGTGAGGCCGCCGAACATCACATGGCTGAAACTCTCCAACTGCCGCCTTGCAGCGGCGTCCAGCACCGGGTGCCGGTAGCCATGGATCGCTGACCACCACGAGGACATCGCATCAACTACCTCATGGCAGGTGCCGTCCTCGTCCCGGAGCCGCAGCCGCACGCCGTCGGCCGCCCCGACCTCCCACAGCGGAAGGTCCGGGGACGCCGGTGCGTACGGGTGCCACAACCGCGCGCGGTCCCGTTCGATCAGGCCCGTCGGCGCCACACCTGTCATGGAACAAGCACCCCGTGGCGGGAGCATTCAGCCGACCAGCCCAGCGGTGTGACCTGGACTTTCATCCGGCGCCGGCAGGCGGCGCAGTACCGCGGCGGTTCCATCGCGAAGCGTTCGCCGCAGCGGCGGTGAACGTCCGACGTCGGGCGGGCGCCGCCGTCGGACGGCTCACCGCAGTGCCCGCAGAACTCAGCGGTGGTTGAGCCCGTCGAAACCCCGGTGGTTGAGCGGTTGGGGAAAGAAACACCGTTCATAGCGTCTTCTGGAGTTCCTTGATGGGCATGTTCAGCTCGACCAGCAGGTTGAGGTCGGCCGTCGCGGGCCGGCCCAGGGTGGTGAGGTAGTTGCCGACGATGACGGCGTTGATGCCGCCGAGCAGGCCCTCGCGGGTGCCGAGGTCGCCGAGGGTCAGTTCGCGGCCGCCGGCGTAGCGCAGCACCGTGCGGGGCATGGCGAGCCGGAACGCGGCGATCGCGCGGAGGGCGTCTTTGCCGTCCATGATGCCCTGGTTTTCCAGCGGTGTGCCGGGGCGGGGGTTGAGGAAGTTCAGCGGGACCTCGTGGGGTTCGAGGGCTGCGAGCTGGGCGGCGAGCTCGGCCCGCTGTTCGAGGGATTCGCCCATGCCGATCAGGGCGCCGCAGCACAGCTCCATGCCCGCGGCCTTGACCATGTTGCAGGTGTCCAGGCGTTCCTCGTAGCTGTGCGTGGTGACCACTTCGGGGAAGTAGCTGCGGGCCGTTTCAAGGTTGTGGTTGTACCGGTGCACGCCCCATTCGGCGAGCTGGTCGACCTGGCGCTGGGTGAGCATGCCCAGGGAGCAGGCGATATTGATGTCGACGGCTTCGTTGATGCGGTCGATCGCGAACTTGATCTGGTTCATCAGCTTGATGTCCGGACCGCGGACCGCGGCGACGATGCAGAACTCCGTGGCGCCGGTGGCCGCGGTTTCCTTCGCGGCCTTGACGAGCTCCGGGATGTCCAGCCACACGCCGCGCACAGGGGAGTCGAACAGTCCTGACTGGCTGCAGAAGTGGCAGTCCTCGGGGCACCCGCCGGTCTTGATGGAGATGATGCCTTCCACCTCGACGTCCTCGCCGCAGTGCCGCAGCCGGACCTCGTGGGAGAGCTGCAGGGCTGCTGGAAGTGCTTCATCCGGGAGCTCAAGAACCTCCACCAACTGGCTTTCGGTCAGGCCGATGCCGTCTTCGAGGACCTGCCGGCGGGCGGTTTCCAGGATTTCGTATTTTGTGCCGGGGATGATTGCGTCGTTTGCTTTGTCGCCCGTGGCGACGTTTGCCTGAATCGTCATTGATGGGTCCTTTGCGCTTGCTGGCTGCGGATATGCCTCACAGCAGACGCTAGTTTCCTGCCGACGACAGGATTTTGTCGGGTATCTACAAGCAGGCGCCCTGGACTTTGGTTCTGCCTGGCTGGTCCTGGAAGGTGATGCGTTCAGTGCGCCTAATGTTTGACCGTGTGTCCGAGGCTCGTGACGAGGCGGGCTATGGCGTTCTCGGCGGTTGGCGCCGCGCCGAAGACTTCGCGTTGCCGGGTGGTGTCGGCGACGTATTGGCCGGACTGAAACCAGCCGGCCATCGCGCCCATGTCCTTGACCATGGGGTTAATGGGTCCGAGCACAGTGCCCACGGCTTGGATCAGTCCGCTGGGGATGGTTCGGACCCGGATCCGGTTGCCGAGGATCCTGCCGGAAATCTCAGCGACTTCCTGCATGCTGACAGGTCGATCCCAGCCGATGTCGATGCGCTGCCCGTCGATGCCCTCTGTGTCTGTCGCGGCAGCCAGGTAGACAGCCAGGTCGGCTGTGAGGACGAACGTCAACGGAATGTGCGAGGACCCGAGCCACGTGAGGCGCCCTTTGCTGAAGGGGTCGCCACCGAAACGGGTCACCTGGTCCAGGAATGCCCCCGGACGCAGCGCCACGAACGGGACGCCGAGTTCCTCGAGCCGGTCCTCGGCCAGCTTCTTGTGCCAGAAGTGGGGAACTTCCGGGGTCTGGTCGCAGGTGAGGATGCTTGTCAGCACGAATCTGCGAACGTGGGTGCGGCTGGCGGCTTCGGCGAGGTTGCTGTTGCCTACGGTGTCGATTTGAGGAGTGTCGCCTTTGCTGTGCCGCGTACAGCCTGCCGCCGTGGTGATCACGCTGTCGGCGCCGTCCATCGCGCGGACCAACGAGTCAAGGTCCATCATGTCGCCACGGGCGATGGTGGCCCCGGCGGCTTCCAGCCGCGTGGCGTCGGAACCCGGGCGCACCAGTGCACGCACGTGTTTTCCTCGCGCTAGGAGCCCGCCACCACCTGGCTTCCCAGCATGCCGGTGCCGCCCACAACCAGGACGGTGCCATCGCCAGACATCGTCGCCTCCAGTGCAGTCGAACGCGTGGACACCCTGCGTTAAGCAAATCTACTCATCCGGGCGGAAGCCGCAAGCCGCTGCCATCGCCACGTGGTCAAAGCTTTGATTTCTAAACAGACTCCTCCAGAACCGCCACTAAACACGGGGCGCATTTGCCCTGTCGGAGAATAAATCCGGTGTCTATCCTGTTTGTAAAGACCGTTGCGACACGCGGTCCACAGGCCGCCGGCATGTCCCGGGGAAGCCTTCCCGCTCCGGGGGCCCGTCTCGATGAGGAGGCGTCGATGTCCAGTCCTGATGTGCCAACGCGAGCGCCGGCAAGATACGGTCCATACATCATCTCCGGAATTCTGTTGGCTATCGCCGTTGTGGTTCCGTTGTTTGTTCCTGCGTATTCCGTCGATGAGCCGCGCTTGGGCGGTATGCCGTTCTTCTACTGGTACCAGATGTCGTGGATTCCGGTCACCGCGTGCCTAGTGGGGATCTCCTACTGGCTGGTTAGCAAGGAGGATCGCCGCCGTCGCGAATCGGCGCGCGGCATGACCACCGCCGAGGAGGAGCCATGATCGGGGCCAGCGTGCCGTTGGCGGTTGGGGACCGGCCCATTAACGGCGTTGCACTCACCATTGTCATCATTCTCTTCGTCGTGGTGGCGGCCTTGGGGTTCGTTGCTGCGCGGTGGCGGCGGGAAGAAGCGACAGGGCTGCACAGCCTGGACGAGTGGGGCCTCGGGGGCCGCGGTTTTGGAACGTGGGTGACCTGGTTCCTGCTCGGCGGCGACCTGTATACGGCCTACACTTTTGTGGCCGTTCCGGCTGCAATGTGGGCCACCGGAGCCGTAAGCGGTTTTTTCGCGGTGCCGTACACGATCGTTCTGTACCCGATCGTGTTCCTCCTGATGAGCCGGTTGTGGTCCGTCTCGCACCGGCATGGGTTCGTCACGCCGGCCGACTTCGTTGGCGGCCGCTATGGCAGCAAGGCGCTAACCGTCGCCGTGGCGGTCACCGGCATCGTCGCGACCATGCCTTACATCGCGCTGCAGCTAGTCGGCATAAAGGCCGTGCTCACCGTGCTGGGTCTCGGTAGTGCGGAGAACGTGCTGCTGACGGACCTGCCGCTGATCATCGCGTTCGTGGTCCTGGCCGCCTATACGTACACGTCGGGCCTGCGGGCTCCGGCCCTGATCGCCGTTGTGAAGGATCTGCTGATCTATCTGGCGGTGATCGTTGCGGTAATCTACCTGCCGATCAAGTTCGGCGGGTGGGGAACCATCTTCGACGCCGCTGAGGCGAAACTCGGTGCGGTCAACCCGGCCACGGGTAAACCCGCTGGAGTTTTCATTCCGGGCGCGGGCAGTTACTCCGCATACTGGACGCTGGCTCTGGGCTCGGCGTTGGCGCTGTTCATGTACCCGCACTCGATCACGGGCGTCCTGGCGACGAAGAGCAGGAATACGATCCGTAAGAATGCGGCGGTACTGCCGCTGTACTCGTTGATGCTGGGGTTCCTGGCGCTGCTGGGCTATGCGGCTATCTACGCCGGCACTAAGCCCATCGACTTGAACGGCGCCGTCAACCCGCAACTGGTAGTGCCGCAGCTGTTTTTGGATCACTTCCCGGACTGGTTTGCCGGCATTGCCCTGGCCGCCATCGCCATCGGTGCTCTGGTCCCGGCGGCGATCATGTCAATAGCCGCGGCGAACCTGTTCACGCGTAACATTTACCGCGACCTGATCAGGCCCGACGCCAAACCCCGGCAGGAAGCGAAGGTCTCCAAGATCGCATCGCTTGTGGTGAAATTCGGCGCACTGATTTTCGTCATTGCCATGGACCAGTCGGCGGCCATCAATATGCAGCTCCTCGGCGGTATCTGGATCCTGCAGACCTTCCCGGCGATCGTGGCAGGCCTTTATACCCGCTGGTTCCACCGGTGGGCGCTTTTCGGCGGCTGGGCAGCCGGCATCATCTACGGCACTGTAGCGGCCTACAACGTGGTCAACCCCGTCACGAAAGCGAATTTTGGCGGCTCAATCGCGGCGATCCCCGGCACCGACTTGCAGGTCTACATCGCTGTCGTGGCGTTTGCCATAAACCTTATTGTTGCCGCGGTCCTGTCTCTGGCCTTCCGCGCGATGAAGCTCCCTGACGGGAAGGACATCACCCGGAGCTCAGATTACGGCGCCGACGAGGACGATCCGAAGGTCGCCGAGATCCAGCGCGAGTATCCGCTCGGCGAACCCGGAGCCCCCGCGTTCTGAGTCCCTGGGGCCGCGACAGAGAACGCCACGTTGGTCCTGAGGGGGTTGATGGCACGATCCACGCCGGCGCGCATGCGACGATGGCTTCCTGACGGGGGAGGCTGAACAATTGACAGGTCTTGAAGGTGAAGGGCTGCCCATGACGGCTCTTGCCGTTGCCGCCGGCCGCGCTGTCGAGACGACCCGGCCGGATGCACTTGCTGCCGATCCTTTTGCTGCTGCTCTCGTGGCCGGTGCCCGGTCGAACCTGGACCTGCCCACGGTGTGGCCTGCAGACCCGACGGCTGCCCCTGCACTGCAGCAGCCGCTCCTGCTTGCTTCCACCTACATCGGGCTGCGGACCCGCTTCATCGACGACTTTCTCCAGTCGGAGCCTCAAGACCTCCAGACCGTGATCCTCGGCGCGGGACTGGACACCCGCGTCTACCGGCTCAAGTGGCCACCCGGCTCGCGGGTTCTGGAACTCGACCACGCCAACGTCCTCGAGTTCAAAGCCGCCGTGATGGAAGGGCTGTCCGCCAAACCGGCCTGCCACCTGATCACGGTGCCCACCGACCTGGCCCAGCCTTGGGAAAATGCTCTCCTCACCGCCGGCTATGACCGACAGCAGCCGACCACCTGGATCATCGAGGGCCTGCTGCCGTACCTGAGCGCCGACGCCCAGCTAGCGACGCTGCAAGAAGTGGCGGCGTTATCGCCGTCGGGCTCACGGGCGGTGATCGAGCGGGCCGTCCCCCTGCCGGCCACCGAAGAAGTGGAAGCGAAGCTGCGCGAGTTCAGCGCCCAGACCGGCCTGCCGATGAGCGAACTGCTGGCACGGGCGAATCCGCCTGATCCGGTCCGGTTGCTCGAAGCAGCCGGCTGGGAGTGCAGGGAACATCCGATCCCGGAGCTGTGCGCGCGCTACGGCCGCGCTATCTCGCTCACGACCCCAGACGGGCTCGCGAGCGACGGCAGCCATGATCGCTCCCGCGGCGGATTCGTGACCGCGTGGCTGCCGCGCCGCGCCTGACTGGCGCGCACGACGGACTTCTCGGGCAGGGAATTGGTGGGACTTCCTGAGCCTCAGCCACACACCCATCTGCCGTCGTGACAGGGGAATGCCGGTGAAATGGTGTAAGTTGCATTCCCGTCAGACAAGAACGTCAGAGAAGAGAATGAACCAAGTGGCAACCGATTACGACGAAGTACGATCCGACGTCAAAGAATCTCAGGACAACTCCCTGGAGGCGCTTCAGTCCGCGAACGCCCCGGACGCCCGCAGCGTCGTCCGCGAGCTGGACGAGGCTGACGCCTTGGACGACGCCGTCACCCCGGGCGGAGAGTTCGTCGCCGAGGAACTGGTCGTCCAAGTCGTACCCCAGGCGCAGGACGAATTCACCTGCTACTCCTGTTTCCTGGTCCGGCACCGCTCCCAAATCGCACGCGAGAAGGACGGCCACGCTTACTGCACCGAATGTGAAGGCTAGGCAATGCCGCGGATCGGGCTGCCGGCGCGGTCTTCAGCACTCCGGTATGGGTAGCCCGTGCTCCGTCTGAAGCGACTTGCAGTTTTCAGCGTTTTCGCATTCTGCCTCGCTTCCGGATTCTCCTTCTGGGCGCTCCGCGTGTTCGGCGGGGAGACCGCCCAGGCACAGCCCGCACCGCCACAATCAGAGGCGAAACTCGAGGTGCTGTCCACGAACAGCACTCCTGCCGTCAACATCACCAAGAGCACGATTGACGCCCAGTGGCTCGCCCGGACTGCGGCGGAAACCGGAATACCGGCCCGGGCCCTTCAGGCCTATGCGGCTGCCGCCAGCGGTGCCAACACCACTGCCCCGACGTGCGGGATCGGCTGGAATACGGTGGCAGCCATCGGATTCGTCGAGTCCGCGCACGGAAGTCACGGAGGCGGACGTTTGACGACCACCGGGCAGGCGAGCCGGCCCATTATTGGTCCCAGCCTCAACGGCGATGGTTTCGCCGCCATCGCCGACACAGACGCCGGCGTCCTGGACGGCGACGCTCTCTGGGACCATGCCGTCGGACCGATGCAGTTCATTCCCTCCACCTGGCAGCTGGCAGGGCGCGACGGGAACGGAGACGGCGAAGCCGACCCCCTGAACATCGACGACGCCGCCCTGACTGCCGCTTCGTACCTCTGCGCCGGCGGCCGTGACCTCACCACCGGCCAAGGCTGGACAGACGCCGTCCTCTCTTACAACCAGTCGGATGCCTACGTGCGCCAAGTGAGGGAGCAGGCCAACGCATACGCCACACGGTCGGACCCCCCCTAGATGAACCTTGGAGTCATCCCCTCCATTCGGGGCAGTACCGAGACCACCCTCCGTGCTCGGCTCCGCGCTTATCCCAAGATGCACCCGTAAGACTGTGAGTGTCCTGGAGTTGAAGGTACCGCGACCGGAGAACCCCAGAACCGCCGGGTCCGGCGCACTCCCCCCAGTTGCACCGGACCCGGCATCCAAGGACCCGCGCCAGGCTGGGTGGCATGGCGGGCAGCTGGATCGCAGTGGCCGAGAAGATGCCGGTCCTTTCAGTGAGACGTGGTCATCGACGGGCGGTGGGGCTTTCCATCTACGACGGGATGCCCCACCGACGCAGTGTCCGCAGCAGAGCTCCGTGGCCGGCGGCTTGGGTGAGTTCGGATGCGACGGCGGCGAGCTTGGTGTTGGTGTGCTGGCTTCGGGTCGCAAGGATGGAGAAGGCCTTGTCCGACTGGACGTCCAGCAGGCCCATGATGATTCCTTTCGCCTGTTCTATGACAGCCCTGCTGGCGTAGGCGCCGGCGACAGCTGCGCTGGCTGCACGTCCTGCTTCCGCATCCACCGACCTGGTCAGGTCGATCGTGACTCCGTGAATCGGCGTGATCGGCTCACGGCCTTCATATGCTTGTGCCACGGTGAGAACACGGTGCTCGTTCCCCGTGCTGTCGAGGATCCGGTGGAAGGTCGCGCCCTGACCGCCGTAGGAAGAGATGTCCGAGATCAGCCGGCGGACAGGCTCGCGGTCCTCCGCATGTGTGTGCGCCAGGGCCAGCTCGACGGTGGGGACAATCTCCCCGCGCGTGTAGCCGTGGATGGCATACAGGCCGTCAGTCCAGTCGCAGCGCCCGGTGGACACGTCCAGGACGAACGTTCCCGACGGGCATTCGCTCCCTGGTCCGAGTGAAAAGGAGTAGGTCTCCCGTTTGTGCTCCATGCCGACTCTCCAATAGGTGATGGAACCGCCGGGCCCCTGCAGAGGACGGAGGGCCCGGCGCCTGGTCGATCAGTTCATGCGGTGCGCTTCCCGACCAGATACTGAGAGTCTGGTGGGAGGAACCTAGAGATAACCGGTAAACCTTGGAGGCCGCCCTGCCGACAGTTCCCGCCGCGTGATCATCGCCCCTGCGTGGCAGTCTCGGGTACTGTGAGGCTCATGGAGATGAGCCTCGAGGTCGTACAAGTACCGGTTACTGACGTGGACAAAGCTAAGTCGTTCTACACAGACCAGCTCGGTTTCGCCCTGGACCACGATGTTGAATACATACCCGGCATCAGGGTTGTCCAGCTCACGCCACCCGGCTCCGCCACGTCCATAGTCATCGGCACGGGAATGACCAGCATGGCCGCAGGCAGCCTGGAAGGCCTGCAGCTCGTGGTCGCCGATATGGAATCGACACGGGCTGAGCTACTCCGGCGGGGAGCGGTAATCAGCGACGTTCAGGACATGGGCGGTATCGCCTTCGCGTTCTTCAGTGACCCTGATGGCAACCGCTGGGTCATTCAGGAAAAGACGCCGCCGGACGTTAAGGAAGCCTTCCAGCGCTAGGCGCAGGGTTCTTACGTGGCGACGACGGCCGCCTTGGACTCCACCGAAGACCGCTGCGTGCGCAGCCATGGTCGATGACTTGACGGGGGTCAGGGTTCGTCCAGCGACATCGGGGATGCTTGGAAGAGGCGCGGGACTGGCGTCTTCAATCACAGTCACGTCAGGAGACAGGGCCGGATGGTGCCTCGGTCCGGCTGAAGGTGGAACCGGCAGGCTAGAGGCTCCGGAGGCTATATGACGTTGCTACGTGGAGGAACGGCCGCGGCGGCCACCCAGCGAGGTGCAGAGCGCCCGAGGCTGGAGGGCCTGGACGTTCTTCGCGGTGCCGCAGTTGGTGCCGTTCTGTTTGGACACTCGTGGCCCGGTGTGTTTGAAGGTGCCGGCATCGTCGGTGTCATTGTCTTCTTCGTGCTGAGCGGCTACCTGATCACGGGCGTGCTGGTCAGGGATGTCGAACGGCATCGCAAAATCCGTTACGGCCGCTTTTACGCACACCGGGCCTTCCGCCTGTTGCCGGCGCTCATAGCCTTCCTGAGCGTCTACGCCATCGTGGAACTCACGGCAGACGTGCTTGGGGACCGGTCCAAAGGAATCATCGGCTATACCCTCCTCACCGGTTTCGGCTATCTCAAGGACTTACCGCTGCCCTTCGATGTCAGCATGGCCATCGGACCGCTTTGGACGCTGGCCGTGGAAGAACAGTTCTATCTGGTCTGGCCGGCTCTGCTGGTGTTCGCCCTGCGGCGTAACCGCCAGGGCCGGCTGATCGGCTGGTCTGCCGCCGTCGTCGTTTCCGTCATGACGGCGAGTGTGCTGGCGATGCTGGTCCTGGCTCCGCAGCTTCACTCCTTGGTCTACGCGCTGCCGACGACGTGGGGTCTCGGGCTTATCGTTGGTTCGGCGCTGCGCCTGTACAGGGTGCATGTCTTTCGCTGGTTCTCCGGCCGCAGGCTCAGGCTGGCGGCCCTGCTCGTCGCGGTCCTTGTCCTGGCGCTGCTGATGTTCTTCTCCAAGGCCAACGAAACGCCAGCCTTCTTCTTCGTCGGGGGCCCGCTGGCCATGGCCGGCGCGGCCGTCCTCGTGGTGCTGGCCGCCTCCCGTACCCGTGCGATGCCGACGTGGACGCGCGCATTGCAAGGGCTGGGCACAGTTTCCTACGCCGCGTACCTGTGGAACTATGTCGTCATTCTCTGGCTCAATGGCGGATCGACAGCCAACCTCCCGCCGTTGGTGGCTGTGTCGGCGATCCTGCTGACCCTGCTGCTCGCGGTCGTCAGCTGGCACACCGTCGAAAGGCTGGGACGCATCGCGCGAGATCGCTTCGACAGCCACTATCCGGACAGCTGCGGCGGCGTCGAGGACCGACTCGGCTAGGACCGAGGCCTTGGACTGGACGAGCACCACCATCGCCCCTGCGCTTGCATCCGCTCTGGCGGGCTCCGACAATCGAGACGAGAATGGATTCGTGCTCCCCCCTCGCCCTGGCGGGGACGGCGACGCGATGAACGCCGGCGCCCGCAAGACTCAGCGCGTCTACCTCACGCTGACGCTGGGCAACACCCTTGCGGCCTCCTTCATCTGGGGAATCAACACGCTTTTCCTGCTGGATGCAGGACTTAGCAACCTCGAAGCCTTTGCCGCCAACGCCTTTTTCACAGCTGGCATGGTGCTGTTCGAGGTGCCCACCGGCGTGGTTGCCGATGGGTGGGGGCGACGCGTTTCATTCCTGCTCGGCACGGTGACACTGGCCATCTCGACCTACCTGTACTACCTGCTCTGGCAGGTCTCCGCCCCATTCTGGTGGTGGGCTGTGGTGTCGGTCCTGCTAGGCCTGGGCTTCACGTTCTTTTCGGGTGCGGTCGAGGCCTGGCTCGTCGACGCGTTGCGCTTCTCAGGGTACGAAGGCGGGCTGGAGACGGTGCTTGGGCGCGGGCAGATGGTGTCGGGGGTCGCGATGCTCGCCGGTTCGGTGGCAGGCGGTGTGATCGCGCAGGCCACCAACCTGGGCGTGCCGTTTCTGCTGCGCGTGGGGGTGCTGGCGGCCATGTTCGCCGTGGCCTTTTGGCTCATGCACGATATCGGGTTCACGCCCGAACGCTCGACCCATCCTCTCCAGGCCACCCGTGCCGTGCTCTCCGCCTCGATTGAAAGCGGTCTAAAGAATCCCCCAGTGCGTTACGTGATGCTGGCCGCGCCGTTCAGCGCCGGCGTCGGTATCTACGTGTTCTACGCCCTCCAGCCGTTCCTGCTTGAGCTCTTCGGCGACCCGCACGCGTACTCCGTGGCGGGTCTGGCGGCGGCAATCGTGGCTGGAGGGCAGGTACTAGGCGGTTGGATGGCGCCCCACATCCGCCGCCTCGTGCGCAAACGCACGACCGTTCTGATTCTGAGCAGCATCCTTGGCGCATTGATTCTGGTCGTGCTCGGGTTCACCCAGGTGTTCTGGGTCGCCCTGGCGCTGTTGGCACTTTGGGCTGTGGTCGCCTCGGCGGGCACGCCGGTGCGGCAGGCCTACCTGAACGACATGATCGCCTCGAAGCAGCGGGCAACGGTACTTAGCTTCGACTCGCTCATGGGATCAAGCGGCGGCGTGGTGGTGCAGCCGCTGCTCGGCCGGGCGGCAGATGTGTACGGCTACGCCGCCTCGTTGGCGATCGGCGGCGTTGTCGAGTTGATCGCGGTGCCGTTCCTGCTGGCGAGCCGTCAGCAGCATCCCCAGGCCGACCAGTCCGCAGACTCGACCAGCGCGTCGACAGCGGAATCCCCGCCGTCGTAGAACCTCGGAAGTTGCCAGTTCCGCGGCCCACCGCGGTGTTGAGTGTCACTCCCCGGCGGAGTAGCGTTGCAGTACCGTCAACTCGCATCACCCTGACTTGGGAGACACCATGCCCTATGTGAGCCGTCGACTGGCTGCCCTCACGGCGGCCTTGGCAATGACAGTGACAAGCGGCGCCGTCACCAGCCCCGCGTTCGCCGATCCGCGGCAGACCGACAAGACCGCGACCGCCACCGGGTACGGCGGCGCGGTGAGCACCGTGGACCCGGAGGCATCTGCCGCGGCGATCGAGGTCCTCCGCGAGGGCGGCAACGCGGCGGACGCCGCCGTCGCAGCCGCCGCGACGCTTGGCGTGACCGAGCCCTACAGCGCCGGGATCGGCGGGGGCGGCTACTTCGTGTTCTACAACGCCAAGACCGGCCGTGTGGGCACGATTGACGGCCGCGAGACCGCACCGGCAGCGATGCCGCACAACGCGTTCATCGACCCCAAGACCGGCAAGCCCTACAATTTCACGCCCGAACTCGTCACGAGTGGCGTCTCTGTCGGCGTCCCCGGCACACCGGCCACGTGGGAGCGCGCACTCGACCGCTGGGGCACTTTGGACCTGGACGATGCCCTCAAGCCCGCCATCAAGGTCGCGACCCGCGGCTTCGTCGTCGACGACACGTTCCGCCAGCAGACTCTCGACAACAAGCTCCGCTTCAACGCGTTCACCTCGACGCGCAGCCTCTTCCTCCCCGGCGGCGACGCGCCCGCCGTCGGCAGTGTCTTCAAGAACCCCGACCTCGCCCGGACGTACCGGTTCCTCGCGGACAAGGGGATGCGGGGCTTCTACCGCGGCCCGCTCGCCGCGGAAATCGCGGCCACAGTGCAGGCTCCGCCGAAGACGGCGGCCACGAAGCTGCCCATCCCGGCCGGCCACATGACGACGGCGGATCTCGCAGCCTACCGCGCCCTGGACCAGGCGCCCACGCACGTGGAATACCGCGACCTGGACGTCTACGGCATGGCGCCGTCGAGCAGCGGAGGCACGACGGTCGGCGAGGCGCTGAACATCCTGGAGCCCTTCAACCTTGCGGGGATGTCCACGCCCGACGCCCTCCACCACTATCTCGAGGCGAGTGCACTCGCCTTCGCGGACCGCGGCAAGTATGTGGGGGACCCGGCGTTTACCGACGTTCCTACTGCCGCCCTCACTGACCCGCTTTTCGGCAAGGAGCGCGCGTGCCGGATCAACCCGAAGAAAGCGGCCGCGAAGCCCGTCGCGGCAGGTGACGTGTCCACGTACGACGGCGTGTGCCCGGCTGCCGCCGCGGCCCTCGCTGACGATAAGGACACCGAGAACATCTCGACAACCAACATGACGGTCGCCGACAAGTGGGGCAACGTGGTCGAGTACACCCTCACGATCGAGCAGACCGGCGGGTCCGGGATCGTGGTGCCCGGACGCGGATTCCTGCTCAACAACGAGCTGACCGACTTCTCGACCGTGTATGACCCGAAGGACCCGAACCGGATTGAGGCGGGAAAGCGTCCTCGCTCTTCGATGTCCCCGACCATCATCCTCGAGGACGGCGAGCCATTCCTCGCGCTCGGCTCGCCCGGCGGATCGACGATCATCACTACGGTCCTTCAGACCATCCTGAACAGGGTTGATCTGCACATGAGCATCGCCGGGGCCATCGCGGCACCGCGCGCCTCGCAGCGGAACACGGCCCAGGTTACGGCCGAGCCGCAGTTCATCACCGCCTACGGAAAGCAGCTGAAACCCTACGGTCATCAGCTCACAAAGTCTGGTGACGCGTTCACCTCGGCAGCAGAGATCGGCGCGGCGACCGCCATCGAATTCAAACCCGACGGGAGAATGGTCGCCGCGGCTGAGCCCGTTAGGCGCGGGGGCGGCTCGGCGATGGTGCTCAAACCCTCGAGGTGAGGTCCGCGCGGTACCAAGGTGAAGCCCGGACCACTCGGCGGGTTCTGGGGTCGGAGCTATCCCTTGGTGCCGGTCAGGGCCAGGGTGCCCCCGAGGCCGATCATGATCACTCCGCCGGTGGTGCTGACCGCGGCGACTCGGCGCGGCGAGCGCGCGAACCATTGCCTGGCCGTGCCGGCGGCGACGGCCCAGATGCTGTCCGAGACGAGGGCGATCGCCAGGAACGTGGCGCCGAGCATGGCGAGCTGGAGCGGGATGGCGCCCGCGGCATGGTCCACGAACTGAGGGAGTACCGCGACGAAGAACACGACCGATTTGGGGTTGGTGGCTCCCACGAGGAAGCCTTCCCGAAGGATTCGCCGGGTGGAGGCGGAACGTAATGGATCCGGCCCGGCCGACCGTCCCCGGCGTTTCCTGACCGCTTGGATGCCGAGGTAAACGAGGTATGCAGCTCCGGCCAATTTGATGACCGTGAAAAGGACCAGCGACTGCGCCAGCACCACGCCGAGGCCCAGCGCCACGGTTGCGACCTGCAGAAGTTCACCGGCGGCGTTGCCCAGGACGCTGAGCAGGCCGCCGCGCCTACCCAAAGCAAGCGACCGTCCAATGACAAACAGGACACTCGGGCCGGGGACGGCAATCAGCAGCGCGGCGACAACGGCAAAGGCCAGCAGATTCGTCACAGGGACCATGCCTGATCTTAACTCCGGGTGGCGTCACGCAACCAGCCACCATCCCTGGCGGGTGCGGGCATCAGGCGCGGAGGCAGCGACACTCTCCGTCCCGTGCCCACATGGATGCTGCCGTGCCGGTTCGTCAACGCCTCATTTGGGTTGACGCGCAGTCACGAACGCCAACGCTTCCATGGTTTTCCCAACGTGTCCGGCGAACACTTGAGTCGTTGCAACTCAGGTCTCTGCACCTCCAGGGGGAAGGCGGACTCGTGGCTTTCGGTCGCGGGCCCGCTGTATGTCAAGACATATAATCCCAATGTCTGGAGGAGACGATGACGTCTCGCAGGGAAGTACTGAGGCTGGGGGTGGTGGGCGCTGCGGCCATGACCGGGGCAGCGTCGGCTGGCGGGGCTGAGCCGGCGGCGACCACACAGGATATCAACCGGAGCCAGCTCGCACCGCAGAACACGCCAGTCCCGTATAGGGCAACCTTCCGGCGGCCGCCCGAGCTCGTGCCTTTTCAGCGGGGCTTCGACGGCGGCGACCCCAAGCGACCTTTCGAGCGCTACGCTCTCACCCAGAAGCTCGGACAGGCTCACATGCTGCCGGGCCTCACCAGCACTGTGGCCGGGTACAACGGAATCTTCCCGGGTCCCACCATCCGGGCCAAGCAGGGCACCCGGATCGAGGTGCGGATCCGCAATGCGTTCCCGCAGCAGGGGCTGCTCCAACCGGGGACATTCAGCACCTCCACGCACCTGCACGGCTCGGCTTCCCTGCCCCAGTACGACGGCTATGCGAATGACATCACCGTTCCCGGTTTCTTCAAGAATTACCACTATCCCAACAGGCAGGCGGCCCGCACGCTTTGGTACCACGACCACAAGCACCACATCACTGCCCAGAATGTGTATTCAGGACTGGCCGCGTTCTACCCGCTGACGGACCGTTTTGAGCGGGCGCAGCTGCCGCAAGGTGAGTTCGACGTGCCGCTGATGCTTTCCGACGCACTGTTCCAGTCGGACGGCTCGCTCGGGTACAACGACAACGGCCAAACGGGGCTGTGGGGTGACGTAATCCTGGTCAACGGGGTGCCGTGGCCGACCATGAAGGTCAAGCCGCGCATTTACCGTTTCCGCGTGCTCGACGCATCGATCTCACGCTCCTACCGGCCGACCCTCTCCAACGGTGAACCCGTCCACATCGTTGCCACCGATGCCGGCATGACGCCGGTGGTCCAGGCCGTTGCGTCATGGCGAATGGGTACTGCGGAGCGCACCGAAATCCTGATCGACTTCCGCAAGTACAGGCCCGGGCAGACGGTTGACCTGCGCAACCTCAGCAACAAGAACAACATCGACTTTGCCAACACGGGCAAGATCATGCGGTTCCAGGTGGTGGCCGATTCGGGCTCCCGGGCAGGGTCCATCTCGTCCATCCCGTCGAGGCTCGACGGCGGGGGGTCACCCACCGCGTCCCGGGGCGGCATCGACACGATGAGCCTGACCCCGCAGATGGCCACGGTGAAGAGGCAGCTCAGGTTCGAGCGCCAGAACGGCCAGTGGAGCATCAACGGGGTCCTGTGGGACGACGTGGAAAGGTCCGGATTCACCAAGTTGTTCGGCAACCCGCAGCCCTTCGCCGTCGAGCAATGGACCATCATTAACCAATCCGGAGGATGGTTCCACCCGGTACACATCCATCTGATTGACGCCAAAATCATCGCCCGCAACACCAACGGCGGCAAACCCTTCGCCTGGGAAGGCGGCCCCAAGGACGTCTTCTACGCCGGCGAGAACGAGTCCATCACCACGCTGATGCAGTTCGACGCCACCGCGCAGGAGGGAGGGCGGTACATGATCCACTGCCACAACCTGGTACACGAGGACCACGACATGATGTTTCAGTACGCGGTGGCTAATTTGCGGACCAACGACCCAATCACCGCTGACCCGCCCAAGCATGACCCCCTGCCCGCGAACGCCTTCCCACCGGTGTACCGGCCGCTGTTTCCGGCAGGGACATGAGTTAAATCCATGGCTGGGAGTTCGCTCCCGCGTCCGGAGTGGTCTGAGTTGACCACTCCGTACGCCGGGATGCACTAACCGGACGTGCCGGGTTGATCCGGATTCTCCACACCGACAGTAGCTACGCGTCGGGACCTCAGGAAGGGCAGCGCCGACACCTTCGTTCCGTCCCGCCGGGTGCCACCGTGGCTTGGCCGTGCCTTGGCGAAGCGGAGATAAAGGGATGGAACGATGAACAGGTTGAGGAGGGTGGAGGTAAGGAGGCCGCCAAGGATGACGACGGCCATGGGATGTTCGATTTCGTGGCCGGGGATGTTGCCCATGACGACCAGGGGCACCAGTGCCAACCCGGTGGCGAGGGTGGTCATGAGGATCGGTGAGAGTCTTTCTCCTGCGCCGCGCAGCACGAGCGCCCGGCTGAATGCTTCGCCCTCGTTCCGTTCCAGATGCTGGCAGTGGCTGATGAGCAGGATGCCGTTTCGCGCTGCGATGCCCATCACGGTAAGGAAGCCAACGAGCGATCCGAGTGAGAGGACACCGCCCGTGAAGTATGCGGCGAACACTCCGCCGACGAGCGCTATTGGAAGGGTCAGAAGGGCGAGTACGGCCAGCCGCCAGCTCCGGAAGGAGGTCTGCAGAAACAGGAGGATCAGCAGGATCGCGGCGATGGCGAAAATCGTCAGTCGTTCGGTGGCCGCCTGTCGTTCAGTGTATTCACCGAGCAGCTGGATGCTGTAGCCGGCCGGCAGGTCAAGGCCCTGCAGGCGGTCCTGCAACTGGGTGACGACCTGTCCCAGGTCTGCTCCGCTGTCGATGAATGATCCGACCTCGACCCGGCGGGATCCGTTGGTGCGGTCGATGAGGTTCGGGGTCGGCTGCACGCTGACCGCTGCGACGTCGGCCAGTCGGACGTGCGACCCGGCAGGTGTATCGATCGGGAGGTCCTGAATGCTGGTGACGCTGGCGCGGGTTTCGGGGGTGCTCCAGACCTGGACGTCGTAGGCCCTGCCATCCCGGAAGACGTCGCCGACTTCCTCTCCGGCTACGAGGGTCGCGGCCGCGCGTCTGACGTCGCCGGGTTTCAGGCCGTACTTCTTGGCTGCTTCGAGATTTACCTTGACGGTAATCTGCGGAACTTCGACTTCCAGGGAGACATGGGGTTCGTCGGTTCCCTGAATTCCGTCCATCAGCTCCTTGATCTTTTGGGCTTGTTCGCGCAGCACGTTGAGGTCATCGCCATAGACACGGACGAGGATGGGTTCGCTGGCGCCGGTGATGACCTCTTCGATTCTCTCCTTCAGATATGTCTGCACGTCACGGTGAAGGCCAGGGTAACCGTCAACAACTTCTTGGACTGCTGCAACCGTCTTTTCATAGTCGGCGTGGCGGTCGATGCTGATCCAGTTTTCACCGGCGTTGACGCCGACTATTTCGTCTGCCTGGAATGCCTGTCCAATGTGTGATCCACAATTAAGCACCCCGGGTACTTTAAGCAATGCATCGCAGCCCCTTTGAGCGATCCGGTATTCCTCTGCCACCGAGGTGCCGGGCTCGGCGACCCAGTGCATCAGGAAGTCCCGTTCCTTGAATGTGGGGAACAAGGACTGGCCCAGCAAGGGAGCGATCGCCAGTCCCGTGAGCGCCAGGGCACCGAAACCCGCATAGCCGTAGCGGGGCCGGTTCATGATCCGGGACAGGACCGTGTGGTATCCGCGCTTGAGTACGCGGACCAGCGGCGGTTCGCGCTCCTCTAGTTTGGCCCTGCCCAACAGAATCAGGGCCAGCGCCGGGGTGACAGTCAGCGCGACCAGCATTGAAGCCAGGACCGCGAGTGTGTAGGAGACGGCCAGCGGCCTGAAGAAGACGCCGGTCAGTCCGTTCAGGAAGAAGATGGGTAGGGAAGCCACAACAATGATCAAGGTTGCGTAGACAATGGGACTGCGCATTTCAAGCGAGGCTTTCAGGACCACGGAAGCCGTTGGTTCGTCGCTGCCGCGGGCGCGGTGCTGTCGTAGCCGGCGCATGATGTTTTCGACGTCGATGATCGCGTCGTCGACGACAACTCCGACGGCGATGACCAGCCCGGCGAGGACCATGGTGTTGATCGCACTGGCTGTGAAGTAGAGGACGAGTGCCGCCGTCAGCAAGGAGAGGGGAATGGCGACAAGGCTGATCAGGGCGGTGCGCCATTGGAAGAGGAACGCGCTGAGAATCATCACCACCAACAGACAGCCAAGGAGCAGGGCGAGGCTGAGGTTGGAAATAGCCTCCTCGATAAAGCTCGCCGGCCGGAAGATGGTGGTGTCAAAGCTGATGCCGCTCATGCCTGGTTGGAGCTCGTGAAGGGCTTCCTCGACTCCCTTGGTCACATCCAGGGTGTTCCCCCAGGGAAGCTTTTCGACGATGAGCATGAGTCCGTGGCCGTTGTTGATGACGGCGTCACCGATAAGCGGCTGGTGATCTTCGACGACCCGGGCAACATCACTCAGGTGCAGCGCGACGCCGTCCTTCTCGCGGATGGTGATCCGGGCCAGATCAGCGGGGCTGGTGATCGGCTGGACATGCCGGACGCTCATCCGCTGATTTGGGGTGCCGACGAAGCCGCCCGTCCCGATGAATTTCCCGGGGGAGTATTGGAGCAGCCCCGCGTCCACGGCCCCCGCAGTGACTTCCATGACTTGGTTGAGAGTGACTTTTTCGGCCTTGAGCCGCTCCGGTTGGACCTGGACCTGGAGCATCTGGAGTCGTTCGCCCCAGATGGCGACGTTGGCTACGCCCGGGACCCGGAGTATCCGCGCCCGGATGTCCCAGTAAGAGAGCATGGACATTTCGATCAAGGACCGGCTGGAGGAGGTCATGCCGATTTTCATGACGCGGCTCGTCGAAGAAAGCGGCTGCAGCATTACCGGGGGGGCGGCCCATGTCGGCAGCGCTGAGGTCACCGCGGCCATGCGCTCGGCTACCAGTTGGCGCGCGTTGAGCAGGTCGGTGCCCTGTTTGAAGACCAGCAGAATCGAGGACAGCTGGGGCACGGATTTCGACCGCAGTTCGTCCAGGCCGGGCATGCCGCTGAGGGAGGCCTCGATGGGCACGCTGACCAGTTCTTCAACTTCTTGCGCGGTCAAACCCAGGCAGGCAGTCTGAATTTCGACACGTGGAGGCGCGAATTCAGGAAAGACATCTATGGACGCTCCGCTTAGCTGGAGGGAACCCAGCAGCATGATGACGCTGGCCAAGGCAACGACTATTGTCCTGAATTTGAGGCTGATTCCTATGATCCACCTCATGCTAGTGGGCCGTATCCAACTCTGCGCCGAACAGTTCCTCGGCTCCCAAGGTGACTACGGTAGTGCCGGGCGCCGGGCCGTCAGCCAGCCGGGCGATCTGCCCGTCGATGCGCTCGACGGTCACGGAGCCGCGAACGTAGACCAGGGGCTCGGGATTCGTGTAGACCCAGGTCTTTCCCTGGCTGTCATACAGGATCGCCTCGTAGGGGACACTGAGCTTCTTGCTCTTCGGGTCGGCACTCACCGTGCTCGTCTCCAGCCCGATGTTCCTGACGGCTTGCTCAGTCAGAGTGACCTTGCTGAGGTCTGTTCCCGGCACAGTTTCCAGGCGCGCAGCGGCGTCCCCGGTCGCAGTCTCCACCGGCGGCTGGCTGCAGCCCGGCAAACATAATGCCACGAGGACCAAGATGATCAGAACGAAAAGGCTGCGCTCACGAGGAGCATTTAATGGACTCATGATGCATTCCGGCTTTCAGGCCTCGACAGGGGGTTGCCGTTGATCCGGCGGCTCACTGCGCGATCAGGCGCGAAGCGTAGCAGCACGGCGGGCAGGACAAAGAGAACGAAGAGCGTCGTTGTCAGCAGCCCGCCCCAGATGATGACGGCTAGCGGCAGCATGATCTCCGCGCCGGTCGTACCACCGAACAGAACCAGCGGAAGGACAGCCAGACCCGTCATCAAGGCAGACCCGAGGGTCGGCCGTAGCCGGTCCCGCGCTGCCCGGACGACCAGTTCAGCCCCCGTGGCGGTCTCGCGCCCGGACTGAAGTTGTCGGACCCTGGCTGCGAGAAGAAGAGAGCTCCGGGCCGCAATTCCGAGGACTGCCGAGAATGCGACGAGCGAAATCAAGGAGTTGATCCCGCCGGCAGCGAAGGCCGCAAGGACGCCTCCGGAGAGGGAAACGATCAGTCCCAGGAAGACAGCAGCTGCGAGCCGCCACCCTCCCAGAGCTGTCTGGAGCAGGACCAGGATGCCGAAGGCAGCGATTGCCGCCAGCAGCCCCAGCCAACGGAAATTGTTTTGCTGCTGTTCGTACTGGGTGAGGATCTCGGCATGGTAGGACAGCGGGAACTGGATCTGCTGCAAGCTCCTGTTAATGTCCTGTTGCACGTCATTCAACCCGCGCCCCTGAATGTCAGCCTTCACGTCTACGCGCCGGGACGTGCCGTCGTGGAGTATCACCGCTTCGTTTCCCACAACACTGACCTTGGCTACGTCGCCCAGACGCACATGTCCGCCCTTGGGGGTATCGATCAGCAGCTCGCGGACGCTCGTCAGGCTGTTCCGGGTCGACGGCGTTCCTTTCACCACTACAGAGAAGACCTTCTGCTGTTCATAGACGTTGCCCACGTCGATGCCCTGAAGCAAAGCGGCAGCCGCACGTCGCACTTCCCCGGGTATCACGCCCGCCTTCTGTGCTGCGGCAAGATCAACCTTGACCTCGACGATTGGCTGTTCGTTGGGGGCGTCGATATGCGGATTCACTACACCAGCGGTGCGCGCGAGGATCTGCCGCACCTCCTCTGCCTTCTGACGGATGGTAGTTATGTCCACCCCGTACACCCGGACCGCGAAGCCGGAATCAGCGGCTTCCCGGATCTGGTCAATTTTCTGCTGGGTGTAGGTCGAGACTTTGGCCGTAAGACCCGGATACCCCTCGACAATCTTCTGGACCGTGTCTGCCGTGTCACGGTAGGACGCGTCCGGAGCCACCGTCACCCAAAGTTCCCCGGAACCGACGTCCCCCACCTGGTCTGAAGTAATAGCCCGTCCGACCTCTGCTCCGACGTTTGAGACTCCAGGCAGCGCCCTGAGTTCACGCACGGCCGTCTCAGTGATCCGGCTCATTTCCTGGTCCGATGTGCCCGACAAAGCGTTCCACTGAACCACCAGTGTCTTGTCCGCGAGCACCGGCACCACAGGCTGGTTCGAGGCCAGCTGCGGGGCTAGTGCAAGCCCCGCCACAGCAATCACCGCGGCAGCTACGAACACCCACCCGGTTTTGCCCGCCCCTCGCGACAGAAGACGGCCGTACCGAATACGAAGACGCTTCATCGCCGGCCCTTCCCGTCTCGGGGAGGAGCCGATCGGCAGGACGAACACCAGTGCAGCGGTAACAGTCAGCGCCAACACCATGGCGACCGCCAGAGCGAGCAGATAGGAAAGGACAAGGGGTCCGAACATCGCACCGTTCTCGCCTGGCACAAAGAGCGCCGGGATGACACTCAGTACCATAATCAACAACGAGTAGAGCAGAGGCGTGCGAACTGCCTGCAATGAACCTGCCACCAAGGCGTCACGCGCTTCTCCGGCATCGGCTCCACCGGACATCCGGTAGGCCTGGATGGTGCCACTAAGGTCTTCAGCGATATCTCCCACAATGACCGCCAAGGCGAGGATCATGCCGGCCAGGACCATGGTGTTCAACCCGGCGCCGCGCAGGGAGAGCAGCAGAGCCGCGGCGGTCAGTGACACTGGAATAGTGATCAGGCTGATGAGCGCTGTGCGCCAGGATCGGAAGAACGCGCCAAACATTGCAGCTATCAGCACTAGCGTGATCAATAGCGCGACGCCGAGGGTGCCGACCTCCTCCTGGATAAATGAAGCCTGCCGGTACACTGTGGTGTCGATCGTAACGCCGGGCAAACCGGGCTGGAGTGCGTGCAGTGTCTCATCGACGCCGCGGGTGACGTCCATCGTGTTCGTTTCCGGGAACTTCTCGATCACCAGCAGAAGTTCGGCATCCTGGCCAGGCTCCGCGTCACCGATCAACGGTTGATGATCCGTCTCGACCCGGGCGACATCCCCAAGAAGCAGTTTTCCGGACGGGCCCTGGAGACTGACTTTCCCCAGGTCCAAGGGAGTCGTTATGGGCAGGACATGCTGGACTCCGAGGCGCTGGTGCCCCGTCTCCAGGAAACCGCCTGTGCCCGGTGTCGAAGCTTCCAGGAAGGTTAAAGGGGACACCCACACGGAGTTACCGGTGGTCCGGATCACTTGGTCGAGTGTCACGCCCTTGGCCTGAAGCTTCTCGGGATCCACCAGGACCTGCAACTGCTGGTCGCGCAGGCCCCAGATGGAGACGTTTGCAACCCCGGGTACGGCCAGGAGCCCGGGCTTCATCGTCCACCGGGCCAGGACGGACATCTCGATGGCAGACATCTGCTTAGACGTGAGACGAACCATCATGACACGGCTAGTGGATGACAGTGGCTGCATCAGGACAGGAGCCGCCGAGACGTTCGGCAGGGCCCGCGCTTGGGTTAAACGCTCCGCGACGAGCTGACGCGCCCTGAAGATGTCGGTCCCGGGCTGGAAGACCATTTGGATCGAGGAAAGACCCGGAACCGACTTGGACCGGATTGCCTCCACCCAGGCCACACCGTTCAGCAAGTCGGCCTCCATGGGGGAGGTGATCAGCTGCTCAACCTCGGCAGCAGACAACCCCAGGGCTTCCGTCTGAATCTCAACCTGCGGTGGGGCGAATTCCGGGAATGCATCCACCGACATGGCTGGCAAACTTGTGAATCCAAAACCCAGGATTCCCGCTGCCAGAACGAGGACCAATAGCCGGAACTGCAGTACCCAACGGAGCACGGCGGCCATCATGACCGGCACGCTGCTGACTCTGGGGCCGGACCTTGGACAGACTTGCGGCGGCGTCTATGGTGTCGTCGGCAATCAGGCTGAACCGGACCTATGAATCGTCGTGTTTGAGCATTCAGAATTCCGCTCAAACCGGATGTGGGGAAATCCCCGCAGACTGGTGCTGTGAAACTGTAGCTGGCCACGGCGCGGCTCCTTTGCCTAAATGCCTAGCGCCCCCAGCCGTCGTCTAGGAGAATAATGGCCCTGTAGCACGCCGGCGTCAATCCCTTGGCGAGCTTGCCGATACCACAAGCGGTGAACCTTGGTCCGAGGCCCCGTGATGCCAGCAATTACTGCGGCAGTTGACGTGCCGAAGGGCTCCAGCCGATCGGCTAAGGCTCGTTGCCGCTGATCGAAAAGCCGCTGTCCCCTTCGCCGTCATCCTTGGAGACATAGGCAGTGAAGTCCGCAAGCGACATGAAGCAGTAAAAGTCACTGTAGCGGTACTTCGATTTCTCTGCTGTCGTGGCCACTTTGGCTACCTTCACTTTCACAGTCCGTTGGTTAGCTGCCTCTTTGTGCCAATATTCCGTTGCCCCGATCAAGGTTTGCGGCAGATATCTGCAATGTTTGGGCAGAACTTCGATGCTAAAAAGTGAGAAAGGAACTGACCCCCGCGGCGCGGCAGCAGTTATCGGCGCCGGCGTATTCACTGCTCGAGTTTTTTGGAGTCAACGATCGGGCGAATGACTATGCGGAACTTGATCTTGGGGATCGAAAGATCAAGCTGATCCCGACGCGATGACGCCGCCTCCGTGGACTGGTCACCCCACTGCCGAGGAGCGTTCCGCGTTAGGCCGCCGTGACGGCGGCCCAACGTTCCTACGCCGAGATGCTCAGAGCGGAGTCAGCCTCCTTCAGAACCTTGGCTGCGACTTCGAGGCCTTCGATGCGGCCGAGCTCGACGTCTTCGTGTTCGATGTTGACAAGCATGTCCGGGTCCACCTCGTGGAGGGCGCGGAGGAATTCGGTCCAATAGGCGACGTCGTGTCCCTTGCCGAGGGCAACGAAGTCCCACGCGGCCGGCTTGGGCCATTCGTTGGCCCACTCGTCGCCGCCGAGGTTGGTGCGGTTCTCTGCGGGGGACAGGCGGCGGAAGCGGTTGTCGAGGACGCCGTAGACGGCCGCTGTTGCGGTGTTGACGCGCACGTCCTTTGCCGCTGCCTGGAACACCAGGGGGCCGAGTTCGCGGATCACGGCCACGGGGTCCATTTGCTGCCAGAAAAGGTGTGAGGCGTCGAGCTCAACGCCCACGTGGGTGGCTCCGGTGAGGTCCACGAGCCTGTACACGTCAGCCGGGTTGAACACGAGGTTCTGGGGGTGCAGCTCCAAGGCGACCTTGACGTCCAGGTCGCGGGCAAGCCGGTCAGTTTCTTTCCAGAACTCTGCGGCGACGCCCCACTGGTAGTCGAGGACATCCAGCGCCGCTGAGTTCCAGGCGTTCACGATCCAGTTCGGCACGGTTGCCCCGGGCTCGCCACCCGGGAGACCGGACATCGTGACCACCCGGTCCTGTCCGAGGCGGTGGGCGAGGCGGATGGAGCGGCGGATGTCTTCGGCGTGCTTGTCCCCGATGATGCGGTTGGGGTGCAGGGGATTGCCGTTGCAGTTCAGCCCGGCGATCGCCACGCCTGTGCCTTCGAAGATGGCGAGGTAGTCATCGCGCGCTGCGTCGCTTTCGAGGATCTGGTCGAAGGTGGGGATGTGAACCGGGGGCAGGAACCCGCCAGAATTGACTTCGATACCCGTCAGTCCCAGGTCAGCGATGACTTTCAGGGCTTCGGGGAGCGGGCGGTCGTGCAGGACTGCGTTGTAGACGCCGAGTTTCACAGGGTTACCTTCTTTCCGGAGCCGAGGGCCGACTCTGCGACTGCGCCGAGCAGTTCCATGTTGTGCACGCCTTCATCGAAAGTGGCGCAGCGCGGAAGGGACGAAGCCTCGTCGAGGCCTGCGACTTCATCGAGGAAGGCTCTGGCCTGGTAGCCGAAGGCATCGTTCTGGCCGAAGCCGACGCTGGGGGCGTCCATGGCGAGGCCGCCGGCGAGGTAGGGGTGTTCGGGGCCGAGGATGACCTGGCGGTAGCCGTTTTGGGATGAGGGGCCGGAGTTGAGGAAGAGTTCGATTTCAGCCGGGCGGCGCTGGTCGAACCTGGCGGCTCCGTTTTCACAGAAGACTTCGAAGATGAGGCTGTTTGCGTGCCCGGCGGCGACACGCGAGACCTCGAAACCGCCGGAGCCGTGGTCGAACTCGGCGGAGAAGGCTGCATAGTCGTCGTTTTCGACGGCCTCGTAGGTGTCGCTGACAGCGGCGTGGTCGTGTCCCATGACGGCGCCGAGGGGGAGGGGACGCTTGCCGATGGCGGTGCTGAAGCGTCCGCCGCTGATCGAGCGGATGTCGCCGCAGAGGAATTCGGCGACGTACGCCAGGTGGGAGCCGACGTCGGCCAGGGCGCCGGAACCCGGGCCGCCTTTGTAGCGCCAGCTCATCGGTGCATCGGGGCTGAAGCCGTAGTCCGTCCAGTAGCGGCCGCTGAAGTGCAGCACGTTGCCGAGGGTTCCGTTCCGTATCAGGTCGCGGATGTACGCGATACCGGGAGTGCGGCGGAAGGTGAATCCGATCCGGGCAATGGACGAAGCGTTGCGGGCTGCTTCGGCCATTGCCCGGGCATCTTCCAGGGTGTCGCTCAGCGGCTTCTCGCAGAGCACGTGCTTTCCGGCGGCGAGGAGGCCCTCGACGACTTCGCGGTGCAGCGAGTTGGCGATGACGACGCTGACGACGTCGATATCATCGGCTTCTGCGATGGCCTGCCACGACGTGTCGTTGCGTTCGTAGCCGAACCGCTGTGCTGCGATTGACCCAAACTCGGGATTGACGTCACCGATGGAGACCAGCCGGACGGGCGGAAGGACGGGGTTGTAGAGCGTGGAGGCGGTGCGGAAGGCGGCGGCGTGAGCCTTGCCGGCCATGCCTGCACCTATGACGGCGATGCCGAGATCTTTGGGCATTAACTTCTCCTTCGAAACTTAGCCGGGGCGTTGCCCGGCTCAGCCGCTACGACAGTATGGAATCAAAAAGGGAGCGCTCCAGAAACACGATAGGACCGGAACTTTGTCCTGTCAATCTATCGAATGTCCTGTGTCATGGGTGACAATGGCAGGGTGACGCAGGAAACCGGTGCCAGACGCCCGAACATTTACGACGTGGCCTCCGCGGCCGGGGTATCAAAGTCTCTGGTCTCCTTGGTGCTGCGCGGTGCGCCTGGTGTCTCCCCTGCGCGGCGGGCTGCGGTTGAGGAGGCTATCGAACGGCTGAACTACCGTCCGAATCGCGCTGCCGCGACGCTGGCCGGTAACAGATCGCGCACCATTGGTGTTGTCCTTGATGATTACCGGAACCTCTGGTTCGTAGGGCTGTTGTCAGGTCTGCACGAGCAATTTGCGCCGCTGGGGTTCCGCGTTGCCGTCGCCGATCCCTCCTTCAATGCCCACCTGGACCGGACACCCGTGGATGGTCTCATGTCACTGCGTGTGGATGGCATCGTGATCGCAACCGAACCATCGGAGGAGATGTTCGCGGCTCTCGACGTTCCTGCGGTTGTCGCCGGCAACCGTGACATTCCCGTTCCGGGGGCCGACGTCGTGGCCAATGACGATCTGGTGGGGAGCCGGCTCGCCGTCGAGCACCTGGTCGGACTGGGCCACAGGGAAATCGGGCACGTCACCGGCGGCGGAGGCGCCGCCCGTTTACGCGCGCAAGGGTACGAAGCCGCCATGCGTGAGAACGGACTGCGGCCTCATATCAAGGAGGGCCAAGGACTCACAATGGAGTCCGATGGCTACCAGGCATCGCTGAAGCTGCTGGATCAGAACCCATCGCTCACAGCAATTTTTGCGGCCAACGACACCATGGCGCTCGGTGCAGCCGGCGCCGCCCGCGACAGGGGTCGGCGTATACCCGAGGACCTGTCCCTCATCGGTTACGACAATTCGCCTTTGGCGTCGGCCAACCTGCTGCGGCTCACCACGGTCGACGGCCGCAACGAGGAGGTCGGGGCCGGGGCTGCAAAGGCACTGCTGGACCGCATGAAGGATCCGTCGGCGCCGTTAAGAACAATGCTGGTGGAGCCGGAACTGGTCATTAGGGCCTCGACGGCGGCAGTTACGGTGTGACTGATAAGTTCCGCACCGGGACCGTCAGGGCTCGGTATCTCGCAGGCTCCCGTGCGGCGGCTCAGCCGCTCTGGACTCGTTGGCGGTAGTGCCGGGGAGTTTCACCGGCATCGTTGAGGAAATGCCGGTTGAAATTGGACAGGTTCGAGAAGCCCACTTCGTAGCAGATGTCGGAGATGGCTTGGTCGCTGCGCTCAAGGAGCCTCCGTGCATGGGCCAGACGGAGTTTGCGGACGAGGCCACTGAAGTTCTGGCCGGTGGCACGTTTGAAGTATTTCGAGAACGTCGGCTCGGACATTCCCACCAGCGCCGCCGCTTCGGACATCTTGACGCTGCCGGCATGATTGCTGAAAACGTATTCGAGGACTATGTCCACCACGGCCGCTGCCTGGCCATCCAGCTGGGGCCGGAACCATTCGTCGGCAAGGTAGCGTCGTTCCTCCTGCGGTGCCTGAGCAAGAATTGCAAAGAGTTCCAGGAGGTGATGAAGCCGCTCCAATCCGGAGGAGGCACCCATCGCCTCGATGGATGTCGCTGCCCTGCGGGCTGACTTCCCCAGGAATTCGATCCCGCGTGCGGACTGTTCCAGCAGGGGTTTGATCTCGGCCATTTCCGGAACAATCGAAGCTGCTTGCTCGACCCATTTTCCGTCAAACTGGATCACGGCATCGCGCCCATGGAGGACTTCTCCGGGCTCAAGGTCGCTGACCCAGTCGTGTGGCAGCCCCGCTCCCACCAGGGACACCTGACCGGCCTCAAACGTGCCGATGTGGTCTCCCACAATGAATTTTCCGGTGCCTTTCCGGATCAGGTGGATCTCGTATTCGGGATGGTAGTTCCAGCGTGCCAGCGGACTGGGATAGTCATGCTCGTGCCACCGGACCGAATGGTTCGGATCGGCCGGAATGACTTCCCGGTTGGCGCGCATGCCCAGCAGTCGTTCGGCAAGCCTTGCGGCTGCGCCGTCGCTCGGATCTGCAGCGCTCATGGTCGTTCCCCGTGCCTTCACTCTATGAAATAAGGACAGCGCCACGGGCGCCTTCCCCAAGGTTAGCCCCTACATCGAGCATCGTCTTGGGAAAATTAGTATCAGAAAGTGGCAACCAAGACGCTAGTTGTGCCCTGTCCCACAAGCCTAATGTTGAGGAACATCAGCGCGGCACATCGGATTCCCGGTCCCAGGCCTCGCTCCAGTCCGATCCTTCGACACAGCAGTTGGAGTGTGGTGACTGTGCACCCCCATGAAGAACAAAGGAGTCCTTAATGCGCTCAAAAATGCGCGCTGCCTCACTGGCCGCCGGAGCAGTTTGCCTGGTCCTGTCCGCTTCGGCCTGCTCCGGTGCCGGTGGCGGCACGGCTGCCGGTGATCAGAACAGCATTAACGTCCTGATGGTGAACAATCCGCAGATGGAGGACCTGCAGCGGCTGACGGCGGATAACTTCACCAAGGACACCGGCATCAAGGTGAACTACACGGCGTTGCCGGAAAATGATGTCCGGGCCAAGATCAGCCAGGAGTTCTCCAGCCAAGCCGGCCAGTACGATGTTGCGTCCCTCTCGAACTACGAGATCCCCTTCTATTCCGCGAACAACTGGCTGGCGCCGCTGGACAATGTCGCGAAGGATGCCCAGTTCAACCAGGGCGACATCCTTCCGGCCTACACCGCCTCCCTCACGGGCAAGGACGGCAAGCTGTACGGGGAGCCGTTTTACGGGGAGTCTTCCTTCCTGATGTACCGCAAGGACATCTTCGACGCCAAGGGCCTGACCATGCCCGAGAAGCCCACGTGGGACCAGGTTGCTGACCTCGCGGCGAAGGCGGACGGTGCGGCTGCGGGGATGAAGGGCATCTGCCTGCGCGGGCAGCCGGGCTGGGGCCAGGTCTTCGCGCCGTTGACCACGGTGGTGAACACGTTCGGCGGGACCTGGTTCGATAAGGACTGGAACGCGAAGGTCAACGCCCCCGAATTCACCGCGGCGACCGAGTTTTACACGAAGCTGGTGCGGGAGCACGGTGAGGCGGGGGCCGCGCAGGCCGGGTTCACCGAGTGCCTGAACAACATGAGCCAGTCCAAGGTCGCCATGTGGTACGACGCGACGTCCGCCGCCGGTGCCCTGGAAGCGGACGCGTCCCCGGTGAAGGGCAAGATCGGTTACGCCCAGGCCCCGGTGAAGAACACGAAGTCCTCCGGCTGGCTGTGGACCTGGTCCTGGGGTGTCCAGGCTGCGTCGAAGAAGCAGGACGCTGCCGGCAAGTTCATCGCCTGGGCCAGTTCGAAGAAGTACGAGGAACTGGTCGCCTCCAAGCTCGGCTGGGCGAAGGTCCCATCCGGCAAGCGCATCTCCACCTACGAGAACGCCGAGTTCCAAAAGGCGGCCCCGTTCTTCAAGGCCGAACGCTCAGCGATTGAGAACGCGGACCCGAAGAACCCCGGCGTGCAGGAACGCCCCGTCGTGGGCATCCAGTTCGTCGGGATCCCCGAATTCGCTGATCTGGGCACCACGGTCTCCCAGGGTGTCAGCTCCGCCATCGCCGGCCAGGGCAGTGTCTCAGACGCTCTGGCCAAGGGCCAGGACGCCGCACAAAAAATCGGCGACAAGTACAAGAAGTAACCAGTACACGAAGTAATCATCCACTAACCGGTTCCGTGGCCCGCCTGACGGGCGGGCCGCGGGACCGCAGGAGAGCATCATGACTACCGCAACAGCGCGCCTTCCCCGTTCCGGGCACAGCGCACCCAAACCATCCAAGACCGCCAGATCACGTGAACGCGCTCTGGCCTGGGCACGGCGTGCGCCGCTGCTGCCGGCCCTGATCTTCCTCATCATCGTCACCCAGCTGCCGTTTGTGGTGACGCTGGTCATCTCGTTCCTGAACTGGAACAGCCTCCGCCCGGACCAGACCGGATTCGCCGGCCTGGAAAACTACCTCCAGGTCCTGACCAACGCGGACCTGCGCCAGGCGATCTTCACCACCATCCTCCTGACCGTCTCGGTGGTCCTGGCCAGCCTGGTCATCGGCCTCGGACTGGCGCTGCTGCTGGATAAGAAGTTCATCGGCCGCGGCCTGGCCCGGACCCTGCTGATCGCCCCGTTCCTGGTGGTCCCGGTGGCCGCTGCCCTGATCTGGAAGCACGCCCTGCTGAACCCGACGTACGGGCTGATCAACGGCGCCCTGACCTGGATCTGGTCCCTGTTCGGCTCCGACACCCCGCCGCAGCCGGACCTCCTGTCCCAGGCACCGCTGGCCGCCGTGATCGTCTCCCTGGTCTGGCAGTGGACCCCGTTCATGATGCTGATCCTGCTCGCCGGGCTGCAGTCCCGGCCGATGGACACCGTCGAAGCCGCGCAGATGGACGGCGCCACCTCCTGGGCTATTTTCCGGCACCTGACCCTCCCGCACCTGCGCCAGTACCTGGAACTCGGCGGGCTGCTCGGCGCAATCTACATCGTGCAGAACTTCGACGCCGTCTTCACCCTCACCTCCGGCGGCCTGGGCACCGCGAACCTGCCCTACGCGATCTACCAGACGTTCTACTTCGCCAACGAATACGGCCTGGCCTCCGCCGCCGGCGTCGTGGTGGTCATCGGCACCATCATCGTGGCCACCTTCGCCCTGCGCACCGTATTCTCGCTCTTCAAGAAGGAGGCAGCACGATGAGCACCCTCACCCCCGCCACACCCCAAAGCACACCCCGCAGCCCTGTAACAGGCCCGAACGCCACCGGCACCCGCCGCGGATTCGGAAAGTCCGGCCGGGGCAAGTCCCGGATGGACCCGACCCGGAACAACACCGCCGCCGGCATCGCGGCCTGGCTGCTGGCGCTGCTCTTCGCCACCCCGGTCCTGTGGATGATCCTGACGTCCTTCCACTCCGAAACCGACGCCGCCACCAACCCGCCCTCGATCGCGGCCAACCTCACCCTGGACGCGTACAAGGAGTTCTTCGGCGCCAGCTCCGGCGTGAGCCCCTGGCCGCCGCTGATCAACTCCGCCACCGCCTCGATCCTCTCCACCGTCCTGGTCCTGGTCCTGGCCATCCCGGCCGCCTACGCCCTCTCGATCCGGCCGGTGAAAAAGTGGACGGACGTGATGTTCTTCTTCCTCTCCACCAAGATGATGCCGGTCGTCGCCGCGATCCTGCCGCTCTACCTGTTCGCCAAAAGCACCGGCGCCCTGGACAACATCTGGTTCCTGGTCCTGATGTACACCTCGATGAACCTGCCCATCGCGGTCTGGATGATGCGCTCCTTCCTCGCCGAAGTACCGGTGGAAATGCTCGAGGCCGCCGAGATCGACGGCGCCGGCCTGCTGCTGATACTCCGCACGATCATCGCCCCCGTGGCCATGCCCGGCATCGCCGCGACCGCCCTGATCTGCTTCATCTTCAGCTGGAACGAACTGCTCCTGGCCCGCGTCCTCACCGGCGTCATCGCCGGCACCGCCCCGGTCTTCCTCACCGGCTTCGTCTCCAGCCAGGGACTGTTCCTCGCCAAAGTCTGCGCCGCCGCCGTCGTCATCTCCCTCCCGGTACTCTTCGCCGGCTTCGCCGCCCAGGACAAACTCGTCCAGGGCCTCTCACTCGGCGCCGTCAAATAACCGGCCACCCCCACTTTCGATTCGCAGAGGATTACTTCGATGACAACACCCACCGCCCAGACCGTCACCCCTAGCACGGACGTGCCCGCCACGATGCGCGCTTCCGTCCTGAAGCGCCAGGGAGACATGGCCATGGAAACCTTGCCCGTTCCGCAACTGGAGGCCGATCAGGTCCTGGTCCAGGTAGCCGCCGTCGGCGTCTGCGGCAGCGACGTGCACTACTACGAGCACGGCCGGATCGGCGATTACGTGGTGGACCACCCGCTCATCCTCGGCCACGAACTCTCCGGTCGGATCGCCGCCGTCGGAAGCGCCGTCGACGCTGCCCGCATCGGCAAGCGGGTCGCCGTCGAACCCCAGCGGCCCTGCCGGACATGCAAGCAGTGCAAGGCCGGCCGGTACAACCTCTGCCCGGACATCGAGTTTTACGCCACCCCGCCGATCGACGGCGCGTTCGCCGAATACGTGACCATCCAGAGCGACTTCGCCTACGACATCCCGGTCAGCGTCAGCGATGAGGCAGCCGCCCTTATCGAACCGCTCTCCGTCGGACTCTGGGCCTGCGAACGGGCCGGCATCAAGCCCGGCAGCCGGGTCCTGATCGCCGGCGCCGGCCCGATCGGCATCATCGCCGCCCAGGCCGCCCGCGCCTACGGCGCCACCGAAATCCACATCACCGACGTCGCCGAAGACCGCCTGGCCTTCGCCCTGGAACACGGCGCCACCCACGCCCTTAACGCCAAAACCTACACGGTCGAAGGCCTGGACGTCGATGCCTTCATCGACGCCTCCGGCGCCCCGCAGGCCGTCCGCTCCGGCATCAAGGCTGTCGGACCCGCCGGGAAGGTCATCCTCGTGGGGCTCGGGGCGGACGACGTTGAACTCCCCGTTTCGTACATCCAGAACCGGGAGATCTGGCTCTCCGGCGTCTTCCGCTACACCAACACCTGGCCCTTGGCGATCCAGCTGATTGCCGACGGCACAGTGGATCTGGACATCCTCGTCACCGGCAAGTTCGCCTTGTCCGAATCCGAAGAGGCGCTCAAAGCGGGCAAGCAGCCCGGCCAGCTCAAAGCCGTCGTCTACCCTGGCCGCTGAAACGCGTCATCGGTGCCGGCCAGCCGGGCAGGAAGGCCCCGCTGGCCGGCATCGCGGCCGGAAAGTCCACGGCGGCCAGGCTCATCCCTGGTCCTGAGCGAAGAATTAACACTGCAAGGAAGCAGCCATGCCATCACATGACACCTCATCCGCCTCTATCCCGGCTGCCGGGAACACCGTCCTGACGGTCATAGGCGAATCCCTCGTCGACATCATCAGTGACCCCCGCCGGCCGGCGGCAAGCCAGGCGCACGCCGGCGGGAGCCCCTTCAATGTGGCTGTGGGGGCTGCCCGCCTGGGCCTGCAGACGAGTCTGGTGACCCATTACGCCGACGACCGCTACGGGCTCATGATCGGCGAACATCTGCGGTCCAACGGTGTCGATGTGATCAACGGTGGGACTACGCCGACATCCACGGCTCTCGCCACACTGGGCCCCGACGGTGCTGCCGACTACACCTTCTCCATCACCTGGGAAATCAACGGGGCGTCGCTGCCCGCTCTGGCCGCCGTCGAAGGTTCCACCCACGTCCACACGGGATCGATCGCCACCGTGCTCCCGCCAGGGGAGCAGGCCACCCTGGTCCTCGCGGAGGCAGCCCGTGAACACGCGACCATCAGCTACGACCCCAACTGCCGGCCCGCAATCAGCCCTAATGCGGCCGCTGCCCGCCGGCAGGCGGAAAAATTTGTGGCTGCCAGCGACATCGTCAAAGCCAGCGACGAAGACCTGAGCTGGCTCTACCCGGACCGGACACCGGACGAAAGCCTGGAAGCGTGGCTCGAACTCGGGCCCGCGATCGTAGCCCTGACGCGAGGAGCCTCCGGCCCGGTCATCCTCGCCCGCCAGGGGCGGGTGGAGATGGCAGCCGAACCCATAACCGTGGCAGATACCGTGGGCGCCGGCGATTCCTTCATGGCCGGGCTCATCTTCGGACTCGCCCAGCTTCAGGCGCTCGGCGCCGGCGGCAGGCAGCGGCTGCAATCGCTTACGCCGGAACAGCTGCACACCGTCGCCGCTTACGCCAACCGCGCCGAGGCGATCACCTGCTCCCGGCAAGGTGCAAATCCGCCCCGCTCCGCGGAACTCGGCCCGTTGCCCGTGCCGTCAACGGCCCAGGAGGGCTGACAGCATGAGGACCCTCAACAGCACCACAGCAACCACGGCCCACGCCTCCCTGGCCACACCGGGCTACGACCGCTCCGGGCTGACCGCCGGGATCGTCCACTTCGGCGTCGGAGATGTGGCCCGGAAGATGTTCACCGCCTTTGCAAAGCTCAGGGACGCGGAGCTTAGCGCCTGGGTCGCGGAGAACGTGCCTTTTCCGAACAGCATGGTGCACCGGATCACCCCGGTCACCACGGATACGGACCGTGCCGTCATAGCCGAGGAGTTCGGGGTCGAGGACGTCTGGCCGGTGGTGTGCGAGCCGTTCGAGCAGTGGGTGCTCGAAGACCATTTCAGCCTCGGGCGTCCTCCGTTCGAAGCCGCCGGCGTCCAGATCGTGAAGGACGTTGAACCCTACGAGTTGATGAAGCTCTGCTCAATGCCAGCCATCAGGGGATGTGCTATTTCGGCTACCTTGCCGGCTACCGCTACGCCCACGAGGTGGCCCAGGACCCCCTGTTCGCCGGGTTCCTTCTCGACTATATGGACAACGAAGCCACCCCACCCTCCAGCCCGTGCCCGGCATCGACCCAGAGGCTTTAAGCACACCCTCATCGAGCGGTTCTCCCACGAGCACGTCCGGGACACCCTGGCCCGACTCTGCACCGAAAGCTCGGACCGGATCCTCCAATGGATGCTGCCCGTCGTCCGCATCAACCTGGAACAGGGCGGGGAAATCCGCCGCTCCGCGGCCATCGTCGCCAGCTGGGCCTTGGACGACCTTCACCGCGGCGGTGCCCGGGCTGCCCTGGAATCCCTGAAATCCCGTTCCCAGGCTGCACGAAGCCCCGATCTCAACGAAGGCAACGGAAAACTATATGCTCGACACAGCCCACATCACCGGTTCGGGCCGGTCGCGTCCAACGATGCGCCACGTCGCCGCTCTCGCAGGCGTGGGAATCAAGACGGTCTCCAGGGTCGTGAACGCCGAACCCAACGTTTCCCAAGAGACGGTTCATCGCGTCCGGGAAGCGATCGAGCGACTGGACTATCAGCCTGACCTGAACGCCGGCAACCTCAAGCGGGCAAACGGAAAGACGCTCACCATCGGGCTGGTCGTGGAAAGCGTTGCCAACCCGATCTCGAGCGCAATTCACCGCGCCATTGAGCAGAAGGCCTGGGAACGGGATACCGCCGTGTTCGCGTCCAGCCACGGGGATGACCCGATCCGGGAGCACGCCATTATGCAGGCCTTACAGCGTCGCCGTGTCGACGGGATGATCCTCACGACGGCCGGCGGGAGCTGCGCGTACCATGCCGAAGGCGCCGCCCGGCGCACCCCGCTCGTGTTCGTTGACCGGGCATCCGGTGGAGTGGGCGCGGACGCGGTCATCTCGGGCGATTTCACCGGTGCCGCACATGCCGCTCGTCATCTCCTCGGTCACGGACACCGTCGCATCGCGTACTGCGGCCCGGGGGACCACCTGGGGTTTCGGAGCGCCCGCGAACGAGAGCGGGGATTCATGGAGGAACTCGGCCGTTGGGGCGTCCCTACTACCGATGTACCCGTCCTCCAGGACCTGGATGATGCGGAGACTGCACAGAACGCGGTCGCAACAATGGTGCTGTCCGGCTCGCGACCGACGGCGATTTTCACCAGTCACGGTCCCTCAACCATCGGCGCCATCAGGGCGTTGCGCGAAGCCGGCCTCCACAATTCGGTCGCCCTCGTCGGATTTGATGACTTCGCCCTCACGGAAATCCTGGAACCCGGTGTTACGGTCGTCGCCCCCGACCCGGAAAGAATCGGACAAATGGCGGCCGAAAGACTGTTCGCGCGAATCGACGGTTCCCGGGCCGAACCGAACACCTATGTCGTGCCGACAACATTGATAGCACGTGGCTCCGGCGAGTTGTGGCCCAAGATTGACGCCCCCCATCGGAAGGGCCGCCGACTCAGCCCGCATGGGCAAGCGGCCGCCGTCGAACGCCAGCGGAACCGGTAGACATCCCTGATGAACGGTGCGACCATGGCCGAACACCGCAGCCACACGGAGGCGTCCGCTCGCAAGCGAGGCTGGAGGAACGAATGACAGGGTCCGATCTCGATCTGATCGTGGAGCAATATCATCGAGCGCTTGATGCATTCGTAAGGGGAGACCCCGCGCCGAACAAGCAGCTGTTTTCCAGGCTGGATGATGTCACGCTCGCCAATCCCCTCGGGCCGCCTGCACGGGGCTGGAGCCAGGTCGAAAACACCATGGAGCGGGCGTCGTCCCAGCTCGCGGAGGGCGAGCCCACCCGATTCGAGCGAATCTCCGGGCATACTGGCACAGACCTGGCCTACATCCTCGAGATCGAACGAACGCGTGCGAAGGTCGGCGGAGCCGCCGAGCCGTCGCCGATATCACTTCGGGTGACGACGATCTTCCGATTGGAAGAGGGAAAATGGAAGATTCTCCACCGCCATGCCGATCCAATAACTTCCCCGAAGCCGATCGAGTCCATCGTACAGACGTAGATTGTCTGGGGAGCAGGACGGGATTCGGGGTAGCATCCGGACAGTTTCGACACAACACAGAGCGGCCGCACCCATGGTTCGGGCCTGCACGAGGAGGCAGTGAATGATCACGGCAACCATGGTGGTAGCAACGGTCCCGGTCACGGACCTCGAGCGTGCGAAGAAGTTCTATGGCGATACCCTCGGCCTCACATTCCTGTGGGAGACCACCGTCGCCGTCCGGTACCGCTGCGGGACCGCCAGCGAGATTTCCGTGTTCAGGCGCCCGCCCGTCACGACGGAGCATACGCTTGCCCACTTCGAAGTGGACGATATCGAGGCCGTGATCCAGGACCTGGTTGCCAAGGGTGTCGAGTTCCTGGACTACGCTGAAGGGCCGCTTGCCACAACCGGCCACATCGCCCAGCTCGGTCCCGCCCGTGGTGCATGGTTCCGCGATCCCGACGGCAACACCCTAGGGCTCCGCCAAGCATAGGACCAGAGATAGGGGCGAGGCCCGTGGGCAATTTCCCGTCCGGCCCGGTTCGCCGAGCGAACGTCCCGGCTAGGCCCAGGTGTCGGCGCGGGCGGCAATGCGGTCCACGAAGTCCAGGACCGCCGGATGGGCGGGGTTGATGAGGCGGCCGCTGGCCGGAATACCGTCTCCGGGAGCAGTCCGGGCTGACCGGCCGATCGCTCCGGCACCCTGAGCCGAAGGCCGCGGGCCCACGCCTCAGCATCCGGATCGATGGTGAACAGGGCCGGCTCCAAGAGGACCAGTGCCTTAACCTTGTCGGGGAACCGGCAGGCAAGTTCGATGGCGATAAGACCGTCCGCGCGGCGCCCGATCACCACGGCCGGCCCGGCGTGCTACCCGGCCAGGGCGGCCGCGGCGTCGTCGACGTGGTCCACCAGGTCCAGTGTCTCGAACGGCACCGGCGGGGCGCTGCGGTGGAAGCCCCGGCGGTCATAGATGATGCACCGGCCGCCGGGCGAGTTCCATGGCGGCATCCGTCCACGTCACGGCCGAATCGGGCGTCCCATGAACGCCCAGGACGGGGATTCCTTCGCCCTGCTCCCAGTAGTAGAGATCCACGCCGTTGACGCTGAGTCTGGGCATACCACCAGCGTAGGCGGAGGCCTCATCCCGTGGAAGGCCGCCCTACCCGGCCCCCGCGGACGGCAGGAACCGGCGGTTCCTTATCCGTGATTCGCCGAATTCGACCGCCAGCGGTGCAATTTCCCAAGAGCCGCCGCGCCGGGTCCGTGGGCGGCCCACGGCAATATGGGGTGTCCAACGGGGGTACCTGAAGCCAAGGGCGCGTGAGCCAAGGATAAAGTCATCAACATTGTCCACGAGCAGCTCGTCCAGCAGTTCGTGCAGTGCCTGCACGAGGGAGACCTGATAGTCACGTACCCTCTCGGGCACGTCCACCTCAAGTCCACACACGCTTCCGCCGCCGAGCACGATCAGCTGTTCGGCGCTTCCGGAGAAGCCCCCCAGGGTCGGTAGCCCCTGCAACCAGTCAACCGTCCGGCGGCTGGCGTCCGCGGAACTGGTGACGTCTTTTGTCCACTCCGCGACGTCCAGGGAAAAGTCCTCCAGGACACCGAGGTGAAGCAGGGTCAGGTGCAGCCCCTGCTGCCTCCGCAGCCCCTCGACGTAGCTGCCCAGTTGCTCATAGTCGGAGGGGCCGGAGCCGATGCTGAGAACCGGGACCTCCACCGTGATACGCGGGACTGTATGCATCCGGGCCCCCTGGTGTCCGTGCTGGCCGTTGTCTCTCGGCGCAATTATCCTCTGCGTTCATGGGCCTGTGGAGAGGCCGCCGGCAGGTGTTCACCCCCCGAATTGGGGGACACGGAGAGGGGGGTGTCCCAAGGAAACTCCAAGGTTTTTCCAAGCTCACGGATCAAGCATTAGCCCGAGTGGAACTGCCGGATCAACACAGTGAGGATGTGCCATGAGCAATCTACGGAAACTGGGGGCGGTCGGAAGCCTCGGGCTGCTGATGTCGGGCAGCCTGATCTTCGGTTCAGCACACGCCGCTGTTGCGGCCACCTGCCGCCCGGGAACGGCTGCCCCCACCAGCACATCGTCGGGCAAGATATTGACTGCCACCAACTTCGAGGGCAACACCCTCTCCCCGTTCATCGCCACGAGGTCGGGCAACGGATCGGTGAGTGTTGCCAGCCCGAAGGCCCACTCCGGAACGTGTTCGGCCAGACTCCGCGCGACAGCGGATATCGGATCTGTGGCCAACATCGGCTTGGCGCTGCCCTCGGGAACCAAGAGGGCCAGCGCAGACGCGTGGGTCAACATCACCACAGCCGGCCTTCGGGGGAACAACGTGCCCTATGTGCGGTTCTTCTCCGGGGCTACCCGGATTGCGGATGTGTTCCGCGACAACGGCACCGGACAGCTGTGGCTGAGGGTCACGAATCCCAACGGGACGTTTTCGTACACGAATCTCAAGCCCTCAATCGTCCCGCTGAACACATGGCACCGCGTCCAGATGCAGGTCAGGACGAATGGCGCCAAGTCCTCGATCCAGGTCCTGTTTGACGGCGCCTCCGTGTTTTCCAAGAACGTGGGCTTCGGTGCCACTAGCCTGAGCAAGGTTCAATTCGGAGCCGAGCATCCCCGCCAGATGGGAGACAGCTACATCGATGACGTCGTCGTCAGGCGGTAGTCCTGTCCGCCAGGGATGCTAGCGGGAGACGGGTTCCTTGGCGTCGAGCAACATGAGTTCGCTGCGGCGCGGGAAGCCTTCCCAGTCCCCGGGCACAAGGCAGGCAAAGGCGCCGGTTGCTGCTGCGGTTTGAAGCCTGTCCTCGGGGCCGCGGTCTCCGATGAGTTCGGCCAGGTAGCCGGCGACGAATGCATCGCCGGCGCCGACGGTGTCCACCACCGCGACGGTGACTGCCGCCTGTCGGTACACTCGGCCGTTGATCAGCGCAAGGGCTCCTTCCGCACCGAGTTTGATGACAGCCTGGCTGGGCCCGAGTGCGGCTATCCGCCGGGCCAGTTCCTCCGGCTCGGCGGCGCCGACCGCTATCGCTGCTTCGTCGTCTCCTGCGAAGACGATGTCTGCGAGCGGAATGATGTCCCGAAAGACGCTGCTGGCACCTTCGGGTGACCAAAGGTTGCCGCGGAAGTTGAGGTCAAAGGACACCGGCACGCCCGCGGCGCGTGCCGCCAAGATGGCGTATCTGAGGGTTGCTTCGGCTTGCCCGGAAAGGGCCGGCGTGATTCCGCTGACATGCAGCAGGCTGGCGCCGGAAATAAGCTCTGCGTCGATGTCCTCCGGCGTGATCCGGGATCCGGCGCTGCCGGCGCGGTAGTAACTGACGCGCTGTGTGGCGGGGGTTCGGCGTTCCTTGATCATCAGGCCCGTAGGGGCGGAAGGGTCGACGGCGACGCGGACGTCGACGCCTTCCGCGCGGATTTCGCGCTCAACGAGCTGGCCGAGCGAGTCCGCCCCCACGCGTCCGCACCACACACTCTGTACGCCGAGGCGTTGAAGACCGATCGCCACGTTGGATTCAGAGCCTCCGATGCCCAGGCTCATGGTTGACGCGTGGGCCAGCGGGCCGACCTGCTCAGCGCGCATCAGGGCCATCGTTTCGCCGAAGGTGAGCACGTACGGTGCCGGGATGGCGCTCATGGGTTCACACCCATCAGCTCTGCGGTCTGCGCGACGAGGTCACGCACGCGCCGCGCCCTCGCTGTGAGCTCCTGGAGGTCCCCTCCCTGGAAGGCGTCTCCGAGGAGGGGGCCGCCGAGGCTGACGGCGAGGGCTCCTGCCTTGATCCAACCCGGAACGTCCTCGATATTCACGCCGCCGGAGGGAATCACCTGGATGTCGGGGAATGGCCCGCACAGTTGGGAGACGTAGCCGGGGCCTACCGTGGAGGCAGGGAAGACCTTGACGGCGGTGGCGCCCAGCTTCCAGCCGGCGTGCAGTTCCGTCGGAGTCAGGCCTCCGGGATACACGGGGACACTGCGTCGGACGCATGCTGCGATGACATCGGGATCGGTGACTGGCGTGACGATGTAGGCGGCGCCCAGGTCCAGGGCCGTTTCTGCGTCCGTTGCTTCGGTCACTGTCCCCACACCGATCTCCAACCTTTCGCCGAACCGCTCCTGAAGGCGGGGAAGTTCAGCCCATACTCCCGGGGTGCTCAGCGTCAGCTCGATGCTGAGGACGCCGCCGCGCTGCAGCGCCTCGATGACAGGGGCGTAATCGGAGGCGTGACGGGCCCGCAGTACGGCCACCACGCGGGTGTCGCTGAGGATGGTGGACGGGGCCGGGCGGGTGAGGATGCCTTGATCGTCGGGGCGCTGCATGGGAATTCCTTTTGCTGTGGTCGGCTGACTTTTGCAGTGGCGGGCTGAAGGCCTGCCCGACGGCGGCTGGTGCCGCCGTCGGGATCTTGTGGTGGTGCTACTTGGCGGTCCGGGTGACGGCTAAGTCAGCCACGACGGCGGTCGCCGGGGCGGTGAGGCCGTCACGGCCGGCGTCGTTGGGGTCCGTCAGGTCGCGGTTGAGGGTCTCGGGGGAGAGCCTGGTGGCAATAAAGCTGACCGCCATGACCAGGGACATGTAGATGGCCACCGGAACCCATGAGTTGCTGAAGACCGCGAGGAGGCCGGCGCAGACCATGGGGGCGATGCCGCCGCCGATGATCGACGAGAACTCACGACCCAGCGTGACGCCTGCGTAGCGGTAGCGGCTGCCGAAGATCTCCGGGAAGTAGCTCATGTGGACGCCCACCACTCCCTGGCAGGCCAGCATGAAGCCGATGATCATCACCAGCATGATCGCGACCGGCGAGCCGGTGGTGAGAAGCATAAAGGCCGGGGCCGGGAAGAGGATGAGCGCCCCGGTGATGATGGAAACCACGCGGCGGCGCCCGATCTTGTCTGAAAGCATGCCGAAGGCCACGGCGGCGCAGCCTCCGCAGAGTGACCCGATGAGAAGGACCTGTGGGATGAATTTGGGATCCGTTCCCACCACGGTGATCAGGTAGGACGCCATGAAGACCTGGATCGTGTACGACTGGGTGCTGACGCCGAAGTTCATGAGAATGACGCGCAGGACGTTCGCCTTGCCGTTCTTCATGACCTCCTTGAGCGGTGCGGGCGGTTCTGTCTGCTGCTGCTTGATTTCCTTGAAGACAGGGGATTCGTCCAGCTTGCGCCGGATGACGAGGGCTGCGATGGTCACGAAGATGCTCGAAAGGAAGACGAGACGCCATCCCCACGTCATCATGTCGTTGGGGGCCAGCGCCTGGGCTGCGATCCAGACAAGGGCGCCCAACGCTGTGCCGGCGGCAGCGCCGACCATGATGAGGGAGGCGAGCTTTCCACGGGTTCCCGCTGTTGCTGATTCGGTCAGCAGTGTGGCACCGCCGGACTGCTCCGCGCCTGCCCCGAAGCCTTGGGCTGCGCGGCAGACGCACAGCAGGATGGGTGCGAGGATGCCAACCTGCTCGAAGGTCGGCAGAAGGCCGATCACCAGGGTTGCTCCGCCCATCAGCAGCAGGGTGACCACAAGAATCCATTTGCGGCCCAGCCGGTCTCCGAAGTGGGAGAAGAAGATCCCGCCGAGCGGCCGGAACAGGAAGCCGACGGCGAACGTGCTGAAGCTGGCGAGCAGGGCGGCCGCGGGCGAAATGTTCGGGAAGAACAGCTTGCTGAAGACCAGCGCTGAGGCCGTGCCGTAGATGACGAAGTCGTAGAGCTCAAGGGTGGTGCCGATCAGGCCTGCCAGAGCCGCCTTGCGCACCTTCCTCTGATCGATTGTAGAGGGTTGGGGATTTCCTGTGGTCATTTCCATACTCCTTTGAATGGATGTCCTGCGGTGATCGAGCCTGGCGAGATGCGGTTTCTTGGTTTCGACAGGCTCAACCAGCGGGACTCGTGCTGGTGAGCTCAGTAAGTGATGATGATTTTGAGGTTCGTGGGGTCGGTGACCGGGGCCGTCAGGGCTTCCGCTGCCGCCGCGAGGGGATATTTGCCGGTGATGATGGACCGGAGGTCCACCGTGCCGGCGGAGGCGAGCGCGATCGCGGCAGGGAAAGCGTTGGCGTAGCGGAAGGCAGTCACCAGATCGATTTCGTAGCGCTGGAGGAACCCGAGCGGTATGCCGTCCACCGTGGGGCGGGCCTGTCCGACGACTGTGGCCCGGGCTGCCGGCGCCAGTGTCAGGATACCGTCGTGAAGGGCGTGGGCGTTGCCGGAGCACTCGATCAGTCGGTCCATGCCTTTCAGGTCCAGTGGGGTTGCCACGGTGTTCACCGTGCGCGTGGCCCCGAACTTCGCGGCTGCGGCCAGTCGGTCGTCGTTGACGTCCGTCACCACGATCTCCGAAGCGCCTCTGGCCGCCGCGACCTGGGCAACCATCAGCCCGATGGGACCGGCTCCCGTGATCAGCACCCGGTGGCCGGCTTGAACCTGGGCCCGCTGGACCGCCCACACGGCAACGGCGAGCGGCTCGATGGCGGCCCCGATTTCTGCGGGGATGGAGCCGGGCAGTTCGTGCAGGGCGGCTTCGGGCACAACCACGTGGCGGGCAAAGAGCCCGTCCGTGGGCGGCGAGCCGAAGCACGTGCCGGCCGGGCAGAGGTTGTACCGGCCCGAGAGACAGGTGGGGCACGTCCGGCAGGGAAGGGCCGGTTCAATGACGACGGCGGTGCCCGCGGCGATGCTTGCGGCCGTTCCTGCCGCGATGACTACGCCTGCGCCTTCATGACCCAGGACCGTCGGCTGGCGGAGTTCATTGGTGCCGTTGCGCCCGTCGGCGTAGTAGTGCATGTCTGAGCCGCAGATGCCGCCGGAGCGCATCTCGACCAGGACGTCGTTGGCGCCGAGCGACTTCAGGGGTCTGTGCTCGATCCGCAGGTCGCGGGCCCCGTGCAGCACAGCTGCTTCGGTGCCGGCAGGCAAGCCGGCGGCGTGGCTGGTGTTGAGGGTCTGGGTGGTCATTGGGTGCTCCCGATGGCTGCGTGGGGGGATGGATCGCTGGCGTCGGCAATGGCGGCGAGCGGTCCGGAGGAGTGGATGATGTCGATCAGCTGACCTGTGCGTTCGATGAAGTCGGTACGTTGGGCCAGTTCTTCCCCGAGGAGGTGGTGGTCCCCGAGGACCATCCCGGCGAGCTCCCGGCCGGAGCGGGAGCGGGCAGCGAGTCCGGCCAGAAGTGGGCGTGCCGGATCCTCCATGGCTTCCGCGTGCGTACCGGGGTTGAAGCCGCCCAGCGGTGCGATGCATGACAGGTAGGCTGCCGTGGTGAGTGCCAGGAGTTGCGGAATACGCCCGTCGTCGAGCATTTGCAGTGCCGGGAGCGGGATCCGCTGGCGGAGCTTGACGGATCCGTCTGAGCCCACCTGGCTGGTGCGGTGGCCCAGGGCCGTGTTCCGCCAGCGGGAGAACAGCTGTTCCTCGTAGGCATCTACGTCCACCCCGGCCGGTACTGAAACGCTGGGGAGGTATTCGTTTTTAAGAACGGAACGGGCGGCCAGTTCAATGTGGGTTTGAGTGACGGACTCCGGAATGGTGGCGGCACCGGACAGGGCACCGAGGTACGCGATGAGGGAATGGGTGCCATTCAGCAGTCGGACCTTGAGCTGTTCGTAGCTGGCCACATCGCTGGAGAAGACGGCGCCGCCCGCTTCCCAGGCGGGACGGCCGGCGATGAAGTTGTCCTCCACGATCCACATGGTGAAGGGTTCGGCCGGGACCGGGATGAGGTCGGCGTAGCCGCGCTGTTCGGCCACGAGCATGCGGTACTGATCGGTGGTGGCCGGCACGATCCTGTCCACCATGGATGACGGGAAGCTGACGTGGGAGTCGATCCAGGCGAGGGTTTCGGCGGCCTCCGCCGCAGGCAGCATGGACGCGAATTCGCGGACGAGACGCTGCGTATGGTGGCCGTTGTCGGCAAGGTTGTCGCAGCTGAGGACGGTGACAGGCTCGGCGTGTGTGCGGGCGCGGCGCTGCAGCCCGCGGACGATCTGGCCGATGGGCGTCCCCGGAGAGATGCAGTTGGCGAGGTCATGCTGAACGGCCGGGTCCTGCAGGTTAAGCGACCCGGTGGCGGGAGTGTAGTTGTAGCCGTTTTCCGTCACCGTCAGTGAAACGATGCGGGTGGCGGCATCCCCGATGGCGGCGATGACACGGTCCGGGTTGCGGGCTGCGACGAACGCGTCCGTGTGGACCTGTGGGACGCTGAACGTGGAGCCTTCGGGCGAGATCTCCACCACTGTGTAGAGCATGTCCTGGGCGTGCATGGCGTCCGGTAGGGCGGAGGAACGGCTGGAGACTCCGATGATGCCCCAGTCGCCTCCCCTCGAGGTGATGGCTGCGTCGGTGTATACGGCCTGGTGGGCACGGTGGAAGTTGCCGAGCCCCAGATGCACGATCCCGGGTGCGGGAGTGGCAGCACGCCGCAGAATGCCGGGCGTTTTGGCGGACAGCGGGGGCGTTGACGAGGAAGCCACGGTTACCAGTCCTTCATGGAGCCGTCGAGTTCCCGGGCGATGGGCAGATACGCCTGTTTGTACGGGAAGCGCGCCGCGGCTTCTTCGTCCACCTGAACCCCCAGGCCGGGTTCGTCGCCGGGATGGAGGTAGCCGTCCTCGAAGCGGAAGCTGGACCGGAATACTTCCGAGACCAGGGGGTCGTAGCCCATGTATTCCTGGATCGCGAAGTTGCTGGTGGCCAGGCCCAGGTGCAGCGAAGCCGAAAGGTTGATCGGAGAGACATCCGAGGGACCATGCGGGGCACCCTTGATCTGGTAGACCTCCGCCAGGGCGAGGATCTTGCGGACGTGGGAGATGCCTCCGGCGTGGACGACGGCGGTGCGGATGAAGTCGATGAGCCGTTCGGTGATGAGCTGTTCACAGTCCCAGACAGTGTTGAACACCTCGCCGATGGCGAGCGGGATGGTGGTCTGCTGGCGCAGGGTCCGGAGCAGGCGCTGGTTTTCGGCCGGGGTCACGTCCTCGAGCCAGAACAGGTCCACATCTTCCAGCGACCTGGCCAGGCGGGCCGCCTCGGTGGGGTTGAGCCGGTGGTGGACATCGTGGAGCAGCTTCAGTTCCGGGCCAACGTGCTCGCGCACCGCGCCGAGGATCTTGGGTGCGTGGCGCAGGTAGGCGGAGGTGTCCCAGTCTTCCTCAACCGGTCCGGCGCCGCGGCCGGCCGGTTCATAGCCGGCGGCACCCTTGGTGACGCCGTAGACCTTGTCCAGGCCCGGAACGCCGGACTGGGCGCGGACTGCCCGGAAGCCCTGTTCGCGGCGCTGCTCCACGGAGTCGAGGAGCTCGGGAAGGTCCCAGCCGGTTGCGTGCGTGTAGGTGAGGATCTTGTCGCGGGCGGCACCGCCGAGCAGTTGGTAGACCGGGACATCCAGGGCTTTGCCCTTGATGTCCCACAGGGCCAGGTCGATGGCGCCGATGGCGGCCATCGTCACCGGCCCGCGCCGCCAGTAAGCGCCACGGTAAAAGTACTGCCACGTATCTTCGATGCGGTCGGCATCCCTGCCGAGGAGTGCGGGGGCGAGATGGTCGCGGAGGTAGCTGGCCACGGAGAGCTCGCGGCCGTTGAGGGTGGCGTCACCCCAGCCGACGATGCCATCGTCGGTGGTGATTTTCAGGGTGACGAAGTTGCGGCTGGGACTGGTGACAAGGACGTCGACGTCGACGATTTTTCGGGTCATCGGGAAATCACTACATTCTTCAGTGGCTGGTTCAGGGACAGGCGGGTGATGTTGTCGGCGATCTCACGGGCACGGCCGCGGAAGGTTTCCGCTGTGACGCCGGAGGCGTGCGGCGTCATGATGATGTTGTCGAGACGGCTGAACGGCATGGCGGAGGGTTCGCCGCGCCCGTCGGTGTCCGGGTATTGGTACCAGACGTCGACGGCGGCACCCGCGATCCGCCGGTCCTTCAGGGCATCGTAGAGCGCGGTTTCGTCGACCACGGGGCCGCGTGCGACATTGACGAGCTGCCCGTCCGGGCCGAGTTCATCGAGCTCGGCGGCGCCGATCAGAGAGGTCGTTTCGGCGGTCAGCGGGATACTGACGACGAGAATGTCGGACTCGCTGAGTGCTTCGTTGAGGCGGTCTGTGTTGCCTGCCCACCGCAGGGAGTCTTCCTGCGCGTTCACCGAACCGCTTCGGGTGATCGCAATACCTTCGGCGCCGAAGGCCCGGAGGAGGTTCCAGGCGGCACTACCGATGTGGCCGAATCCCAGGAAGGTCACCACCGCGCCCCGCAGCGTCTCTGGCTGCCGGATGTCCGGTGAGTAGACCGAGGAGGCCCAGAGTCCGGAACGGAGGGCAGCGTCCTGGCCGAGAAGGTTCCGGCGGAGGGCTACCAGGACGGCGGCGATGTGCTCGGCGATGGAGCCTTCATGGTGGAACGTGTTGGCGCAGACCACGCCGGCGGGCAGTGCATCTGCGTCGATGCCGTCGTATCCAGCGCCGGCGACGTGAACCAGGCGAAGGTTGCGGGCCTCGGCGCCCATGGCCTCGGTGAACTTGGGTCCGACGTAAACGTCCGCGTCTTTCAGGTCGGTCAGGACGGCGTGTTCATTCCAGCTGTCGTGCCAGGACGTGACTGTGCCTTGCGGCAGCGCGGCCTCAAAGGTGGCCCTCTGGGGCATCAGGTTGGGGTCGGCGATGACGATTCTCATGATTGTTTTCCTTGGAGCGCTTGGTCTGCGGTGCGTGCAGCGAAGGTGGAGCCGCGAACGATGAGCTGTGAATTGAGGTGGACCGCCTCGGTGGCCGTCGGCTTCCCGGCAATCTGTTCGAGGAGGAGTTCGAGTGCGAGGGAACCGCTGCGGTGAATGGGAACGCGGACAGATGTCAGGCCGGGTTCGGCGGCGGCGGCAATGTCGAGGTCATCGATGCCCACCACGCTGATGTCTTCGGGGCAGTGGTAGCCGAGTGTGCGGGCGCCGGCGAGCATGCCGATAGCGACGAGGTCGTTGTAGGCAATGACGGCGGTGGCGCTGCTGGCGACGACCGAAGCGGCGGCGGCCAGGCCGCCGTCGACCGTGGCGTTCTGGTTGCCCACAGTGACCAGCTCGACGCCCCACTCGGTGCAGAGGCGTGTGATGGCCGCCATGCGCTGTCCGTTCGCCCAGGAGGATGCGGGACCGGGAATGTAGGCGAGCTTGCGGTGCCCCAGCGCATAAAGGTGCTCCACTGCCTGGCGGAGGCCTTCGCCGGCTTCCATGAGCACCCGTGCCGCGTGGTCCGCTTCACCGTTGATCACCACGAGGGGTGCGTTGCCGGCCAGTTGGTGGATCTGGTCCGAGGGAAGCCTGGGCGAGCAGAGGATGATGCCGTCCACGCCGGCGGCGAACGACCCGAGGTGCTCACGCTCCCGGGCCGAGGACTCGGCGGTGTCGGCCAGTATCATGCGGTGCCGGCCGTGCCAGGCCTGGTCCTGTATGGACTTGATCAGCGCTGCGAACACTGCGTTGGAAATGTCCGGAACAATCACGCCGAAGGTCCGGGCGCCGGTGAGTCCCGGCACGTCGTACCCGAGTTGAACGGCGGCATCCACCACCTTTTGGCGTGTCTCGGCAGCAAGCCGGCTCGGGTCACCGAACGCCCGTGACGCTGTGGCCAGCGAGACTCCCGCCAGCTTTGCGACGTCCGTGAGTTTTGCCGACATCAGTCCTCCAGTTGCTTCATTGAAACTCTTGCTTCTCCAGTATGGAAAGAGTTGTACAAGTTTGTCAAGGGTTTTCCATGACGTGCACCACAATTGGCGCCGGCCACCGCTGAGGGGCCGGAAACGGGCGGTGCCAGGCCCGGCCATCGACGTGGACGACCGCAACGGGCGACGTTTCTGCGAGCCATTGACTCTCAGCGCCCGAGGCCTAGCATGGTGCGCATCAGGACCTTTCTTGGCGCGCGTCCGCATGTCGCCGCGCTTCCCGGGCAGCGCGGACTGCTCCCCGGGGACCTGTGTAAAAAGGAGAATTCATCATGCTCAAGGAACGTGACATCATCGCTGTCCTTCCCGCGAAGGACCTTGCCAGGGCGCAAGGTTTTTACCGGGATGTGCTTGGACTCGAGCCCTCGGAAGTGCTTGACGATGAGAACCTGATTTACCGCTGCGGGAACGGAACGTCCTTCCTGCTATATATGACTGACAACGCGGGCACCGCGAAGAACACGCAAATGGGGTGGGGTAGCGACAACATCGAGAAGGACGTTGACGATCTGCGCGCCCGCGGGGTTACCTTCGAGGACTACGATTTCCCGGGACTGAAGACCGAGAACGGCATCGCCACCACCACTGCGGGCAAAGCTGCCTGGTTCCTAGACAGCGAGGGCAACTTCCTCAATCTGTTCCAGCGGCTGTAGCCCCACTTCGAGTTGAGGGAGGACAAGCCTGACGCAGTCTGCTTTGACGCCATGACGATCAGCGGCGCCATGGCGGCTGAAAAACTAGGCGTACCAGCCGTCGCCATGATGCCCACGTACGCCACGAATGAGCATTTCTCCTTCAGGACTCTGATGCCTGCGGCACCGTCTCCCGAGATGGCAGAAGTCTGGAAGGCGATGGGCCACGCCATGGCGGAATTCGCCGCGGAACAGGGACTTTCAACTCCCCGCATGTTCGACGGCCCGCCGGCGCCGTTCAACATCGTTTTCATCCCCCGCGAGTTTCAGCCCATGGCGGAGACATTTGATGAACGGTTCACGTTCGTGGGCCCCAGCGTGAGCCGACGCGATGCGGAGGGTGAATGGACCCGCGACGGAACGAATCCCGTGTTGTTCATTTCGTTGGGAACCACCCCCTTGAACCGGCGGCCCGACTTCTTCCGGTCGTGTCTGGACGCCTTCGGCCACACCGACTGGGATGTGTCGATGGCCATCGGAGAGCAGACTGACCCCGCCTCGCTGGGAACGGTTCCCCCCAACGTCCGGCTACGGCCGTTCTTTCCGCAGCTCCTGGTCCTGCGCCAGGCGGATGTTTTCCTCACCCACGCGGGAATGAATTCGACCATGGAAGCACTCTATTTCGGCGTCCCCATGGTGGCCGTCCCGCAACAGCCTGAGCAGGAAGCCACAGCCCGCAGGCTCGAGGAACTTGGCCTGGGCTGGCGGCTGGCGCCGAGGACCTCGCTGCGGCGACGCTTCTCAGCGCGGTTTCAGAGGTCAGCGCCAGCAGCGAGATCCGCCGGAATGTGGCGGCAATGAGCTCGACCGTCCGCAACGCGGGAGGCGCCTCCTCCGCCGCCACCGCAATCGAATCCCACCTGCGGGACCGGATTGGACGCAATACGTAGCGGTATCCGGAACAGCGCCGAGGGCAGTGTTTGTGGGCACAATGGACGGATGACTTCTCCGCCCTTCCCCTTGGATCCTGCGCTCGCCCACGGGGTCTTCGACCTGGGCTCCATCGGGGCCGGTCTGGCCTTTGCGGACTCGCTCGGGGAGTTGGCCGGTGCCCTGCGTGCGGGAGGTGCAGCGGGAACCGCGGTGGTTCAGGCGCCGCCCGGCACAGGCAAAACCACGCTGGTTCCGCCGCTGCTGGCCAACCTCGCGGCCGGCCGTCCCTCTCGGGCGAATGGGGAGGCTGGTGCGAAGGTCCCGCGCGTCGTCGTCACCCAGCCACGGCGCGTCGCGGCGCGCTCGGCGGCACGGCGTCTTGCCGCTCTGGACGGCAGCCGGCTCGGCGACCGCGTCGGCTACACCGTCCGCGGCGAGCGTCAGACGGGACCCGGGACCCTGATCGAGTTTGTCACCCCAGGAATCCTGTTGCGGCGCCTGCTCACAGACCCGGGGCTGGAGGGAACGGACGCCGTGATCCTCGATGAGGTCCATGAACGCGGCCTGGAAACCGACCTCCTGCTCGGTATGCTCAGCGAGGTCCGCCAGCTGCGCGGCGACCTTCCACTGGTGGCCATGTCCGCCACCCTGGACGCGCCGCGGTTCGCCGCCCTGATCGGGTCCCCGCCAGGCGGTTCCGCACAGGCCGGCGCCACCCCGACAGGAGAGCCCGACGGCGGCGGCCCGGCTCCCGTCGTCGACTGTCCGTCCGCGCTGTACCCCCTCACTGTGGACTGGGCACCCGCGGCTGTGCCGCGGTTGGACACGAGGGGAGTGGCGCGCGCCTTCCTGGACCACGTGGCGGACATATCCGCGGCGTCGCATGCCGAAGCGCTCGCAGCCGACCCGGGCACTGACGCCCTGGTGTTCCTCCCCGGTGCATGGGAGGTGTCCTACGTTGCTGCCCGGCTGCGCGGCAGGGTGGCCGCTGAGGTGCTGGAACTTCACGGCCGGGCCAGTGCGGCCGAGCAGGACCGCGCCGTCTCCGGACGGGAACCGGGTGGCCCTCCGCGGATCATTGTCTCCACGGCGCTCGCCGAATCTTCCCTTACCGTTCCGGGAGTCCGGCTGGCCATTGATGCCGGACTGTCCCGCGAACCCCGGCGTGACTCCAACCGCGGCATGTCAGGACTGGTGACAGTGTCCTGTTCCCGCGCATCCGCAGACCAGCGCGCCGGGCGGGCGGCCCGCCAGGGACCCGGGCGGGTGGTCCGGTGCTACGACCAGAAGACCTACGGCGCCGCGCCGGCCCACCGGACCCCGGAGATCGCGGCGGCAGAGCTGACGGGTGCCGCACTGATCCTGGCGTGCTGGGGTTCCCCCGGCGGCCGGGGGCTGGCCCTGCCGGACGCCCCGCCGCGGGCTGCCATGGACGAGGCCGTCGAGGTGCTGCGGGAACTCGGCGCAGTGGGACCGGACGGCCACGCCACCGGGCTGGGCAAGCTCCTGGCCGGGATCCCCGCCGACCCTCGGCTGGCACGTGCCCTGCTCGACGGCGCCGCCGCCGTGGGCCACCGTACGGCGGCCGAGGCCGTCGCCGTCGTTTCCGGGGACCAGCGCGCCCCAGGCGCGGACCTCCACCGCCTACTGGCCATGGTGCGGACCGGAAGCGACCCGGCGGCGCGCCGGTGGGCTGAGGACGTCCGGCGGATGGAGGCAATCGCACGCCAGGAGACGGCCGGCGTCGTGCCCCCATCACTGCCCGCACCCGCAACCGCTGCGGAGGCCGTCGGTTTCGTCGTCGCCCTCGCGTTCCCGGACCGTGTCGCGCACCGCGTCCCCGGCACTGGGCCGGAGCGCTACCTGCTGACGTCCGGGACGAGGGCTGGGCTGCCGGCCGGCAGCCCCCTGACCGGGCATGAGTGGCTGGCCGTCGCCGAGGTGTCCCGCGCTGACGGGCGCGACGCGGCGGGGACCGGCGCCGTCATCCGCTCCGCGGCGCCGCTCACGGCCGACACCGCCGAGGCCGCCGCCCTGCACCTCCTCAGCGAAAACGTGGAGGCACAGTTCAGCCAGGGCAAGGTCACTGCCCGGCGGGAACGCCGGCTGGGTGCGATCGTGCTTTCCTCCACGCCGGTGCGGCCGTCAGCGGAGGAGGGGCGCACCGCGGTTGCCCGCGCCCTGGAGCATGAGGGCCTCGGCACCATCGGATGGTCGACGGCGGCTGACACCCTGCGCCGACGCCTCGCCCTGCTGCACCGGGAACTGGGCGCCCCCTGGCCGGACGTCTCCGAGCAGGCTTTGCTGGCCGGGCTGGACACCTGGCTCCGGCCCGAGCTGGAGGCCCTGGCCGGCGGAGCCTCGACGAACCGGATCGACCTGGCCGATCCGCTGCGGCGCCTGCTGCCCTGGCCCGACGCCGCCAGGCTGGCCGAACTGGCGCCTGAGACGCTCGAAGTGCCCAGCGGTTCGCGGGTGAAAATCGACTACCCGGAGATGGGCGACGACGGCGGCCGGCCGGTGGTGGCGGTCAAGCTCCAGGAATGCTTCGGCTGGGATCAGACGCCGCGGCTGGCCGGCGGGAGGGTTCCGGTGCTGTTCCACCTGCTGTCGCCGGCCAGGCGCCCGTTGGCTGTGACGGATGACCTGGCCTCCTTCTGGTCCGGGCCCTACGCCCAGGTCCGGTCGGAGATGCGGGGCCGTTATCCGAAGCATCCCTGGCCGGAGGACCCGTGGACAGCGCCGGCGACGGCAAGGACCAAAGGCAGGAGCTGACGGCGGCCCGCGGCGGGGCAAGCCGCCCCGGGAGATTCGCCGGGACGTTCGCCGGAACGGCCATTGTCGGAGCCCCGGGCCGGGCATACGCTGGGATAACAAGCGGTGGCTTCCGCCGCTTTGAAAGGGCGCTGAATGGACGCCAATTCCATCACGGACACTTTCCACCGGCCCCTGCGGGACCTGCGGATCTCCGTCACGGACCGGTGCAATTTCCGTTGCGTCTACTGCATGCCCAGGGAAATTTTCGGCAGGGACTATGTTTTTATGCCCAGGGAACAGTTGCTGACGTTTGAGGAAATCACCCGGCTGGCGTCGATCGCCGTCGCACACGGGGTGCTGAAGATCCGGTTGACCGGCGGGGAGCCCCTGTTGCGGAAGGACATTGAAGGGCTGGTACGGATGCTGGCCCGGCTGCGGACCCCCGACGGGCGGGTCCCGGACCTGGCCATGACGACCAACGGCACGGTTCTGGCCCAGAAGGCGCAGATCCTCAAGGACGCCGGCCTGAAACGGGTGACAGTGTCCCTGGACTCCGTCCGGGAGGAGACGTTCCAGGCCATGAACGACGTCGGCTATTCCGTGGCGAAGGTCCTGCACGCGGTGGAGGTCGCCCAAGCGGCAGGACTTGGCCCGGTGAAAATCAACATGGTGGTGAAGCGGGGGAAGAATGACCAGGACATCGTTGCGATGGCCAGCCACTTCAAGGGGACCGGGCTCATCCTCCGGTTCATTGAGTACATGGACGTGGGCGCCTCCAACGGCTGGAAAATGGATGAGGTGGTGCCGTCGGCCGAGGTCCTGGCCCGCATCGGCGCGGTCTTCCCGCTGGAGCCCGCGGCGCCGAACTATCCCGGTGAGACGTCGGAGCGGTGGCGTTACCGGGACGGCAGCGGCGAGATCGGCGTCATCTCCAGTGTGACGCAGGCCTTTTGCCGCGGCTGTACGCGTGCCCGGCTCTCCGCCGACGGCAAGCTGTTCACCTGCCTGTTTGCCACCGCCGGCACCGACCTGCGGGCACTCCTGCGCGCAGGCTCCTCCGACGCCGAGCTGTCCGGGGCGCTGTCGGCGCTGTGGGGCGGCCGTGCGGACCGTTACTCGGCGCAGCGCAGCGCGGACACCCCCGAAGGCACTGTCACTCGCGAAGGCACTGTCACGCCCGAAGCTACTGTGGCGGCCCACAAGATTGAGATGTCGTACATCGGCGGATAACGCCCCGATAGATTCCGGATACAACCCGGAAACGTGGTGTCGTAGCCACGAAACATTGCGCAGCTACGCTGATGCGTGTTGGGACACCGTGGTCTCAGCGACGTATGAAAGGACACAACTATGTTGCTTTGGAGCAGCCTGACGCTCTTTCTCGATTCCCGCCGGAACGACGACGATTCCTCTTCCGGTGGCGGCAAGGCCAGCAGTGATTTCCCCCGCGGCCAACTGACGTCCACCGCCTGGGAAGGATGGTGGCACGACGACGTCGCGTCCTGACGCCGGCGGAAGCCGGCAGGGCTGACCGGAGATCCTCCTCGCCGGCCGGCAATATCTCGCTGCTCGCGTCCCGGGCCGCACGCTCTCCGCCCTCTTGCTCAAACGCCGTCCCAGGGTGTCGAATCTCTAACAAGGGTCGGCTGCGGACCGACGACTACGACGCCAGGAGACGGTCATGTCGGTGAAAGGCACAAATGGCCGGGGCAAGAGCCCCGGCCGCGGCAGTTCGGATCTCCGGCGTGCCGATGCGTCCGCGGGGGCGCCGGCCGATGCGCCGGAGAAGGTCCGCAACGTGGCACTCGTGGGCCACTCGGGCGCTGGAAAGACCATGCTCGTCGAGTCCCTGCTGGCAGCCACCGGCGTCATATCCCGGATGGGCTCGATCGAGGACGGCAACACGGTCAGCGATGCGGAGCCCTCTGAAATCCACCAGCAGCGCTCGGTTGTGCTCTCAGTGGCGCCACTGGTGTTCGACGGCGTCAAGGTGAACCTGCTCGACACGCCCGGGTACGGCGATTTCACCGGGGAGCTCCGAGCCGGACTGCGCGCCGCCGATGCTGCGCTCTTCGTGGTGTCGGCCTCGGACGGAATCGATGCGGCGACCACGGCGCTGTGGGCCGAGTGCGACCAGGTCGGAATGCCGCGGGCAGTGGTCATCAGCCGGCTAGACCATCCGCGGGCAAATTTCGAAGCGACCGTCGCCGCCTGCCAGCGTGCCTTCGGCGACTCGGTGGTCCCGGCGTACCTTCCCCTGGGCACAGGGACCACGGGCACCGGTCTGCTGGGAATGCTCTCCGGCACCGTTTCGGAGTACACCGCCGGCGAACCGGTCCCGGCCGTGAGGGACGCCACCGCTGAGGAGCTGGCCGCGTCGGAGACCGCCCGCGGGGCGCTGATAGAGGGGATCATCTCGGAGAGCGAGGACGAGTCGCTGATGGACCGCTATCTCGGCGGCGAGCAGATCGACGTCGACGTCCTGGTGGGCGACCTCGAGACCGCCGTTGCCCGGGGGTCCTTCTTTCCCGTACTCGCCACGTCGGCGGAGACGGGACTGGGCATAACGGAACTCCTGGAGACGCTGACCCGTGCGTTCCCGTCGCCGGCAGAGCGTGACCTGCTCGCGGTGACGGATCTCGCCGGCATTCCCGCCGGGCCGCTGGCGTGTGATCCTGCCGGGCCGCTGGCCGGCGAGGTGGTGCGCACCACCATCGACCCCTTCCTGGGGCGGGTCTGCCTGGTGCGCGTGTTCTCCGGCACGCTGCGGGAGGACTCGGCGGTGCACGTCGGGGGACGCGGGTTGTCAGAGCGGGGCCACGAGGACCATGACAGCGACGAACGCCTCACGCACCTGTACTCGCCGGCCGGAGCCAGCCTGAAGCCCGTGCCCTACTGCGTAGCCGGAGATATCTGCGCCATCGCAAAGTTGGCGAACGCCGAGACGGGCGACACCGTCTCAGCCAAGGACCATCCGCTGCTGGTGAAGTCGTGGAACATGCCTGAGCCGCTGATGCCTGTCGCCGTTGAAGCGGCCACGCGCAGTGACGAAGACGCTCTCGCCAAGAGCCTCGGGAAGGTTGCCGCCGGCGATCCGACCCTGAGGGTGGAACGCAATTCCGAAACCCACCAGCTGATCCTGTGGTGCATGGGGGAAGCCCACGGCGAGGTGGTGCTTGACCGGCTGCGCGACCAGGGCGTGAAATTGCAGACCGTCCCGGTGGTGACGCCCCTGCGCGAAACGTTCGTCGCACGCGCGGCCGGCCATGGACGCCATGTCAAGCAATCCGGCGGTCATGGGCAGTACGCGATTTGCGACATCGAAGTGGAGCCCCTTGAGCGCGGCGCAGGGTTTGAGTTTGTCGACAAGACCGTGGGCGGGGTGGTTCCCGGGCAATATATCCCGTCCGTTGAGAAGGGCGTCCGTGCCCAGATGCAGCGAGGCGTGTCGGCCGGTTTCCCGGTGGTCGACATCAGGGTGACGCTCATCGGGGGCAAGGCACACAGTGTGGACTCGTCGGATGCTGCGTTCCAGTCCGCCGGCGCGCTGGCCCTGCGTGAGGCCGCCGCCGCAGGACGGATCCAGCTGCTCGAGCCTGTCTCGTCGGTGACCATCAGTACCCCCGACGAGTTCGTCGGGCCGGTGATGAGTGATCTGTCCTCCCGCCGCGGGCGGCTGACAGGAACGACGTCGGCAGGCGGGGAACGCACGGAAGTCACCGCAGAGGTGCCGGACGGCGAGCTGCTGCGTTACGCCGTCCAGTTGCGCGCGATCACAGCAGGAACCGGCCGCTTCCGGCGCAGCTACCTGCGGCACGAGCCGGTGCCGGCGAGCGCGACGTCGGCCGCCGCGAACGCGTGATGCCCGGGTCAGCCGTTGGCGCGCATGAAGGCCGCGACAGTGGAAGCCAGCGAGGCGCCGACGTCTTCTGCGCTGCGCTTCTTGCCGGCCACAGCGAAGGAGTGGTCGCCGCCCTCGCACCATTCCAGGATCGCGGCCTGGCCGATGCGGGCAACCACACCCTCGAGTAGCTCGGCCGTCGCGAAGGTGTCCCGCGTGCCCTGCAGGAACAGCATGGGCAGTTCCAGGCCGTAGAGGTGCTCATCGCGCAGTTTCTCCGGTTTGCCCGGCGGATGCAGCGGGTAACCGAGATACACGAGCCCCGTGGCCCGCATCCCGTCGGCCACAGCCATCGAGGCCATGCGGCCGCCGAAGGACTTGCCCGCCGCCCACACCGGCTCCCCGTTGGATGCGGCCGCCCTGGCCGCATCCATGGCCGCCCGCCATGCGGCGATGGCCACCGGCGGACGGTCGGGGAACTTCCTGCCTGCCTCACGGTAGGGGAAGTTGAAGCGTAAGGTGGCGACGCCGTCGTCGTTCAGGGCGCGCGTGAAGCCCTGCAGGAACGGATGTTCCATGCCCGCCCCAGCACCGTGGGCCACCACAAGCGTTGAGAAGGGGTTCTCGGGCCGGGCATAAACGCCGGAAACCTGGACGTCGCCCACAGTGAGGGTGAGGGGGGATTCGGCAACAGGCATGAGTCCATCATGCCGGATCGCCGCCGAAACACGCCTGCTCAGCCGGCCGGCACCACCCTGAGCCAGACGTAATCCTGCGGGCGAAGTACAAATCCCTGATCGATGCGGACAGGAGCGTCCGCAAGGACGTCCACTGCCTCAGCCTCAAAGCCGGACAGGGTTTCCGCCGAAATCACCTGCGGCTGGTCACTGAAGTTGGCCAGGGCAAGGATCCGCGTCCCTTCACCCGGCCGCTGGTAGCCCAGCACCCCCGGGTTGTTGGTGGCGAAGGGAATGAGACGGGTCCCTGCCAATTCAGGGGCGCTGCCGCGGACGGCTATCATCCGCCGCAGCCCGGCAAAGATGGCACCTTCGGGAGTGGACGGTTCGGTGCGGTGCGCGTAGCGCTCGGCGGGAAACTGCGGCCGGTGCACCCAGCGGCTATCCGCTTCGTGGCCGTCCTCGAGCGCATACTGGTCGTCATTGAGTTGGCCCACCTCGTCACCGAGATACAGCAGGGGGATGCCGCCGGTGCTGAACGCGACCGAATGGGCGAGCAGGATCCTGCGGATCGCTTCGGCCGAACCGTCCTCCAGCCCGCACAGGGAGGCCGTGGTCCCGGAGATGCGGCAGTCACCCGTGCGCGGGTTGTCCTGGAAGGGCACACCCCGGGCGAAGCTGCCCGGGAATCGGTTGACGTAGAACGAATTCAGGAAGCGTCGGTGGTCGAAGCCGTTGATGCCCAGCTCGGCCGCATCCTCATCGGCAAACGTCCAGCCGATATCGTCGTGGCTGCGGACGTAATTAACCCAGGAGGTTCCGGGCGGCATGTTGTGCCGGCGCTCCAGCGCCTGCGCCAACAGGGAAACGTCGCGGGTGGCCAGCGCCTCCCAGATGAGCGCCATTTGCAGGGGGTTATAGGAGAGCTGGCACTCGGCCGCATCGATGTACAGCGCCACCTCGTCCGGGTGCACGATGGCCTCGGACTTGAAGAGCAGTGACGGGGCGGCGATCCGGCAGACGGCGTTGAAGGCCTGCAACAGCGTGTGGGCCTCCGGCAGGTTCTCGCACGGAGTTCCGAGCTGCTTCCAGACGAACGCCACGGCATCCATCCGCAGGATATCCACGCCCTGATTGGCCAGAAAGAGCATCTCCGCGGCCATGGCCCGGAAGACTTCCGGGTTGGAGTAGTTCAGATCCCACTGGAAGCTGTGGAACGTCGCCCACACCCACCGGCCGTCAGGCAGCTGCACGAAAGAGCCTTGATGGTCTTCCGGGAAGATCTCCCGCACGTGCTGCTCGAAGGCGTCAGGCATGGTCCGTTCGGGGAACATCCAGTAGTAGCCGCTGTAGCGCGGATCGCCTTGGGCTGCCTTGCGGGCCCATTCGTGCTCATTGGAGGTGTGGTTGAAAATGAAGTCGACCACCAGGCTGATGCCGTTCGCGCGGAGATGGGCGGCCAGGTCGCGCAGCTGGTCCATGGTGCCGAGCCTGGGGTTGACCTCCCGGTAGCTGGACACGGCGTATCCGCCGTCGGACAGCGGTTCGGGCGCCAGGAACAGCGGCATCAGGTGCAGGTATGTCAGGCCGAGTTCCTTGAAATAGGGGATCCGTGCGCGGACGCCGTCCAGGTCGGCGGCGTACCGGTCCACATAGCAGACGCCGCCAAGCATGCGGTTGGACTGGAACCAGTCGCTGCTGCCCTCCCGCTCGGTGTCGAGGACCTTCAGGTCTGCCGGCCTTGCCTTCCATGAGCGGGCAGTCTCGATGACCAGGGAAGTCAGCTGGTCCTGAAAGTCCGGCCGTGAGCCGTAGAGCGAGTGGAACAGCCTGGACAGATCTGGGAAATGGCGGTCGAAGCGCCGCTCGAAGTCCGCCCAGTCCGGGTCGCCGGGCCGGATTCCGGCTTGCCCGGCGACGACGCTCAGCATATGCCGGCCCGATATCTGGTCCAGACTATCGGATTCAACCATAGAGAGGTCCCCTTCGACTATTCCCGGCCCCCGACGGCGCCCCAATCAGTTCACATCCTTACAGATGCGCCCGCGGCTGCCCAGAGAGAAGGCACGTGTTTCTTCCCTGGGCCCGCCAAGGTGCTGACGCAGCGGGTCACGCGGGGTAGGTTGTCCCCATGGCCAGCGAACAGACCATCCTTACCGTTGACGGACCGAACGGGTCCCGGGACATGCGGATCTCGAGTCCCAGCAGAGTCCTGTGGCCGGAGTTGGGACTGACGAAACTCGACCTCGCCCGCTACATCGTGGACGTCGGGGAGGCCTTCATCGCGGCAAACGGTGACCGGCCGGTGTCACTCCAGCGGTTTTCGGAGAACGTCGACGGCGAGCAGTTCTTCTCCAAGAATCCTCCCAAGGGGACCCCGGACTTCATCCGGTCCGTCAAGGTGATCTATCCGAGCGCGCGCTCGCATCCCCAGCTGGTACTGGACGAACCCGCGGCCGCGGTGTGGGCGGTGCAGATGAACACCGTCGTCTTCCACCCGTGGCCGTCCCGTGCGGAAAACTCGGACAACCCGGACCAGCTGCGCATCGACCTTGACCCCCAGCCCGGCACCGACTTTGACGATGCCGTCCCCGCCGCCCTGGCGCTGAGGGACGTGCTGTCGGAGGTGGGCCTGACCGCCTTCATCAAGACGTCGGGCAACCGCGGCCTGCATGTCTATGCCCCCATCGAGCCGACTCGCGAATTCCAGGACGTGCGCCACGCCGTCATTGCTGCGGCAAGGGAGCTCGAGCGGCGGATGCCGGAGAAGGTCACCACGAACTGGTGGAAGGAAGAGCGCGGCGAACGGGTTTTCCTGGACTTCAACCAGGCCAACCGCGACCGCACCATCGCCGGGGCGTACAGTCCCCGCGCGCTCCCGCACGCCCCTGTTTCCTGTCCGATCACCTGGGACGAACTGGAGAGCGTCAATCCCAAGGACTTCACTATCCTCACGGTGCCGGAACGGCTGAAAACCGTGGGGGATCCCTGGGCGGACATGAACGCGAAGCCCGGGACCATCGACGACCTGCTGGCGTGGTGGGATCGGGACCTCAAGAACGGACTGGGCGAGCTGCCCTTTCCGCCGGACTACCCGAAGATGCCCGGCGAGCCGCCGCGCGTCCAGCCGAGCCGGGCCAAGAAGCCGGAGTAAGCCCGCAAGCCGCATGGGCGGCAGCGGGCGCCGGCGCGCACCGTCCGCGCGGTCAGGCGATCGGGTGTCCTACTCGAAGCGCGAGGGATCGCCGGTTCCCCGGCGCACCACCTCGGCCACGCCGCTCGAGAAGTCGACGACGGTGGTCGGCTCCGCGCCGCAGTCGCCGGAGTCGACCACGGCGTCCACCACGTGATCGAGCCGCTCCTTGATTTCCCAGCCCTGCGTCAGCGGATCCTCCTCGTCCGGCAGCAGCAGCGTGCTGGACAGCAGCGGTTCCCCCAGCTCGGCCAGGAGGGCCTGCACAAAGTTGTGGTCCGGAATGCGCACGCCCACGGTCTTTTTCTTCGGGTGCAGCAACCTGCGGGGCACCTCCTTCGTGGCGGGCAGGATAAAGGTGTAGCTGCCCGGCGTGACAGATTTGATGCTGCGGAACACGTCATTGCCGATGTTCACGAACTGACCCAGCTGTGCGAAGTCCCGGCAGACCAGCGTGAAGTGGTGCTTGCTGTCGAGCTGGCGGATGGTGCGGATCCTGTCCAGCGCCTCTTTGTTGCCCAGCTGCGCCCCGAGGGCGTAGCACGAGTCTGTGGGATAGGCGATCAGGCCGCCCGAATGAAGGAGATCCACGATCTGGGAAATTGCGCGCGGCTGTGGGTCCTCGGGGTGAACATCAAAGTATCTCGCCATGCCAAGAGCCTACGGCCCGCACGAGGTTCACGCACTCATCCCATCTGCGCCCAGGAAACAGCCGCTGGCGCACGCCTATTGATCCCGCCCGCACGGGCGCTTCAACGACGCCGGCCAAGTGAAAGAATGGCGGCATGGCACGGGAACGGATTGTCATTGGCCTGGCCGGCGGCGATGAGGGGGAGACCCTGATCCGCCGCGCCGCCAGGATCCTCGACGGAGCACAGGGCGGAGAGCTGCTTGCTGTGCACATCCGCTCTTCCGACGACGTCACGGGCGAGTCGCCCCGGGCCCTTGAATCCCAGCGCCGGATGGCGATTGAGCTCGGTGGCAGCTACCACACGGTCGCCGCATCCGACCCCGCCCGGGCCCTCCTCGATTTCGCCGCCAACGCCGGCGCCACCCGGGTGGTCATCGGGCAGTCGCGCCGCCGGCGGATGGCAGGGTTCCTGCGGGGTGCCAGCGTGGATACGCGGGTGGTGCGTGGCGCCGGCGACATCGACGTCCAGGTCGTTTCCCGCCCCCTCGCTGGACGTCCCGGCAACCGTGCACGGCAATGGGAGCTCGGCCGCGTGCGGGTCGGCATCGGATTTGGGCTGGCGGCCACTGTTCCGGTTGTTGTGCAGTCGCTGCTCGCCATGGCTGACCACAGTGTGGCTACCGCCGCGCTGCTTCAGCTGGCGGGCGCCGTGGCGGTCGCGCTGGTCGGCGGGCTGTGGCCCGCCGTCGCCGGAGCGCTCTGGAGCAGCCTGCTGGTCAATTATTTCTCCACGCCGCCGCTGGGCGACCTCGCCATCAGCGACCCCCAGGACCTGCTGTCCCTGGGCGTGTTCGTCGGAGTATCCGTGGCGGTGGCAGGCGTGGTGGACAGGTCGGCCCGGCGCTCCAAGGAGGCTGCGCGGGCCCGTGCAGAGGCGACAACGCTCGGCGATCTCGCCCTTGGCGCCTCCCGTTCGGAGGACACCGTCAACGGCCTGCTGACGCAGGCACTGGATGTGTTTGGTGCCAGAGGTGCCGGAGTGTTCGCCGTCGACGGTGGAGCAACCGGTGCCACAGGAGTCCCGGACGCCGCCGGCCACGCCCCGCCGCCGGGGGACGCCGGGGGTGACAAGCTGCGGCTGCTCGCGAGCGCCGGCGAGTTGACGGAACGGGAGCGCGGCGGCGCCGATTTCGCCGGCAACACGGTGGAAAAGCTCGACGGCGGAACCTGGCTCGTGCTGTTCGGCCGGACCGTGCCGGCCGCCGAAAGCCGGCTGCTGGGTGCGTTCGCGGTCCACGTGATGGCCCAGCTTGAACGCCAGCAACTGGCAGCCAGCCGCCTCGAGGTTGTGCGGCTGGCCGAAGGGAACACCATGCGCACAGCGATTCTGCGGGCTGTGTCCCATGACCTCCGGACGCCGCTGGCCGGGATTAAGCTCGCGGTGGGCGGCCTCCTCCAAACGGCAGTGACGTACAGCCCGGGGGAGGAAAAGGAACTGTTGGAAACCATCGATGAATGCACGGACCGGCTCGATGTCCTGGTGGGAAACCTCCTGGACATGTCAAGGATCACGGCCGACTCGGTACGGCCGCTGCTCAGGCCCGTCCGGTGGTCCGAAGTGGTTCCTCCGGCCCTCCGGGGACTTCCCGACGGCGCAGTGCGGGTGGAACTTGCGGCCAACATGCCGGCTGTTGATGCTGATCCGGGATTGCTGGAACGCGTCATCGCCAACATTGCCGAGAACGCAGTCAAGTACGCGCCCGGTTCGGACGTCGTTGTCAGCGGGGTGCCAGGAGGCCTGAGCCTGTCCGACCTTGAAGGACGTCCCGCGGGCGAGCTCCGAATCATCGATCACGGAAGCGGCGTGCCTGCCCGGAATGTGGTGGATATGTTCAGGCCGTTCCAGCGGCTGGATGACGTGCCGCAGACCACCGGCGTGGGCCTTGGCCTCGCCGTTGCCAAGGGATTCGTTACCGCGATGGGAGGCGAACTTTCTGCCACCGAAACCCCCGGCGGGGGCCTGACCATGGTTCTCCGGCTTCCCCTGTCTGCCGGCCCCGTGGGCGGGACCGGCGGGGCCGGGTTCCCGGATTCGGCGGCCGGCAGCGGCGCGGACTACCCCAGGGAGGCGGCCCTGTGACCGGAGTACTGGTGGTGGACGATGACCAGCATCTGCTGAAGGCCCTTCGGATAACCCTGCAAGCCCACGGGTACAGCGTGGACACTGCTGCCGACGGCAGGTCGGCCTTGCTGGCGGCGTCACAGCACCCGCCGGCCCTCGTGGTCCTGGATCTCGGTCTGCCGGACATGGACGGAGCTGAGGTGCTCCGGGAGCTCCGCCGCTGGAGCGCCGCGCCTGTCCTGGTGCTCTCGGCGCGGCACGGTTCCGCCGACAAAGTGGAAGCCCTCGACGCGGGGGCAGATGACTACATCACCAAGCCGTTCGGCCTTGAGGAACTCCTGGCCCGGCTGCGCGCCCTGCGGCGACGGGCTCCCGGGCCGGAGGCCGAACCCAAGGTGACGACGGCCGAGTTCACCGTGGACCTGGGGCAGCGGCTCGTCACACGGAACGGACAGCCCGTGCGGCTCACTCCGACCGAATGGAGCATCCTTGAACTGCTTGTCCGCAACCCGGGGAAGCTCATTACGCAGCAGCAGATCCTGGCGACAGTCTGGGGACCTGCCTACGAGAAGGAAGCCAACTACCTGCGGGTGTACATCGCGCAGCTCCGGCGCAAGCTCGAGGTAGACACCGGTAACCCGCGGCATCTGCTGACCGAAGCGGGCATCGGCTACCGGTTCCGGCCCTGAGCCCAGCGAAGCCCTATGAAGCGCAGCCGGATTGGGGCAACATGTGTAGTGCGGTCCGCCACAGACGTGGCACCTCACCAGTTCAGCCCTTAAGGAGAATCCTGTGCCCACTGTGCTCAACCCGTACCTTGGCTTCCGCGACAACGCCCGCGACGCGATGACCTTCTACCAGTCTGTCTTCGGCGGAGATCTGGTTCTCAGCTCGTTCGGGGATTTCCAGGCCAGCCAGGACCCCTCCGAAGCGGACAAGATCATGCACGGAATGCTGACCACGGACACCGGTATGGTCCTCATGGGCGCCGATACGCCCAACTCCATGGACTACACGCCGGGGAACACCATCTCGGTCTCTCTCAGTGGCGACGACGACGCTGAGCTGCGCGGCTACTGGGACAAGCTGTCGGTCGACGGCGGCTCCGTCACAGTGCCGCTTGAACAGGCGCCGTGGGGTGACACCTTCGGCATGTGTACCGACAGGTTCGGCGTTGCGTGGCTGGTGAACATCGCCGGTTCGCAGGCAGCGCCTGCTTCTTAACAGCGCAGCGGCGCAACGTTACGGCGGCGCAACCGGCACCTGAAGGATCTCTGCAGTCGACCATTTCACCAGTCGATCACTTCACCACGGCCGGTTGCCCGCCGTTCCCTTGAGGTACGGGCGGCCCGGTGCAACGATGGATGCGTGCAGCCTATCCTTGATTTCCTTGCCCACTACTGGTGGCTCGTTTTTCCACTGAGCGGGCTGGTCGGTGGTTGGACCCGATCATGGTCCAAAGCGAGCGAGCGCAGGCACCAGCGCAGGATCGAGCTCTACCGGCTCAGGAACCAGGCAGTGACCGCAGAACGAGCCAGCGAGTCCGAAGTGGCGGCACTGCTGGCCGCACATGATGACGTGAACAGCAGGTGGCTCGACTATGAGCTTGATGTCGGAAAGCTTATCGACTATCCGGTCATGACGGATGTCCGGGAGCCCCTGACTGTCGCGTTCCTGAGGGCAAAGCGGGAAGCGGACGGACTGCGTCCTGCCGGTCCGGGGGATGTGGAGAGCAGGTCGCGCCTCGATGAGTACCGGGCGGCCGTGCGCGGATACGAAGTCGCCTTTGACGTCGCCGAGCGGGAGGCACGGAGAATCAAGGACAGCAACTTTTCCGGGCCAGAGCGCCAGCGTCTGGCCACCGCCCGGAAGTTGCTGCGGATCGCTGAGGATAAGGCCGCTACGCCCGCCGAGCGACAGACCGCCTATAAGCGGGCGCGGCGGGAGCTGGACGGTCTGATCGCCCTGCCGGACGCCACCCGGGCGGCGCTGGAAGCGAAGATCGCGGGGATGCTGGACGCCGCCTCCTGAAACCATCGCGGGCGGCCAGGCGGGGGCGGTCAGGCGGGAGCGCTCAGCGGGGAGGGCTCCAGGCCCACTCGCGGATCTCCGGAAGATCCTCAAAGTGCTCACGAATATACTCGGCGTGGGCTGCCAGCTGCCGGTTGCAATGATCGGCCAGGTCCTCCGCTCCCGGGAGCTCCCGGGGCAGCCGCCGCAGTGCTTCCAGCGCCAGGTGGTAACGGCTCATTCTGTTGACCACCACCATGTCGAAAGGTGTGGTGGTGGTTCCCTGCTGGCTGTAGCCCCGGACGTGGAACCGTTCCGGGTTGGGACGCCCATGCAGCAGCTGGTGGAACGAGCGGGCGTAACCGTGCCAGGCGACAACGACATCGCACTTGTCGGTAAACAGGTGGCTGAACGCAGTGTCGTCGAGGCCATGCGGGTGGGTGTCCCGGGGCGGCAGCACCATGGCGTCCATGACGTTGACCACGCGGATCCGGGCCTGGGGCACGTGACGCTGAAGCAGCCAGGCCGCGGCCAGCGCCTCCTCCGTGGGGATGTCCCCGGCGCAGGCCAGGACAAGGTCAGGATCGGCGGTGGTCGCCGGCTCCTCGTTGCCGGCCCAGTCCCACCGCGATGCACCGGCCGCGGCGTGGGCCCGCGCTTCCGCCAGGGTGAGGTACTGCGGATGGGATTGCTTGTCCACGACGACGAGGTTGACGTAGTCCGTGCTCAGCAGTGCGTGCTCCGCGGCCACGAGCAGCGTGTTGGTGTCCGGCGGCAGATAGATCCTCGTCACCTCGCCCGAGAGTGAAAGCACGGTATCGATCAGGCCCGGGCCCTGGTGGCTGAAGCCGTTGTGGTCATTGCGCCAGCACGTTGAGGTCAGCAGGATGTTGAGGCTGGGAACGGGGGAGCGCCATTCGAGGTCACGCGCATGCTGCAGCCACTTGGCATGCTGGACGGCCATCGAGGCGCTGACCATGGCGAACGCCTCATAGCTGGCGAAGAACCCGTGCCGGCCGGTCAGGGCGTAGCCTTCCAGCCAGCCCTGGCAGAGATGCTCAGACAGCACCTCCATCACCCGTCCGTCAGCGGAGACATGATCCGCCGGAGCATCCCCGGCCTTCGGCGGAACCAGGAGGCACCTGTCGGTCGCCGCGAACACGTCGCCCAGGCGGTTGCTGTTGGTCTCGTCAGGGCAGAAGAGCCGGAACCGGGGCATATCTTCTGTGGCGCGGTAGAGATCGCGGAACAGTTCCCCGAGCGGTTTGGTGGTCTCACTGCTGGTGGAGCCGGGCCGGCCCGGCTCCACCGCGTACTGCGCCAGATCCGGGATGACGAGCGGCACCGACGGCTGGCCGTTGGCCCACGGCGCAGATCCCATCCTCAGCCTGCCTTTGGGCGCGAGCGCGGCCAGCTCAGGAACGAGCCTCCCCTCGGCGTCGAACAGCTCTTCGGGTCTGTAGGAACGCATCCACTGTTCGAGCAGCGCGAGGTGTTCCGGATTGTCCTTGACGCCGGACAGCGGAACCTGGTGGGAACGGAAGGTTCCCTCCACCGGGCTGCCATCCACCGATTCCGGACCCGTCCAGCCCTTGGGTGTCCGCAGGATGATCGCGGGCCAGCGGGCCGCGGCTGTGACACCGTTGCTGCGGGCGTCCGCCTGGACTTCCCGGATGGTGGCATAGGCACCGTCCAGCGCGGCCGCCATGGCCCGGTGGACGGCGTCGGGCTCGTCGCCCGCAACGGTGACCGGATCCCAGCCGTTCGCCCGCAGGAGCGCCTCCACCTCCTTGTCGGAGCGGCGCCCCAGCACCGTGGGCCCCGAAATCTTGTGCCCATTGAGGTGGAGGATCGGCAGGACAGCGCCGTCCCTGGCGGGATTGAGGAAAAACGGAGCCACCCAGGAAGCGGCCAGCGGTCCAGTCTCGGCCTCGCCGTCACCGATCACGCAGGCGGCAATCAAGTCCGGGTTGTCCATGACCGCCCCGGTGCCGTGCATGAGCGAGTACCCCAGCTCACCGCCTTCGTGGATGGATCCCGGCGTGGCGGGCCCGACGTGGCTGCCGACCCCTCCTGGCGTCGAGAACTGCCGTGCCAGCCGCCTCAGGCCGGCAAGGTCCTGGCTGATGTCCGGATAAATCTCGGAGTAGGTGCCTTCCAAATACACGTTCGCCACCACCGATGGGCCGCCGTGTCCCGGGCCGGCGATGAAAAGGACGTTCGCGGCCGTCCTGCTGATCAGCCGGTTGAGGTGGACGTAGACCAGGGACAGCCCCGGTCCTGTGCCCCAGTGCCCGAGAAGCCTCGGTTTGATGTGGAGGGATTCCAGCGGTTCACGGAGCAGCGGATTCTCCTGGAGGTAGATTTGCGCCACCGTGAGGTAGTTGGCGGCATTCCAGTACCGGTGCAGCAGCTCAAGATCTTCAGCCGATAGTGCTTCGGCTGCGTCGGTGTTGTCCGTGCCCATGCCCCGTGCCTCTCGTCGGATCTGCTCCAGCGTTGACGGCCACAGTCTAACCCCGGAGTTGGCGGCCCAATCCGCGGCAAGGTGGGGTCGACGTCAAGAAGGTGAGATCAGATCCAGTTCGGTGCTGCCGGCACCTCGGGTAGGACTGTTCCGTTCTGTTCGGCGGTGACACCGGAGATGCCGCGGCCGGTGGCCCAGCGGACCACGTCTGCGAGCGTGCCCGAGATCACCAGCGGCGCGTCCGCCCCGGTGTCGCCGAACGTGAGCTCGGTCCCCGTCACCTTGATGAGGAGCCCTGTATCGGTGCCGCGGGTGTGCCAGGCGCCGGCGATGTCCTTCAGCAGCCGACTGAGTACCGGTGCGGGGATGTCGGTGAAGGTGGCGCCGTTGTTCAGGTCGACGGCGTGGACCCAGACTTCGCGGGTGCGCATCCACACTGTCTCTTCGGCGGGGACGGTCCGGCCCTGGACGGTCTTGACCTTGTGGTGCCAGGCGTCCTCGGGCAGGTCGCGCCACTCGACGTTCAGGTGCACGGCGGAATGGTCGAAGAGGTTCCGCAGCGCGATGGGGCTGAGCGTGGCACCGAAGTCGATTTCGTGGTCCCGCACCGACGTGGAGGCGTACATGGGTGTCTCCACGCCGGTGCCCGCCCACTCGACCAGCCGCGCGATGGCCCGCGCGTTGTAGCCGATGTGCGCCGTGACGTGGCGTCGGGTCCAGCCGGGCAGCAGCGAATCACCGTCGAGGTCCTGGTCGGAGAGTTCGTTGAGTTTGCGGGCGAAGAACGCCGTGCCCCGACGCGCCTGCAGCAGCCCCTCGAGCAGCTCCGGGTCCGTGGTCTGGTCGGTGCGGGCGGCCATCAGGCTTCCTTGACCACGCGGTTGTTCAGCTGGCCCAGGCCCTCGATGGTGGTCACGAGGACCTGGCCTTCCTGCAGGTACCGCTTGGGGTCCTGGGCGTGGCCCACCCCGCCGGGCGTGCCGGTGGCGATGACGTCGCCGGGGTTCAGCGTGATGATGGTGGAGATGTAGGAGACCAGGAATTCCGGGGTGAAGACGAGGTCGCCGGTGGGGGTCTGCTGCTGGATCTCGCCGTCCACTGCGGAGGTCATCAGCGGACCGGCGGAGAACTCATCCTTGGTCACCAGGGCCGGACCGAACGGAGTGCTGTTCTCCCAGGTCTTGCCCTGGAGCCACTGGATGGTGCGGAACTGGTAGTCGCGCATGCTGATGTCATTCAGCACGGAGTAGCCGGCGATGTGCTCTGCGGCGTCCGCTTCGCTGATCCGGCGGCCCTTCTTGCCGATCACGACGGCGAGCTCGGCTTCCCAGTCCACGGTGTCCGATTCCTGCGGGAGGGCCAGGTCATCGTTGGGGCCGATCAGGGATTCCTGGTACTTCGCGAACAGGGTGGGGTACTCCGGGATATCCCGGCCCATTTCCTTGATGTGGTTGCGGTAGTTGTGGCCCACGCAGATGATCTTGCCCGGGGCAGGGACGACGGCGGCGAGGTCGGCGCCGTCGAGCGGGTGCGTTGCGCCGCTGGCCGCCTTTGCCTTCTCTTCCCAGGCGGAGTCGCGGAGGAGTTCCCCGACGTCGGCGAAGCCGTCGATTTCGGTGAGGGTGTCGCCGTCCTGGCGGACGGCCGTGGTTCCAGTTTTATCCCCAATGGAGAGGCGGAGGGTAAGGAGTCTCATTTACTTGCGTCCTTCGGTGTAGGTGCGGTTGAAGTTCAGGCGTTCGAGGATGGGGGCGTCGCTGAAGCGGAACAGGTCAAACTCCGTCTCGGCCTGGAGGGACCATTCCTGCCAGGACGGGACGACGAACAGGTCGCCCTTGGCCAGGGTCCTGGTTTCGCCGTTCAGCACCACGGTGCCGGTGCCCTCGAAGACCTGCCAGACACTGGAGCCGACCTCGCGCAGCGACTCGGTGGTGGCGCCGGCGCGGAGGCGGTGGAATTCGGCCCGGATGGTGGGCATCACGTCCCCGCCGGTGGTGGGGTTGGAGTACCGGATGGCGGCGTGGCCCTGGGACACGGTGGCCGGATGCCCCTCGTCCTCGAGCAGCAGTTGCTCGCGCAAGGCCCGGTCGGTGTGCTCCCAGCGGTACGCGGCGATGGGGGAGTTCGTGGTGTCATCCAGGCCCGAAAGCGGCCGCAGGCCCGGGTGCGCCCAGAGCCGTTCGGACCGGGAAATGTCAGGGGTGGCCTCGTCCGTGACGCGTTCGGTGCCGAATTCGAAGAACCCGGCGTCCGCATAGTGCACGAACGGGATGTCCAGGCCGTCGATCCAGGCCATCGGCTGGTCGGTGTCGTTGTGGTGGCCATGGAAGTTCCAGCCCGGCGTCAGCAGGAAATCCCCGCGGCGCATTGCCACCGGATCGCCGTTGACCACGGTCCAGACGCCTTCGCCCTCCACGACGAACCGGAACGCGTTCTGGGAGTGCCGGTGTTCCGGGGCGGTCTCGTGGGCGCCGAGGTACTGGATTGCCGCCCACAGGGTAGGCGTGGCATACGGCGTACCGGACAGGCCAGGGTTCGCCAGGGCAATGGCGCGGCGCTCACCGCCCCGGCCCACCGGGACCAGGTCCCCGGCGCGGGCGGCCAGCGGGTACAGGTCGCTCCAGCGCCAGACATGCGGCACGGCCTTCGGGGACGGGACCATCGGCATCAGGTCCGCGATCTCGGTCCACAGCGGGATCAGGTTACCGCTTTCGAAGTCGCGGTACAGCTGCTCGAGCTGGACGGTCTCTTCGGCCGTCGGCTCCGGGACGGTCTGCCCGGCGGCAACTGATTTTTGCGTTGCGTTCTCGGCGCTGATGGACACAGGGGCCTCCTCGGTGGGTGCGGATAGCGTTTGGGCGTACATCCGACTGTAGAGACCTACCGATGTGATCCCCACGATATTCTGCCTGCCAGAATTATCTAGGGGGTAACCCGCTGGGAGCGCTTAGCCCGGCTCGGCGGGATTGGCGGCGATGTCTATTTCCAGCTGCCGCCGCGTCTCCAGCATCACAGCCACCAGGCCGGCATCGAACAGCCTGCGGAACCTGGCCACCGGAGTGGCGACGCTGAGGGCGCCTACCACTACGCCCTTCCCGTTGTGGAGGGCCATGCCCAGGGCGCTGATCCCGTCCTCGGTCCCTTCGAAGTTGGCGGCAAAGCCGTTGGTGCGGACGGTCTCCAGTTCCCGCAGGAAGGCCGGATACTCAGCGTCCGGAATACTGTCGCCGCCGATCTCAGCGTTCTGGCTGCGGAACAGCTGGTCGATCATCGCAGGCTCAAGCTCGGCGAGCATCGCCTTGCCGCCCGACGCCTTGCTGGCCGGCAGCACTGTGCCCTGCCGGTCACCCACGCGGAGAACATTGGTACTTTCAACCGTGTCCAGGAACCGGACCTTTGTCCCCACCCGGATCATCAGGTTGACCGTCTCGTTCACCCGGGAGCACAGCAGCTCCATATGGGGACGGGCCAGGTCTCTCAAAAGCCGCGTCCAGCTGACCCCCGCGGGACCCGCCCCCATGGCGGGCCCCGGCACGTAGCGGCGGGATTCATCCTGGACCGCAAAACCGCGGTACACCAGCATGGCTAAGAGCCGGTGGGCAGTGGAGGGCGCAACCCCGAGCTCCTTCGCCGCATCCTTCAGACGGAGGCTCCCGCCGTCGCGCAGCAACTGAAGCAGCTGGAGCGCGTTGTCCACCGCCTCAATGGAGTATGTGGGTTTCTTCTGGAGGGGCAAGTTCTGCACGACAGAATTTTATAGGTTCCCGATGGCGACTGCCACCACAGTGGTGGGATGAATCACATATCTTCCGCTGCGGCGCCGGAGCGGTCCACCAACGGCGCAACCCTGGCGGCCGGGCCCTCGTCCCGGTTCCCCAAACAAACTGCCATGGCAGTTCTTGTTTGCTGGCTCCTGGTCGTCTTCGACGGCTACGACCTCATCGTGTACGGCACTGTGCAGTCGTCGCTCATCAACGACACCGGCTGGGGCCTGACGAAGGCCACAGCCGGCACCGTCGGTTCCATGGCTTTCCTGGGCATGATGATCGGCGCCATATTTGCCGGCCGGATGTCTGACACCTTCGGGCGCCGCCGGACGATCCTGGGATGCGCGATCGTGTTCTCGGCCTTCACCATCCTGTGCGCCTTCGCTCCGAGCGCCCCTGTCTTCGGCGGGCTCCGGCTGCTGGCCGGCATCGGGCTCGGCGGGCTGGTTCCCTCGGCCAACGCGCTGGTGGCGGAACTGGTGCCGGCAAAATGGCGGTCCACCATTGCCACCCTGATGATGTCCGGTGTTCCGATCGGCGGCTCCATTGCAGCGCTGGCGGGCATTCCGCTCATTCCTGCCTTTGGCTGGCCGGTGATGTTCCTCATCGCGGTTCTGGCACTGCTCGTTGTCATTCCGCTGGGATATCGCTACCTGCCCGAGACTCTGGCCCCGGTGCGTGCCGGTGGCCAGGCCACGGAACCTGCCGGCTTTGGTTCCCTGCTCCGCGCCCCTTACGTGGGCATGAGCGTGCTGTTCGCCATTTCCACCCTGGTGACGCTCTTCGCCTGGTACGGCCTGGGCACCTGGCTGCCCAACCTCATGCAGCTTGCGGGCTACAACCTTGGCTCAGCACTGACGTTCGCCCTGGCGCTGAACCTCGGTGCTGTCGCCGGCTCGGTCATCACCGCCTGGGCAGGCACGCGCTTCGGACCCATTACGACGGCGATAGCGGCGGCCGCCGTCGCCGCCGTCGCCCTGGTGGTCCTGGTGGCGGGGCCTCCCGTCACCGTCGTTTATCTGATGCTGGTTCTTGCAGGCGTCGGAACGCACGGCACCCAGTGCCTGATCATTGCGGCGGTGGCCAGCCACTACCCGGCGCACCTCCGCGGCACCGCGCTGGGCTGGGCACTCGGCGTCGGCCGCATCGGTGCCGTCGCGGCGCCCCAGGTGGGTGGGCTGCTGCTCGCAGCCGGCCTGGGCGTCAATTCGAACTTCCTGGCATTCGCGGGAGCGGCCGCCGTGGCCGCCGTTCTGCTCGGAGCCATCGGAATCAAAATCAATTCAAAAACCCCAACCTCAGTAGGAGCTCACAATGTCTGACCGGAAAACGTCCACCGATGTCCTCGTGATTGGCGGAGGAATGGCCGGCCTGGCCGGAGCCCTGGCGCTGCGCGAGAACGGCGCCGACGTGACGCTCGTTGAACGTGCACCGGAATTCGGCGAGGTCGGAGCCGGCCTTCAGATGGCCCCGAACGCCTCACGGGTTTTGAAGCGGTGGGGCCTTCTGGACAAGGCGCTGGAGATCGGCGTCCAGCCCAAGCACCTTGTTTTCCGCGATGCAGTCACCGGCGAGGAGCTCACCCGCCAGACGCTCGGCGGCGAGTTCGAGGAACGCTACGGCGCGCCGTACGTCGTGATCCACCGCAGCGACCTGCACCGGGTCCTCCTGGAAGCTTGCCAGGATGCCGGCGTCCGGCTGGTCAACGACGTCATGGTGGAAAGCGTGGAGACCGTGAACGGCCGGGGCGTGGCCCACACCGCCGGGGGCACCGACTTCGAAGCCGATGTTGTGATCGGCGCCGACGGCCTCAAGTCCACCCTCCGCCCCGCAATTGCGCAGGACGGCCCCGTCTCGTCGTCCTACGTCGCCTACCGGGGCACTGTGCCGATCACGGAGAACACCCCCAAGGCCGATCTGGAAGACGTCATCGTCTACCTCGGACCGGACTGCCACCTCGTGCAGTACCCGCTGCGCAAGGGCGAACTGCTGAACACCGTGGCCGTCTTCAAGTCGCCGTCGTTCGAGCGCGGCGAGGAGCAGTACGGCGGCGTGGACGAACTCCAGGCCGCCTATAAGGACTGTGTGCCGGCAGTCCAGGAGGCGCTCAAGAACCTGGCCACGGGCATCCGCTGGCCCATGTACGACCGCGACCCGATCGAAAACTGGGTTGCGGGCCGGATGGTTCTGATGGGCGACGCCGCGCACCCGATGCTGCAGTATCTCGCCCAGGGCGCGTGCCAGGCCCTCGAGGACGCCGCTGTGCTGCAGGACGCCAGCCACGGCACGGTGTTCACCGACGGCGGCGTGGACCCAGCCGCCTGGGACCAGGCCATCAGCGACTTCAACGCACGGCGTGCCGCCCGGACGGCCCGCGTCCAGCGCACCGCGCGTGTCTGGGGCGAGTCCTGGCACGTTTCGGGACTGGCTCGGACCCTGCGGAACCTGCTCTTCAAGAGCCGCAAAGACGGGGACTTCCAGTACAACGACTGGCTGTACGGCCAGGACAACGACGGCGTTCCCGCCGCCTCGGCCCCGGCCGGCCGGGTCAGGGTGCCCGCCTGAGCCCTCGGGTTCCGACAACGTCAACAGCTTGTCCAGGAAGGCCGGACGCGGCAAAAACCGCGTCCGGCCTTCCTGTGTCCCCATAAGCTGGAGATGGACCGAATCGGGCGGCTCGGTGTTCAAGGCGCCGTGTGCAGGACGGCGCTTTATCCAAGAGGCACTGTGATCAGGAGGCATCGTGGCCAATTCATCCTCGGGTGAATCCGTCATCCGCCGCTTCGTCACGATCGTCGGCGCCTTCGACGAGATCCATCGAAGCATGACCGTCGCGGCCCTCGCCCGCCGCACCGGACTGCCCGTCACCACCACCTACCGGCTCGTGGACGAAATGCTGTCCGAGGGCCTGCTGGAGCGGGGACCGGCCGGCGTGCAGATCGGCACGCGCCTCTGGGAACTCGTTTTCCGCAGTTCGCGAATGCTCGGACTCCGCGAGGCCGCCCTGCCCTTCATGGAGGACGTCCAGGCCGTAGTCCAGTACTCCACCACGCTCGGCATCCTCGATTCGGACGAGGTGCTCTACATCGAGCGGCTCGGCGCCAGCTCGTCGATCGTCAACATCACCCGGATCGCCGGCCGGCTTCCGCTGCACGGCACCTCGTCAGGCCTGGTCCTGCTGGCCCACTCCGCCCCGGAATACCAGGACAGGATCCTGTCCCGGCCGCTTAAGAAGTACACGGAAACTACCGTCACAGACCCGCTGGCCCTCCGCCGGCAGCTGGCTGAGATCCGGCAGCGCGGGTACGCGGCCATGCCCGGATTCATCGTTCCCGAATCCAGCGGCATCGCCGTACCGGTCACGGGCCCCGACAACACGGTGATTGCAGCCCTGAGTGTGGTGGTGCCGCGCAACGAGGAAAACATCCAGACCCGCGTCCCCGTGCTCATGGCAGCCGCCCGCGGCATTTCCCGGTCCCTCGGCCGGCGAGAACAGCTCACGGGTACGGTGCGGCAGAGCAGGGACGTCCCGGATTACCGATGAACGGAAATGATGTGGTTCCCTTCACATCCGCCCTGCCAGTCTGTGGTGAGAGGTAAAAGAACCGCACCAAACACTGCGGAGCAGAACCGGTAGAGACCCCGTACGGGGCCACCCCACCCCACACACGAGCCGACCCGGCTCTGTTTCGTGCTGCCCGCAGGATCGGTGCCCGATCACACCAGCCGCATCGGAGCGGCAGGAGGAGCATGCAATGAACGCCAGTCGGGTAGCAGGAAAAACCGCGGTGGTCACCGGCGGCAGGGGAGACCTGGGCAGCGCCACTGTCCGCCTCCTCGCAGAGCACGGCGCAAAGGTGGCCAGCCTGGACATCGCCGGAACGCCGCCGGCTGTGAGGCACAGCGGTGTCACCGAGTACGACGTCGACGTCACCAATGAGGACAGCGTCGCCGCCGCGGTGGCCAGGATCCGCAACGACCTCGGCGCCCCCGACATCCTGGTCAACGCCGCCGGCATTATCGGCCCGGCAGGAGCATCGCACACCGCCTCGGTCCCGGACTTCGACCTCATCTTCAACGTGAACGTCAAGGGCGTCTGGCTCATGACCAAGCATGTGGTGCCCGGCATGATGGAAAACAAGGCCGGGAGCATCATCAACTTCTCCTCCATCCACGGGCTCACCGGCGGCCGCAACGTCCCGCTCTACCATGCCACCAAGGGGGCAGTCCGGCTCCTGAGCAAATCAGATGCCGCCGCCTACGGCGCCCACGGAATCCGCGTCAACTCCATCCATCCCGGATCCATGAACACCAGGATGAGCCGGCGCTCCGCGGAGCAGTCCGACGTCGGAGCCGAGCGCTACTACAGGCAGCTGGTGGGCTCCAACCCGCTGCCCCGGCAGGGCGAGCCGGACGAAATCGCCTACGGCGTCCTCTACCTGGCGTCCGACGAGTCCCGGTTCACCACCGGCTCCGAACTTGTGATCGACGGCGGCTACACCGCCGTCTGATCCGCGCCTGCGAGCGCCGCACCATTCCTTCCGCACAACCAAGCTTCAGCTGAAAGGCCATGCCATGAAATTCCTCTACGGAACCCCCGCGGACCGCTACGACGTCGTCGTCGTCGGCTCCGGCGCCGGTGCCCTGACTGCCGCCGCCACCGCGGCGCACGCCGGCAAGTCCGTCGTTGTCCTCGAAAAGTCTGCCCTGCTGGGCGGAACGTCCGCCGTCTCCGGCGGGATGTTGTGGGTGGCGGACAACCACCACGCCAGGGCTGCCGGCATCACCGACTCCAAGGAAGCCGCCCGGACATACGTCGCCGCAGTGGCGCGGGGGCGGGGGCGCCGTGAGCTCCTGGACGCCGCCCTGGACTATGGGGACACCATGCTCCGCTACACGGAAGAGGAACTGGGCCTCAGGTTCCTGTTCCTGAACAACTTCCCCGACTACCGCCAGGACCTGCCAGGCTCCGTGGAAGGCGGACGCACCGTGGAGCCCGAGCTCTTCAACATCCGCGAAGCCCTCGGCGACCTCGCCGCGCACGTGCGCTCCGACGGCCGGGCACCCTTCACCATGCAGGAATACGAAAACTGGGGTGCCTTCACCAAGTTCCCGTGGGCCGACCTCAACCGCCGCCAGGCCGAGGGCCTCGTGGCCAAGGGACACGCCCTTGTTTCCATGCTGCTCGCCAGCCTGGTCCGCGACGGCGCGGCCCTCGCCGTCGGCGCGCGGGGGCACCGGCTTCTGACCAGCGGCGGCCGGGTGACCGGCGTTGAACTGGAGACCGGGGAACAGATTCAGGCCAACGACGGCGTGGTCCTTGCCACCGGCGGCTTTGAATGGGACCGTCAGCTGGCCGACTCCCTGCTGGCGTCCCGGCTGTACGCGATGTGCTCCACGCCGTCGAACACCGGTGACGGGCTGAAGATGTCCCAGCGCGTTGGCGGCCAGACCCGGGGCACGCGCGAAGCATGGTGGGCTCCGATGGCGATCACGGGGGACACCCGGGACGGACAGCCGGTGGGCACCCTGCTCCGCTTCGAACGCCAGGGTCCCGGGTCCATCATGGTCAACCGCAACGGCGAGCGCTTCGCCAACGAATCCCAGAACTACAACGACCTCGCCCGCTGCCTGCAGTCGTGGGATTCGCCCAACAACCGGACACTGAACACGCCGGCCCATGTGGTGTTCGACCACACGTACCTGGAGCGCTACGGCGTCCTGGCCCACCGCGCAGGCATGCCCACGCCGGACTACCTGATTGAGGCGCCCACCCTGGCAGAACTGGCAGTCAGGATCGGCGTGCCTGCGGGCAAGCTGACCGCCACCGTGGACCGGTTCAACGAGTTCGCCGTCAAGGGCGAGGACCCCGATTTCGGCCGGGGTGAGAGCGCCTACGACAAGTACTGGGGTGACGACGACTGCCCATGGCCCAACCCGTCCCTCGGACCGCTGCAGAACGGTCCCTACTACGCCCTGGAAGTAGTCAACGGTGCGTTCGGCAGCAACGGCGGCGTGGCCACCGACGGCCGGGGACGGGTGCTCGACGTCGACAACCAGCCGATCGCCGGGCTGTTCGCCGCCGGCAACACCACCGAAAATGCCTACGCGGCCGGTTACCCGGGCGCCGGGGCGACCCTGGGCCCCATCATGACGATGGGCTACCTCGCAGGACGGACAGCCGCCGGCCAAAGTGCCAGCTACCCGGCCGGGGAGCGGGCAGCCGCTCTCGCCGGAGCCCGGCCATGATGCGGCACGCCGTCCTGTTCCGCTTCAAACCGGACTTCCCGGCGTCCGACCGGCAGGCCTGGATCGACGGCCTGAACCGCATGGATGGAAACATCCCCGGCCTGCTGTGCCTCACCCACGGCCCCGACGTCATGGGCACCGAACGGTCGTTCGACTACGCCATCGTGGCCGACTTCGCGTCAGTGGACGACGTCGCCGTCTACAACACGCACCCGCTGCACGAACCGCTGAAGAAATACTCCTTTCCGAACAGCGAACAAATCCTCTCGGTCGATTTCCACCTCTAGTCCCGTCCATCCGGATACGGTCCCGTCCGGGTGGACAAGATCCCGTCCATCCCGACAAGACCCCGTCCGCCCGGACTACGACGTCCCAAGGAGATTCACATGTCCACAAATTCACCTGCCGGCGCAGCAGAGTTTGCGCCACCGCGCAAGACGCCTGGCAAGGCCGCCCTCGCATCCTTCCTGGGCAGCACGCTCGAGTACTACGACTTCTTCATCTACGGCTCTGCCGCAGCGCTGGTGTTCAGCCACTTGTTCTTCCCCAGCGGCAACCCGGCCGTCGGACTGGTGGCCTCCTTCGCCACTTTCGGCGTCGCCTATGTGGCGCGGCCCATCGGCGGGCTGGTCATGGGGCACTTCGGCGACAGGCTGGGACGGAAACGCACGCTGCTGTTCACTCTCGGCATGATGGGACTGGCGTCGCTGGGCATCGGGTTCCTTCCCACCTATGAGCAGGTGGGTGTCTGGGCGCCCATCCTGCTGACCGCCGGCCGGCTGCTCCAGGGATTCTCCGCGGGCGCAGAGTCAGCGGGTGCCTCCACGCTCACGCTTGAGCATTCCCCGGAGGGGCGGCGCGGCTTCTTCACCAGCTTTGTCATGACCGGTTACGCCTCCGGCATGGTGTTGGCCACCCTGGTATTCATCCCGATTTCAGCCCTGCCGCAGGACCAGCTGATGAGCTGGGGCTGGCGCGTCCCCTTCTGGCTCTCCGTGGCAGTGCTGGCCATCGCTTACTGGGTCCGCACGCATCTGGACGAGACCCCCGTCTTCGAAGAGGCCCAACAGTTCGACGAGGTCAAGTCACTGCCTATCCGCGATGTGTTCAGATTCCAGACGCCTGACGTGCTGCGCGTGATCGGCATGTCCATCATGTCCGTCATGCAGACAGTCTTCACGGTGTTCGGCCTCGCCTATGCCACCGGCACGGTAGGTCTGGACAAGGCCTCAGTCCTCACGGTGAATGCCGTCTCCATTGGGCTGTCGATGTTCGTGATGCCCGTGACGGCTCAGCTCTCGGACCGCGTGGGGAGGCGCCCGCTCCTCATCACGGCAGCCCTTGGCTGCTCTGCGACCATCTTCGGGTACTTCTGGGCCCTGGGCACCGGGAACATGACCCTGATCTTCCTGGCCGCCTTCGTCAACATGACCCTCTTCTACTCATGCTTCAACGGCATCTGGCCGGCCTTCTTCGCGGAACAGTTCGCAGCGCCCATCAGGTATTCCGGCATGGCCATCGGAAACCAGCTTGGCCTGATGGTGGCAGGATTCGCCCCGATGATCGCCGGGCTGTTGCTGGGCGCTGGACGGAACGGCTGGATTCCTGTGGCCCTGTTTGCCGCAGCCTGCATGGTGATCGCCGGAATAGCTGCCTACTTCTCCCGGGAGACGGCCCGGACGCCCATAGCGGATCTGGGCGGCCCATACCTGAAGGGCGTGGCGGACCGTCGAAGTGCCAAGCCCTTGCCCGCCCGGACGCCAGTTCCGTAGCGTTGGCCTCAGAGCCTTGGGCGGCCCGAGCCCGGGCCGCCCAAAGCCGGCGTCCGCCCAGACGCATCGCCAGGCGGCCTGGCGGGAGAGGCCGTGGCCAGGACCGCGCCGGAAGGACCAAGCCATGGGAAACGTGTCGCTGTACCTGGACGTCGACGGCGTGGTGTGCCCGTTCGGGGCCACCGGCGACACCCCCTGGGGCTCGGCGTGGACGTACGCCTACGCCGGGATGCTTGAGGTTGCGTATGCGGGGGAGCTGGTGGTGGCCCTGAACCGGCTGGCACCGACCCCCGGTCTCCGCTGCGTGTGGCTCACGAGCTGGGAAGAACTGGCACCGGCGGTCCTTTGCCCGGTCACCGGGCTCGACGGCGGCCAGTGGCCGGTGCTGACCGCGGACGGCGCGGGAGGCGGGGCGGACTGGTGGAAGCTCGAGGCAATCCAGGCGGACGTCGAATTCACCCGTCCCGAGCGGATCATCTGGATTGACGACCAGCTCGCCTTCGAGGGCCGGGCCCAGGCATGGGCAGGAGTGCTCGGTGCCCGCGCCCTGCTGGTTTCGCCTGACCCGAGGCGCGGACTGTCACCGGTGGAGCTCGACTCCATCCGGATTTTCGCGGAGGACACGGTTTGACCTGATCCTCAGGGCGCGTACGATCTATAAGGTTTCAAACCCGTCCTGCAACCACCCGCAAGTCACACCGGCCGAACAGCCGGTGAACTATGCTTTGCAGGGCAGGCAGGGGAAAGTGGAACTGCTGACCGTCGACTCTGCAGATTGGGCAACAGGTGGATATCACCTTCATGGTGGCGCTGGTCATAGCGCTGGCATTATTTTTCGACTTCACCAACGGCTTTCACGACACGGCGAATGCGATGGCTACACCCATTGCCACCGGTGCCATCAAACCGAAGACGGCAGTTGCGCTCGCGGCGGTCCTGAACCTGGTGGGCGCCTTCCTGTCAACGGAAGTGGCAAAGACCGTCTCAGGCGGCATCATCCGCGAGGGAGCCGACGGCGTCCAGATCACCCCGGACATCATCTTCGCGGGGCTCATGGGTGCCATCCTCTGGAACATGGTCACCTGGCTCAAAGGGCTGCCGTCGAGTTCCTCGCACGCCCTGTTCGGCGGACTGATCGGCGCAGCCATTGCAGGCATCGGGTTTAATTCCGTGAACCTCGAGACCCTGCTGCAAAAGGTCATTCTGCCGGCCGTCTTCGCCCCGGTCATCGCCGGCGTGGTCGCTTACATCTGTACCCGCATCGCCTACGCGCTCACGTCCCGGCACGATCCCGAGACCGGCAGCAAGCTCACGCAGAAACGCGGCGGCTTCCGGACCGGCCAGATCTTCACCTCAAGCCTGGTGGCACTGGCGCACGGCACGAACGACGCCCAGAAGACCATGGGCATCATCACCCTGGTGCTGATCGCGGCCGGCACGCAGAGTCCGGGCACCGGACCGCAGCTGTGGGTCATCGGCGCTTGCGCCCTGGCCATCGCCGTTGGCACGTATGCGGGCGGCTGGCGGATCATCAGGACCATGGGCGCCGGGCTTACCGAAGTGAAGCCCGCGCAGGGCTTCGCGGCAGAGTCCAGCACCGCCTCCGCCATTCTTGCCTCGTCGCATCTGGGCTTCGCCCTCTCCACCACCCAGGTGGCCTCCGGATCAGTGATCGGCTCGGGGATGGGCCGCAAGGGCACAACCGTCCGTTGGGGGATGGTGGGGCGCATCGCCCTCGGCTGGCTCTTTACCCTTCCCGCTGCCGGCATCGTTGGCGCCCTCACCGCGCTCCTCGTCAAGACAGGTGTTGTGGGCGTGGTCATCGCTGCGGTCGCCGGCACCGGAGCCGTGCTCTATATGTTCCTGGTTTCACGCAAGTCCGAAGTGGGCCACCACAACGCCGTGGAGGTCGAAGAAGCCGGACAGGCTGTCCGTTTCGCGAAGAAGAAAGCCCTCGCCCGGGCACGTGCCAAGGCGAACAATCCGAAGGATTCTCAGCAATGAAGTGGTTGGAACTCCTCACAGTAGCCGGAGCCACGCTCGTGGCCGCGGTAACCGTAGTGGTCCTCTATTCCCTGGGTGTCCGCCTGACTGCCATTGCCGGAGACCGCCAGGTCACCGCTCCCGTGTGGGTCCGCTACCTCGCCTACGCCTGCTTTGGGCTCTGCGGCATCGCCGTACTCTTCGGGCTGTACCTGATCATCCCTTACTTCAGCGGCTAACCCACCGACGCCACACAAGCCTCTGCGGCCTCTGGGAACCACGGCCGGGGATGGCTAGTCTTAGACCATGCCCAGCGTCCAGTACTACGTTGCATCGTCCCTCGACGGATTCATCGCCACCGCTGATGACGATCTTGCCTGGCTGCTCCAGTTCGACGGCTTCGACGGCGGCAAGGAGAGCTACGACTCGTTCATGGCCGGCGTCGGCTGCATCGTCATGGGCGGCACCACCTACCAGTGGCTGATGGACCACGAGTCCGGCAATTGGCCCTATCCCGAAACCCCTTGCTGGGTCTTCACCCACCACGAATTCACAGCACCCCCGGGCGCAGACGTCACCTTCGTGCGGGGGCAGGTCCAGGAGTTCGCCAGGGACTTCACGGGCGATGCCGCCGGGAGGAATGTGTGGGTGGTGGGCGGCGGTGACCTTGCGGCCCAGTTCGCCGATGCCGGCCTGCTGGACGAGCTCATCGTCTCGATCATCCCCGTGGTGCTGGGCCAGGGGAAGCGGCTGCTTCCCCTGAACGTCCCGACGCCGCCACTTGAGTTGGTTGAGTCCCGCACCCAGGGGCGGGGGATCGTGGAGCTCCGCTACCGTTTCGGCGGAGAGGCCGGATAGGCCGGATAGCGTACCCGGCACGCCGGAAGGCGGCCTGAGCGCCGCCAGACGCCAGTGTGGCCGGCCCGGTGATGCTACGTGTTGATGTCCCGGATCAGGTTGGTGATCCGGGCTGTCGAAAGCCTGCGGCCGTGCTCATCGGTCATGACGATTTCGTGGGTGGTGAGCGTGCGGCCGAGATGGATGGCCGTGCAGGTTCCCGTCACGGTGCCAGCCGCGATGGCCCGGTGATGCGTAGCGCCCACCTCGATGCCAAGCGCCTGGCGCCCGGGGCCGGCGTGCATGCCGGCCCCGAAGGAACCGAGGGTTTCCGCGAGCACTACATGGGCGCCGCCGTGCAGGATCCCTGCCACCTGGGTATTCCCTTCCACCGGCATGGTGGCCACCGTCCGCTCGGGGCTCATTTCCAGGAAGCGGATCCCCATCTTCACCACCAGGGCGCCGATGCCGAACTCGCCGAGCCAATCGTGCAGCTGCTCCGGGACGCCGGCCGTGATCAGTTCGTCCTTGAACCGCACCTCTTCGGCGGGCTGGCCGGGCGTGAAATTGTCCATCATGGCAACTAGGCTGGCACCTGTGAGTGAAACTACCAAACCGGCCCCTTTCCCGTCCGACGCCGACACCCTGCAGGATATTGCGGTCCCGCGTCCCGCCGGCCCCGCTGCTTCCGCGACCGTGGCCCCGGTTATTCCCCTGACGGACCAGCCGCGCCTCCTGGTGCTGGACGGACACTCCATGGCGTTCCGGGCCTTCTTTGCCCTCCCTGCTGACAAGTTCTCCACGTCCGCTGGCCAGCACACCAACGCCATCCACGGCTTCACGTCCATGCTCATCAACCTGATCAAGGAGCAGAAGCCCACCCACATTGCCGTGGCCTTCGATGTCTCGGACGAAACCACCCACCGCAAGGCCGAGTACAGCGAGTACAAGGGCGGGCGCAACGAGACGCCCAGGGAGATGAGCGGCCAGATCGATCTCATCGACAAAGTCATGGGCGCGTGGGGCATCAAGACCATCAAGATGCCCGGCTACGAAGCGGACGACATCCTGGCGACCCTCGCCGCAATGGGTGAACAGGCAGGCTTCGAGGTACTTCTCGTGTCCGGCGACCGTGATGCCTTCCAGCTGATTACGGACAACGTCTTTGTGCTGTACCCCAGGAAGGGCGTCAGCGACATTCCCCGGATGGATGCCACAGCCATCCAGGAAAAGTACTTTGTCAGCCCGGCCCAGTACTCGGACCTCGCCGCCCTGGTCGGGGAGACCGCGGACAACCTCCCTGGCGTTCCCGGCGTCGGCCCCAAGACGGCGGCCAAGTGGATCAACCTGTACGGGGGGCTGGAGGGGGTTCTGGAGAACCTCGACGCGATCGGCGGGAAGGTGGGGGACGCCCTCCGCGAAAACGTCGAGGACGTCAAGCGCAACCGGCGGCTGAACAGGCTCCACACTGATCTTCAGCTCCCGGTAACGCTGGACGAACTCGCGGAACCCCGCCCGGACGAGGCCGCCCTGGAGCAACTGTTCGACGACCTTGAATTCAAGACCATCCGTACGCGGCTCTTCGCCCTCTACGGCAGCGACGACGTGGAATCCGCTAAGCGGGAGAGCATCGACACGCCGGCTTTTGTGGCCCCTTCCGGCGCTACTGAGCTGAGTGCTTTCCTGGCGGCCGGAGCCGGTAAGCGGTCGGCCGTCGCCGTTGACCTGGTGCCCGGCCGCATCGGCGAAGACGCCGCAGCACTGGCCATTGTCCGTGACGACGCCGCCGTCTACATCGACCTCGCCGCCCAGGACGCCGCAGCGGAAAACGTCCTGGCGGAGTGGCTGCGTGACGGGCAAGCCCCGAAGGTCATGCATGGCTACAAGGCAGCCCTGAAAGCCCTGTCCAGCCGTGGCCTGGGCCTGGAAGGTGTAGTGGATGACACCTCCATCTCCGGGTACCTCATCCAGCCGGACCGCCGCACGTATGAGCTCGCCGAACTGGCTCAGCACCACCTCAACATCAGCATGTCAGCCGAGACCGCCAAGGCAGGCCAGCTTGAGCTGTCGTTCGACGGCGACGACGCCGCCGCTGCCGACGCGCTGGTCCGGGTAGCCGCGGTAGTCCAGGCCCTGAGCCGTTTCTTCGAATCGGAACTGACGGAACGCAAGGCGGCGGACCTGCTGACCACCCTGGAGCTGCCCGTCAGCCGGGTTCTGGCCGACATGGAACTCGCTGGCATCGCCATCGACATGCCGCGCATGGACGAACAGCTTGCGGATCTCGCGAAGGTGATCGACAACGCCCAGGAACTCGCCTTCGCCGCGATCGGCCACGAGGTCAATCTCGGATCGCCCAAGCAGCTGCAGACGGTACTCTTCGAAGAACTCCAGCTGCCGAAGACCAAGAAGATCAAGTCCGGCTACACCACCGACGCCGCGTCGCTCAAGAACCTGCTGGAGAAAACAGGGCACGAATTCCTGGTCCAGCTCATGGCCCACCGCGAGTCCTCGAAGCTGCGCCAGATGCTGGAATCGCTCAAGAAGTCCGTTACCGAAGACGGCCGGATCCACACCACGTATGCGCAGAACGTGGCAGCCACCGGCCGGATCTCCTCCAACAACCCCAACCTGCAGAACATCCCCATCCGCAGCGAGGAAGGCCGGCGCGTCCGCGGCATCTTTGTGGTCAGCGAAGGCTACGACTGCCTGCTGTCCGCGGACTACTCACAGATCGAAATGCGCATCATGGCCCACCTCTCGGGGGACGCCGGCCTGATCCAGGCCTACAAGGAAGGCGAAGACCTCCACCGCTTCGTGGGTTCCAACATCTTCCATGTGCCCACCGATCAGGTGACCAGTGCCATGCGATCGAAGGTCAAGGCGATGTCCTACGGCCTCGCCTACGGCCTGACCTCGTTCGGCCTCTCCAAACAGCTGGAGATCTCCGTCGACGAGGCACGGACACTCATGAAGGACTACTTCGACCGGTTCGGCGCCGTCCGCGACTACCTCCGCGGCGTGGTGGACCAGGCCCGGATCGACGGTTACACCGCCACGATCGAGGGGCGCCGCCGCTACCTCCCGGACCTCACCAGCACGGACCGGCAGCTGCGCGAGAACGCTGAGCGCATTGCCCTGAACTCTCCCATCCAGGGGTCGGCGGCTGACATCATCAAACGCGCCATGCTGGGCGTGCACTCCGAACTCGCAGCCCAGGGCCTCAAATCGCGCATGCTCCTGCAGGTCCATGACGAACTGGTCCTGGAGGTCGCAGCGGGGGAACGCGAGGCGGTGGAGAAGCTGGTCACCGAACAGATGGGCGCCGCGGCCCAGCTGAGCGTTCCGCTGGACGTCCAGATCGGCGTCGGCCCCAGCTGGTACGACGCCGGCCACTAGCAGTTTCAGGAAGCGCAGGGCGCCGGAGCGGCGCCCTGCGCGCGTCATACATTCGCGTTCAAGGGGGAGCAGTACGTGGCAGACGAGTATGAGATCAGGCGGTTCAGGGCAGCGGACAAGGGAGCTCCGGATTATCCCTGGGGAACCGACTGGATCCGCGCCGTGGGCTTCGGTTTCCATGACAGCCGCAGGAACGACGAGTTCGTGGACAAGCTCATGGCCATGTACCGGGCGGACAACCGCGAGCTCACCGGCGTCTACCAGACGGGGGAGGTGGCGCCGCATTCCCTGGGCGCTGAGATTCCCGTGGCAACGTTCGGGACGCTGCGCAAGAATCTGAACATCGGCTACGGACGGCAGCTGGAGGCCCAGCTGGTCACCGCAGTGACAGTGCGGGGGACGCACCGGCGGCAGGGGCTGCTGCGCCGGATGATGGCCCAGGACCTCGCGGCCGCAAAAGCCGACGGCCTGGCGGTGGCCGCGCTCACTGCGTCCGAGGGGTCGATCTACGGCCGCTTCGGCTACGGCGTTGCCACGTTCGAGCGCACGGTGAAGGTGGATACCGGGCCCAGGTTCCGGCTTCGCCATACCGCAACCGGCACGGTGGAAATCGCGGACCGGAAAGTCCTCCTGGACCTGGCGCCCCAGGTGTTCGAAGGGGTCCACCGGCTGACTCCGGGCTCGATCGTGCGGCAGGAAGCCTACCGCCAGACTGTGTCCGGCACGTGCGGCCGCGACGGCGCCGAGGATGAGTCCATCAAGTGCGCCCTCCACTATGACGCGGCGGGCTCGGTCGACGGCTACGTTTCATACAAGTTCGCCGGCTGGGACACCAAGCCCTACACCATCGAACTGGTTGACCTGGTGGCAGCCACCGATGCCGCCTACCTGGAACTCTGGCAGTTCCTCGGCAGCATCGACCTGACCGGCCGGGTCAGCTGGGCAGACGCCCCTGTGGACGACCCCCTGACGTGGGCGCTGGAGGATCCGCGGTGCATCGAGTCTTCGGACCAGAGGGACATGCTGTGGCTCCGGATCCTGGACACCGGCAAGGCCCTTTCCGCGCGGCACTATTCCGCGGACGGGTCCCTGGTTCTTGGGGTCAGCGACGGCCTTGGCTTTGCGGGCGGCACGTTCATCCTGGATGTCACCGGAGGCAGCGCGAGGGTCACGGAGGCTCCGGCCGGATCGCGCCCGGAGCTTTCGCTGGACGTCGCTGAACTCGGTTCCATCTACCTTGGTGCGGTCTGTCCGGTGACGCTGGCCTCGGCCGGGCGGATCACCGAGCATGCCCTGGGAGCTGCGCTGAAAGCGCGCCTCATGTTCGCCGTCGAACGCGCGCCGCACTGCCTGACGCACTTCTGACGGTGTTCGCGCAGGTCGCGGGCCTGCACGGCAGCCCAGGCGCTTTGACCGGCCTTGGCGCGGGCCACTATAATAAACGGGCGTGTACTACGTGCACGTATCTACAATCCACAAAATCAGGATGACCCGGCAAATCCACCGGATTTGCCGAGACCTGCGCCTGCGTTCAATAACGCGGGCGTGGTGGTTTGCCTGACCGACTAACTATCCACAACGGAGCCCCTACTACATGACCATCACCTCCACCGAGAAGCCCGGTACCCCCGTAGTCGCGATTAACGACATCGGTACCGCTGAGGACTTCCTCGCAGCTGTCGACGCCACCATCAAGTACTTCAACGACGGAGACCTCGTCGAAGGTACCGTCGTCAAGGTCGACCGCGACGAAGTTCTGCTCGACATCGGTTACAAGACCGAAGGTGTCATCCCCTCCCGCGAGCTTTCCATCAAGCACGACGTTGACCCCGGAGACGTCGTCTCCGTTGGCGATCAGGTCGAAGCCCTGGTGCTCACCAAGGAAGACAAAGAAGGCCGCCTGATCCTCTCCAAGAAGCGTGCTCAGTACGAGCGCGCCTGGGGCGACATCGAGAAGGTCAAGGAAGAAGACGGTGTCGTCACCGGTACCGTCATCGAGGTTGTCAAGGGTGGTCTTATCCTCGACATCGGTCTGCGTGGCTTCCTGCCCGCGTCCCTCGTCGAGATGCGCCGTGTGCGCGACCTCGCTCCGTACATCGGTCAGCAGATCGAAGCCAAGATCATCGAGCTGGACAAGAACCGCAACAACGTTGTGCTGTCCCGCCGTGCATGGCTCGAGCAGACCCAGTCCGAGGTCCGCTCCACGTTCCTCAACAAGCTGGAAAAGGGCCAGGTCCGTCCCGGCGTCGTTTCCTCCATCGTCAACTTCGGTGCCTTCGTGGACCTTGGCGGCGTAGACGGCCTCGTCCACGTTTCCGAGCTGTCCTGGAAGCACATCGACCACCCGTCCGAGGTTGTCGAAGTTGGCCAGGAAGTCACCGTCGAGGTTCTCGAGGTCGACCTGGACCGCGAGCGCGTCTCCCTGTCGCTCAAGGCTACGCAGGAAGACCCGTGGCAGACCTTCGCCCGCACCCACGCCCTCGGCCAGGTTGTTCCGGGTAAGGTCACCAAGCTGGTTCCGTTCGGTGCGTTCGTTCGCGTCGAAGACGGCATCGAAGGCCTGGTCCACATCTCCGAGCTCGCTGTCCGCCACGTTGAGCTGGCTGAGCAGGTTGTCTCCGTTGGTGACGAGCTGTTCGTCAAGGTCATCGACATCGACCTCGAGCGCCGCCGCATCTCCCTCTCCCTCAAGCAGGCTAACGAGGGCGTTGACGCCGACAGCACCGAATTCGATCCGGCACTCTACGGCATGGCCGCTGAGTACGACGAAGAGGGCAACTACAAGTACCCGGAGGGCTTCGACCCGGAGTCCAACGAGTGGCTTGAAGGCTACGAGAACCAGCGCGCCGCCTGGGAGCAGCAGTACGCTGACGCCCAGACCCGCTGGGAAGCACACAAGAAGCAGGTTGCCCAGCACGCTGCCGACGACGCTGCAGCTGCAACGTCCGGCGACAGCGACTCCGGCACCACCAGCTACTCCTCCGAGCCGGCTGCAACCGAGACCGGTGCAGGCACGCTTGCTTCGGACGAGGCTCTTGCAGCACTGCGCGAGAAGCTGACCGGCAACTAATTGCCCCAGCGCTGGTGACACCGGCGTGCTGCTAGCCGGCCCCTAAGGCCGGAGAGCAGGACGCCGGCACAGCACGCGGAAAGGTGGCCGTCCCTTCGGGGACGGCCACCTTTTTGCATATGTCCGGTGCGTATCACCGCGCGCTGTGTGGGCTAACACCAGTAACCCTGGGAAGCAAGAAACTAAGCTGATTAATAATCAGCAGCGGAGCGGCCCGTCAACCCAGTCCGTGCCCTCCGGCTCCAGGTCCGCTCTTCCGGCCGTCATGGCGGCGAGCCGCCCGGCCGCATCTGCCAGGACACGCGGTGAGTCCGGCAGGGCGAGCCGCAGGACTGTTGACTGGGACTCATAACCGGTTTCGGCCATGACGTAGCCGGCGGCCCGGAGATCGTTCTCCAGGCGCCCGGCCGCGGCATGGGCCACCCGGACGGCACAGAGGCGCAGCCGGCTGCGGTTCACCAGGGGAGCGAGTTCGAGGGCTGCGGACACCGATTCGGAGTAGGCGCGCACCAGCCCGCCGGCACCCAGGAGTATTCCGCCAAAGTAACGCACGACGACGGCACTGATGTCGCTGAGGTCCGTCACCCCCGGGGCGGTTTCCCGCCGGATCAGCGCCTCCAGCATGGGGATCCCGGCCGTCCCGGAGGGTTCGCCGTCGTCGCTGGAGCGCTGGATGTCCCGGTCCGGGCCCAGAACGAACGCCGAGCAATGGTGCCGGGCGTCGTGGAATTCGCGGCGCAGGCCCGCCACCAGGGCCCGTGCGCCGTCTTCGCTGTCCGTGCGGCGCAGCACTGTTATGAAACGCGATCGCTTGATCTCCAGCTCGTGGCGGAAATCGGGTCCAGCGGCAAGGGTCGTGTATGACGACGTCCTGCTCTTCTGGGAATCTGCGTCGTCAGCCACCGGTTCAGTTTAGTCTTGGGGAGTGCTGAAGATCGGATTGACGGGCGGCATCGCCTCGGGGAAATCGATGGTGGCGTCACGCCTTCAGGAGCTGGGGGCGGTCCTCGTCGACGCAGACGCCATAGCCCGCGATGTTGTGGAGCCGGGCACGCCTGGCCTAGCCGCGGTGGTGCAGACGTTCGGGCCGGATATCCTCGGCGCCGACGGGCGGCTGGACCGGCCGCGGCTCGGGGCCGTCGTGTTCGGGGACCAGGAACGGCGGGCAGTGCTGAATGGCATTGTCCATCCCCTGGTGCGGCAGCAGGCCGCCGCGGTGATCGCCGCCGCCCCCGCGGACGCCGTCGTGGTCCAGGACATCCCGCTCCTGGTGGAAACCGGTCAGGAAAGCAGTTTTCATCTCGTGGTTGTGGTGGATGCGGCGGGAGACGTCCGGGTCCGGCGGATGGTCGAGCACCGCAACATGACCGAGGAAGAGGCCCGCTCCCGGATGGCGGCCCAGGCGGCCCGTGATGTCAGGCTCGCGGCCGCCGACGTCGTGCTGGACAACTCCGGGACGCCGGAGGACCTGCGGCTTGCCGTGGACCGGCTGTGGGAGGACCGGCTCGTGCCCTTTGCCCGGAACGTCAGCAAAGCTGCCGTTGCTCCCCGGCATGGTGGACCGGTATTGGCCGCGCACGACCCTGACTGGCGACGTCAGGCATCCCTGCTCATGGCCCGGCTCCGGGCGGCCGCCCCTGACGACGTCCTGGCCGTGGACCACATCGGATCCACGGCCGTGCCCGGACTCTCCGCCAAGAACGTCATCGACCTTCAGCTGGCGGTGAAGGACATGGACGCGGCGGACCGCATCGCGCCATTGCTGGGCGACGCCGGCTTCCCCGTCTGGCCAGGGGTCCTGCTCGACAGCCCCACCTCACAACATTCGGATCCCGCAGCGTGGTCCAAGCGGCTCCACGGCAGCGCGGATCCGGGACGTCCCGTCAACGTCCATGTCCGCGTGGCCGGCTCGCCTGGCTGGCGGTTCGCCCTGTGCTTCCGCGACTGGCTCACCGCGGACCAGGCTGCGCGGGATGCCTACGGGGCCGAGAAACACCGGGTCGCGGCACTCCATGCCTCAGACTCCTCCACGTCCGGGTACGCCGCGGACAAGGAACCCTGGTTCACGGAGACCGCCGGACCGGAAATGGAGCGGTGGGCCGAAAGCAGCGGCTGGCGGCCGCCGTCGTGGGAATCCGGGAGCACCTCCGGCGGCACGTCCGGCACAGCCTAAAGCTGAATCAGGAGTTCCTGTCCGTGCCCCGCTGTAGATTAGGTACATGAGTCTTGCCCAGGAAATCAACCGCATCGTGGCGCCCTTCGAGGTCATCAGCGAGTTCCAGCCGGCGGGTGACCAGCCAGCCGCCATCGCGGAACTGACCGAACGAATCAAGAACGGTGAGAAGGACGTCGTGCTGCTGGGCGCCACCGGTACAGGCAAGAGCGCGACAACGGCCTGGCTGATCGAGCAGGTCCAGCGGCCTACCCTGGTGATGGTGCAGAACAAGACCCTCGCTGCGCAGCTGGCCAACGAATTCCGCGAACTGCTCCCGAACAACGCGGTCGAGTACTTCGTCTCCTACTACGACTACTACCAGCCGGAAGCCTACGTGGCGCAGACGGACACCTTCATCGAAAAGGACTCGTCCGTCAACGAGGAAGTGGAGCGGCTCCGGCACTCCGCCACCAACGCTCTGCTGACGCGCAGGGACGTGATTGTGGTGGCTACGGTCTCCTGCATCTACGGCCTCGGCACTCCGGAAGAATACATCGCCGGCATGGTGACCCTCCGGAAGGGGGCGGAGATGAACCGCGACGATCTGCTCCGGAAATTTGTCTCCATGCAGTACGCCCGCAACGACATGGACTTCCACCGCGGCACGTTCCGCGTCCGCGGCGATACCGTGGAGATCATTCCGATGTACGAAGAGCTGGCCATCCGGATCGAGTTCTTCGGGGACGAGATTGAGAACATCCACACCCTTCATCCGCTGACCGGTGAAGTGATCCGGGACGAGGAGGAAATGTACGTCTTCCCGGCATCGCACTACGTGGCCGGTCCGGAACGCATGAGCAGGGCGATCAAGAGAATCGAAGACGAACTGGCCGAGCGCCTCGCGGTACTGGAAGGCCAGAACAAGCTCGTCGAAGCCCAGCGGCTCCGGATGCGCACCACCTATGACCTGGAAATGATGCAGCAGATGGGGTTCTGCAACGGCATTGAGAACTACTCCTCGCATATCGACGGCCGCGCCCGCGGGACCGCTCCGCACTGCCTCATCGACTACTTCCCGGACGACTTCCTCCTGGTGATTGATGAGTCCCACGTCACCGTGCCGCAGATCGGCGCCATGTACGAGGGCGACATGTCCCGCAAACGGAACCTGGTGGACCACGGCTTCAGGCTGCCCTCGGCGATGGACAACCGACCGCTCAAGTGGGACGAGTTCCAGGACCGCGTGGGTCAGGCGGTTTACCTGTCCGCTACCCCGGGCAAGTACGAGCTCGGCAAGGCCGACGGTTTCGTCCAGCAGATCATCCGGCCCACCGGCCTGATCGATCCCGAGGTCGTCGTCAAGCCCACCAAGGGCCAGATCGACGACCTCCTGGGTGAGATCCGGACCCGCACCGAGAAGAACGAACGCGTCCTGGTCACCACCCTCACCAAACGGATGGCAGAGGACCTCACCGACTACCTGCTGGGGCACGGCGTCAAAGTGGAGTACCTGCACTCGGACGTGGACACCCTCCGCCGTGTGGAACTGCTCCGCGAACTGCGCATGGGTGTCTTCGACGTTCTCGTAGGCATCAACCTGCTCCGAGAAGGCCTCGACCTCCCGGAGGTGTCGCTGGTCAGCATCCTGGACGCGGACAAGGAAGGCTTCCTGCGCTCCTCGACATCCCTGATCCAGACCATCGGGCGTGCCGCCCGCAACGTTTCCGGCCAGGTTCACATGTACGCGGACCGGATCACAGACTCGATGGCGCACGCGATCGACGAGACGAACCGGCGCCGCGCTATCCAGGTTGCCTACAACACGGAGCGCGGGATCGATCCCCAACCGCTCCGGAAGAAGATCGCGGACATCACGGACCAGCTCGCCAAGGAGGACGCCGACACCCAGGAGCTGCTGAACAACAACCGCCTGGCCAAGGGCGGCAAGCGGGGTAAGTCCGCGGCAAAGGGGGCAGCTACCGTGCGCGCGGACGGGCTCGCGGCCGCGCCGGCCGAGGACCTGGTGGGACTGATCGAGCAGCTGACCGAGCAGATGCACGGAGCTGCCGCGGAACTTCAGTTCGAGCTCGCGGCCCGGCTCCGCGACGAAGTGTCCGAGCTCAAAAAGGAACTGCGCCAGATGCAGGCTGCCGGCCACGCCTGAGCGGGTTGGCCAAAGCCAATGCGGGGGCGTTGTGTCCGGACAGTGGAACGCTGTCCGCGCTTTGGCACGTCCAGGGCGCGGGCAAGTGCCGGTGTGGGGTAAAGTTGAGGTCACGTAGGGGAGTATCCCAAGCGCTACGAACGTCAACACGCAAGGCACAGATGCCCTGCCGGGCGTAGCGGGCAACCACATGAGCACCAAGTGCATAGGTTCGCCGGAGAGACTTACACCGGTTTTCTGTACCCTGCGAAAGGTATCCCTGTGCAACTTCCCGTCTGGTTCGAGGTCGGCTCGTTCGTCGTCCTCGGCATCATCCTCGCTCTGGACCTGCTCCTGGTGCTGCGGCGCCCGCATGAGCCCTCGATGAAGGAAGCCGGCCTCTGGGTGACGTTCTACGTGGCCCTGGCCCTGCTTTTTGCCGGCGCAATGTTCCTGTTTACCGGCCCGGAGTTCGGCGGCCAGTTCGTTGCTGGCTGGGTGACTGAGTACAGCCTCAGCATCGACAACCTCTTCGTGTTCATCATCATCATGGCGCGCTTCTCCGTGCCGCGTAAGTACCAGCAGGAAGTGCTGATGGTGGGCATCATCATCGCCCTGATCCTGCGCGGCATCTTCATCATGCTCGGCGCCATTGTCATCGAGCAGTTCAGCTGGGTCTTCTACATCTTCGGTGCCTTCCTGCTCTGGACCGCTTGGAAGCAGGCCCAGGACGAAGGCGAAGACGAAGAGGACAAGGAAAATCCCCTCATTGCCCGCATCCGCAAGGTGATACCGATGTCGGAGAAGTTCGACGGCGGCAAGCTCCGCACCGTTGTGAACGGCAAGAAGGTCTTCACGCCGATGCTGATCGTCTTTGTGACCATCGGCATGACGGACCTGCTGTTCGCCGTGGACTCCATTCCGGCAATCTTCGGCCTGACCCAGAGCGCGTTCATCGTCTTCACCGCCAACATTTTCGCCCTCATGGGATTGCGGCAGCTCTACTTCCTGCTCGGCGGCCTGATGAACCGCCTCATTTACCTGAAGCACGCACTGTCGGTCATTCTGGCGTTCATCGGCGTGAAGCTCGTGCTGCACGCCATGCACGTTAACGAACTTCCGTTCATCAACGGCGGCCACCACATCGAGTGGGCCCCGGAGATCCCCACGTACGTCTCCCTCGCGGTCATCGTGGGCACCATCATCATCGCCGTGATCGCGAGCCTGGTCAGTTCCGGCGCACAGAAGGCCAAACTGGACGCCCGCCTCGAGGAGGACGCCCGGAAGAGCCTGAGCGACGTCGACTAGGTTTAGCAGGCGCCCAGTTCAGCGGGCGGCAGCCACGCTTGGCGGCGCCGAACAGACAACCCCGGCCGGCGGCCGGGGTTGTCTGTTTTTGCTATGCAGGCGGCGGGGGCTGAAGTGTCCGTTCGCGCCGGGGCGGAGGCTGTGTGCTGTCGTCAGCTGCGGACTGAACGGACCATGCCCAGCAGGCGGCTGAAGATCGCCTCGCCGTCGTCGGCAATGCCGTCGTGGTGGAAATCGCTTGATTCCCAGGTCTGCAGCCCCCGGACGGCTGCTGCAGTCTCCAGCGAGAGGCCCCGCTCCACATAAATGTCGTCGCTGTACACGGCGGCGGCGGCCGGGACGGTATTGGCTGCCAGCTGCGCTGTGTCGTACAGCGGCTTCCAGTCCGTCTTCGCGGCCAGCAGCTCCGCCACGTCTTTCAGCGGGCGCAGTGCCGCGTCCTGCTCGAAGTACCACGGGTAGACCATTTCGCCGGTCAGGAGCACCTCCGGGGCGTTCGGGCTAAACTCCGGGAACTCCCTGAGGACCCGCCATGCGGCCCAGTCCGTTGCCCGTCCCTGGCCGTAGATGGATTCGTGCATCAGCGCGTAGAGAGGGTTGCCCGCCCGAGAGACCAGCGAGCGGACCTGCTCCAGGAAGGCATCGGACAGCCGCGCACCGCGGGGTGTGTCCACGAAGGCGTCTTCCAGCAGGTGGTGCAAACCGTCCACCCGGGTGTTCCCGCCGAGGAAGGAGCCCACCATCTGGAACCGTTCCACGGTCAGGCGTTCGCCGCCCGGCAGGAATTCCTCGGTGTCGCGCAGGTGGCGGGCGATCCGGTTCACGGCCCCGCGGTCTTCCGGGTACCAGCCGTAATACTCGGCATTGCGGGCGGCCACGCGCTTGAACGTCTCGCGGTAGACCCTGTCGGCGGGTCCGGTGAGCGGGGCCAGGCCGCCGGTGATGAGGACCTCGCGCAGGCCGTCTGGCGCGAACGAGAGGTAGGTCAGTGCGCAGAAGCCGCCGTAGCTCTGCCCGTAGATGGTCCACGGCTCCGAGCCCAGGGCATGGCGAATCAGCTCGGCGTCGGCAACGATTGAATCGGCCCGGAAATGTTCAAGGTAACGGGCCTGGGCCGGGGCGTCACCGCGCGCGGGCAGCGTGTTGCGGTCGATGGGGGAGGACAGCCCGGTGCCCCGCTGGTCCAGCATGAGGATGCGGAAGTCCTTCGCGGCCGCCTTGCTCCAGCCGCCCAGGGACATCAGCCGGTTGCCGCGGCCGCCGGGGCCGCCCTGCAGGTACACGAGCCACGGCAGGCGTTCCGCGGCCGCTTCGCTGTGTTCTGTCGAGACGTATTCGCGGGCGAACACCGTGATGGTCTCGGAGTCCGCGCCGTTTGCGGCTGGACTGAAATGGTCCAGCGGGACGGAGAAGTAGTGTTCCGCGGTGCGCATCCCGCGGTATTCGTGCCTCGCGCGGACAGTATGGATGGCGGCATCCACCGCAGCCTCAGCCACGGACGCCGGCCCCGCTGCGGGTTCCGAACGCCGCCAGGGCGGCGCCGGTAAGCCGGAAGGTGGACCATTCCTCCATCGGGTTGGCACCGAGGTTCCGGTAGAAACTGATGGACGGTTCGTTCCAGTCCAGGACACTCCACTCAACCCGTGCGTAACCGCGTTCGACGGCGGTGGCGGCCAGATGCTGCAGCAGCGCCTTACCGTGGCCTTCGCCCCGCGCCTCCGGAGTGACGTAGAGGTCCTCCAGGTAGATGCCGTGGACACCTTCCCAGGTCGAGTAGTTCAGGAACCACAGTGCGAAGCCCCGGACCTGCCCGGCGTCGTTCTCCGCCATGTGGGCAAACACACGGGGGGTGTCGCCGAACAGCGCGGCCGTCAGCATCTCCGGAGTGTTCCGGACGGCGTCCGGTTCCTTCTCATAGATGGCCAGTTCATGGATCATCTGCAGGATTGCGGGGACGTCGTCTGGGGTTGCGGGACGGATTGCGCTCATGTATCCGAGCTTACTGTGTCCTCCCGTAAGGGGCTGGCCGTCAGAGCCTGTTGACCTCGGTCACCCGGACAACGGCGGTGCCGGTTTCGTCGGAGGCGGCCAGATCCACTTCGGCGGAGATGCCCCAGTCGTGGTTGCGGGCGGGGTCGTCGAAGATCTGGCGGACCTTCCATGCTTCCGGCCCCTCGGTGATCATCAGCAGTCCCGGCCCGCGGGCGTCGGGGCCGGTACCGATGTCGTCGTGTTCGTCGAAGTAGTCGTCCAGGACGTTCTCCCACCGGTCGGCGTCCCAGCCTGCATCGCCGTCGAGCTCGCCCAGCGCGGCCGCATTCTCGTCCGCGAAAAGCTCCACGCGCCGGAACATCTCGTTCCTGACCATGACGCGGAAGGCGCGGATGTTCGACGTCAGCGACGGCGGCGGGGGAGGCGGGGCGTCGTGGGGAGTCGGCGCCGCACCGGACGTCAGCTCCTCCCACTCGTCCAGCAGGCTCGAGTCGACCTGGCGGACCAGCTCGCCGAGCCAGGCGATGAGGTCCTCGAGATCATCCCGAAGGGCGTCCTGCGGCACGGTCTGCCGCAGGGCCTTGAAGCCGTCGGCGAGGTACCGCAGCACGATGCCTTCGGAGCGGGCCAGCCCGTAGAACTGGACGAACTCGCCGAAGTTCATGGCGCGTTCGTACATGTCCCGGATGATGGACTTCGGCGCCAGTTCAAAGTCGCCCACCCACGGCGCCGCCTTCCGGTAGACCTCAAAGGCTTCACCAAGGATTTCCCCGAGGGGCTGCGGGTACGTGACCTCATCGAGCATCGCCATGCGCTGGTCGTACTCGATGCCGTCCGCCTTCATCGCGGCGATGGCCTCACCCCGGGCCTTCTTCTGCTGGGCGGAGAGGATCTGACGCGGCTTTTCCAGCGTGGACTCGATGACAGAGACCACATCCAGTGCGTACGACGGCGATTCCGGATCCAGCAGTTCCAGCGCGGCCAGGGCAAAGGGGGAGAGCGGCTGGTTCAGGGCAAAGTTGGCCTGCAGATGGACTGTCAGGCGGACGCTCCTGCCGTCGGCGCCCTGCTCTGCCGGCGGGATGCGCTCTACCACCTCGGCGGCGAGCAGCTCGCGGTAAATCGCGAGCGCCTTCTTCATCAGCCGCAGCTGCGAAGGCCGCGTTTCATGGTTCTCGGTGAGCAGGCGCCGGGCAGCAGTGAAGGGATCACCGGGCCGTTCCATCAGGTTCATCAGCATCGCGTGGGTGACCGTGAAGCTGGAGGTGAGCGGGTCTGGAACAGATTCCACCAGGCGGTTGTAGGTGGGCTCGCCCCAGGACACGAAGCCTTCCGGCGGCTTCTTCTTGACCACCTGGCGCAGCTTCTTCTGGTCATCGCCGAACTTGGCGGTTGCCTTGGCCATCGCCTTGACGTTCTCGACCACGTGCTCCGGCGCCTGGACCACGACTGTGCCGGCGGTGTCGTAGCCGGCCCGGCCCGCGCGGCCGGCGATCTGATGGAATTCGCGGGAGTTGAGCAGGCGGGTGCGGACACCGTCGTATTTGCTCAGCGCGGTAAGCAGGACCGTACGGATGGGCACGTTGATGCCGACGCCCAGCGTGTCGGTGCCGCAGATGACCTTCAGCAGGCCCGCCTGGGCGAGCTGCTCCACCAGGCGGCGGTACTTGGGCAGCATGCCGGCGTGGTGCACGCCGATGCCGTGCCGGACCAGCCGGTTAAGGGTCTTGCCGAAGCCCGCGGCGAAACGGAAGTTCGCGATCAGCTCGGCGATCCGGTCCTTCTCCTCGCGGCTGCAGACGTTGATGCTCATCAGCGTCTGGGCCCGTTCGATGGCTTCGGCCTGGCTGAAGTGAACCACATAGACGGGAACCTGCCTGGTGGACAGCAATTCCTCGAGCGTCTCGTGGACGGGGGTCTCGTGATAGTAGTAGTGCAGCGGAATAGGACGTTCCGCGGAACTGACGGTGGTGGTGGGCCGGCCCGTGAGCTCGGTCATCCCGGCCTCGAAGCGGCTCACGTCCCCGAGCGTGGCGGACATCAGGAGGAACTGGGCCTGCGGGAGCTCCAGGAGCGGGACCTGCCAGGCCCAGCCGCGCTGCGGATCCGCATAGAAATGGAACTCGTCCATGATGACCGCCCCAAGGTCCGCTGCGGCACCTTCCCGCAGCGCGATGTTGGCCAGGATTTCCGCCGTGCAGCAGATAATCGGGGCGTCCTGGTTGACGCCGGAATCGCCGGTGATCATGCCCACGTTCTCAGCCCCGAAAATGTCGCATAGGGCGAAGAACTTTTCCGAGACCAGGGCCTTGATGGGAGCCGTGTAGTAGCTGCGCTCCCCGCGGGCCATCGCCTGGAAGTGCGCGGCAATGGCCACTAGGGATTTGCCAGAACCGGTTGGTGTCGCAAGGATCACGTTGGCGCCGGAGGCGAATTCCATGATGGCTTCGTCCTGGGCGGCGTACAGCTCCAGTCCCCGGCTTTCCGTCCACTCCACGAACCGCAGGTAAAGAGTGTCCGGGTCAACCTCCGCCGTTGCGATCCGTGCGGCCGGGGAGGGGAGCTGTTCAACGAGTTTCATTGCTTTCCAGCTTAGTGCGTGTGCCTGCCTTGCGTGCTTTCTCCCGTGCCCGCCGCTAGGCTCGCGGTGGCTGCACGTTCAGGGCGGCCGCGGCGCAGGCTGACCGCACCTGACGCTGACCGCGCCGTCACGACCCACCGGAGGCCAAGTGCACTGGGATCCCGCGAAATACGTCCAGTTCGGCGACTACCGACAGCGCCCGTTTTTTGACCTGACCGGCCGCATAGACGCCGCCGCACCCCGTGAAGTGGTGGACCTGGGGTGCGGGCCGGGCAACCTGACGGCGGCCCTGGCGGAACGCTGGCCCGGGGCCCGGGTAGTGGGCCTCGATTCCTCGCCGGAGATGCTGTCCAAGGCTGAAATCCACGCGGCGGCACCGCGCCTGGAGTTCCGCCTCGGCGACATTGCCGGCTGGACGCCGTCGCCCGAGACCGACGTTGTGGTGAGCAACGCCGCGCTGCAGTGGATCCCGGAACACCGGGAACTGCTCCCAGGTTGGCTGGAAGCGCTGGGGCCGGGTGCGTGGTTCGCGCTCCAAGTGCCGGGCAACTTCGAGTCCCCTTCCCACACGCTCATGCGGGAACTCGCCGAGTCGCCGGGCTGGGCCGCAAGGCTCGACGGCGTCCTCCGCCACGATGACGCCGTTGCCGAGCCCTCACGGTACCTGGAGATCATGCTCGACGCCGGGTGCGCGGCTGATGCGTGGGAAACCACCTACCTGCAGCTGCTTTCCGGGGAAGACCCGGTGTTGGAGTGGGTGCGGGGGACAGGCCTGCGGCCTGTCCTGGCTGCTCTCACGCCGGAAGAGGGGGGCGAATTCGAGACCGAATATGCCGCGCTCCTGGCAAAGGCGTACCCCGGCACGGCCCATGGAACCGTCTTTCCGTTCCGAAGGATCTTCGCCGTGGCACGGAAGCTTTAGGGCGCGGTTCCCGGGTTCTTCTCCGGCCCTCTTTAATTGGGGCCGGCGGTGAACCGTAGGCGTTTCCGGCGCGTCTTTATAGACAACGAAGTGACGAATGTGATGTAGCTTACAATGGCGAGGCGGGCATGGGGACCGGTTAACCAGGCCCGTGTTCTGCCCCGGCGATGGAGGAGGCGCGGTGCTCTTTGGTTTGATGCGCCGCCTCCTCGGAGAACACCGCGCCACGGTGTGGGGCATCATCGTGCTGCAAATGCTCCAGACCGCCGGCAACCTGCTGCTCCCCACGCTGAACGCCAGCGTCATCGATGAAGGGATCCTGCCGCGGCGGACGGACGTGATCCTCCGCCTCGGCGGCTGGATGATCGGACTCTCCGTAGTCCAGGTGGCCGCCGCCCTCGGCGCGGGCTATCTCGGTGCCGCGGTGGCCATGAAGATCGGCCACCGTCTCCGGCGCGAACTTTTCGCTAAGGTCCAGGCCATGTCCTCCCAGGAAGTGGGTGCCTTCGGCGCTCCCAGCCTTGTCACCCGGGCCACGAACGACGTCCAGCAAATCCAGACCTTCGCCGTGCTGGTCTTCACCATGCTGGCCGCCGCGCCCGTCATGGGCATCGGCGGCATCATCCTGGCGATCCAGCAGGACGCGGCCCTGTCCGCCGTCGTGATCGCCATTGTTCCGCTCCTGGTGGTCATCATGGCCCTCATCGTGCGGCGCCTCATTCCGCTCTACCGCCAGGGCCAGGCTCTGATCGACGGCGCAACCAGGATCCTGCGCGAACAGATCATCGGTGCCAGCGTTATCCGGTCCTTCGTACGCCAGGACCACGAGGCGGCACGCTTTGCCGAGGCGAACCGCAAACTGACGGGCAACAACCTCCAATCGGCCCTCCTCGTCGCCGGCATGCTGCCCATGATCATGATCGTGGTGAACCTGTCGTCCGTGACGGTGGTCTGGTTCGGCGGCCACCTCATCCAAAGCGGCCAGATGCAAGTGGGGGCACTCACGGCCTTCATCGCGTACATCCTGCAAATCCTGCTCGCCATCATGATGGCCATGTACGTGTTCATGACCGCTCCCCGCGCGGCCGTCTGCGCTGAGCGCATCCAGGGCGTGCTGGACGTGGACCCGGCCATTGCGGGTCCGTCCCCGATCTCCCCGACCGGCGCTTTCGTCGACGGCGCTTTCGTCGAGGGTGCCGCTGCTGGCGGAATATCCGACGCCGGCACGCGGACCGGAGGAACGGTGGAATTCCGAGACGTCGTTTTCGCCTATCCGGGCGCAGAAACTCCGGTTCTGGCCGGCATCTCTTTCACGGCCGGCCCCGGGTCCGTCACCGCCATCATCGGTTCCACGGGAAGCGGCAAGAGCACACTGCTGAATCTGCTGCCGCGCTTCCTGGACGCCGTCGGCGGTGAAATCCGGTTCGGCGGACGGGACATCCGCACACTGCAGCTGGACGAGCTGCGGGGCCGGATGGCGGTGGTTCCACAGCGTGCCTACCTCTTTTCCGGCACCATCGCAGGAAACCTGCGCATGGCATCGCCCGCGGCCACGGACGAAGACCTGTGGCTGGCCCTCCGGCGGGCGCAGGCGGAAGAGTTTGTCCGCAACCTCCCGAACGGCCTGAACGCCGCGGTCGGGCAGGGCGGGGCCGGACTTTCGGGTGGCCAGCGGCAGCGTCTCTGCATTGCGCGCGCCATTCTCCGCAAGGCGGAGCTTTTCCTCTTCGACGACAGCTTCTCCGCTCTGGACTACGCCACGGAAGCCAGTGTCCGGGAGGCGCTGGTGCCCGCCCTGGAATCAGCCACCGTGATCATTGTTGCCGAGCGGATTTCCAGCATCGTGGACGCCAGCCAAATCCTCGTCCTGAATGACGGCCGGCTGGTGGCCCAAGGGACCCACCCGGACCTCCTCCGGACTTCCCGGACCTACCGTGAGATCGCCGAATCGCAGCTCGCCCTGGACGAACTGCCATGAGAGGCGCACATGCCGCCGTGAGGCCGGTGAACATATTCTTGGCGGCTGCCGCCCGGCTCATCGGGCTGCTGCGTCCGGTCCGGGGCCGCATGTCCATTGCCGTTGCTGCCACCTGCGGATTCGCAGCGCTCAACGTCGCGGCGCCGAAACTCCTCGGCGACGCCACGGACGTAGTGGTGGCGTCCTTTGTGGGCGGCACTTTAGACGAAGGCAAGCTGGCAGGGCTGCTCCTGTTGGTGGCGCTGATGTACGTCGGCACGTCGCTCTTCAACTGGCTTCAGGGCGCACTCACCGCCAGCGCCGTGCAGCGGCTCGTCTTCGGCCTCCGCGCTGCCGTCGAAGCAAAACTGCACCGGCTGCCGTCGTCGCACTTCCAGGAGCAGACGCGCGGTGACGTGCTCAGCCGGGCGACCAACGACGTCGACAATATCTCGCAGTCCCTCAACCAGTTGCTCACGCAGGTGATCATGGCCGTCCTCATGCTGTTGGGCTCACTGGCCATGATGCTCTGGATCTCGCCGCTGCTGGCGGCAATCGCCCTCATTTCCGTGCCGATATCCACTCTCATCACCGTGCTGATAGCCCGGAAGTCGCAGGCAGACTTCGCCGACCAGTGGGCTTCGACGGGAACGCTGAACGCCCACATCGAGGAATTCGTGACGGGCCACGAGGTGATCAAGGCATTTGGGCAGCAGGAAGCCGTGGCGGAGATTTTCGGGCACGGCAACGACCGCCTGGCCCGAACATCCGCCAGGGCACAATACGTTTCCGGCGCAGTGCAGCCGCTCATGGTGTTCATTGCAAACCTCAACTACGTGGCTGTGGCCGTGGTGGGTGCCCTCCAAGTCGCGGCCGGGACCATGACCATTGGCGGCATCCAGGCCTTCATCCAGTTCAGCAGGCTCTTCACGCAGCCCATGGGCCAGATCGGTGGAATGCTGACCCTGATGCAATCCTGCGCGGCGTCAGCGGAACGGGTTTTTTCCCTCCTGGACGCCGAAGAGATCCCTCCGGAGACTGCACCCGCCCTCCGGGAGCCAGAGAACCTGGGTGGGCGCATCGACTTCGATGACGTGACCTTCGGGTATGTCCCGGGCGTGCCCGCCGTGAGGGGGCTGACCTTTTCAGTCCTGCCAGGACAGACCGTGGCCATCGTCGGCCACACAGGCGCCGGGAAGACCACGGTAGTGAACCTGCTGATGCGTTTCTATGAGCTGGACTCCGGCCGAATCACTTTTGGCGGCACCGATATCGCCACCGTGCCGCTGGATTCACTGCGGTCCAACTTTGGTGTGGTGCTTCAGGACGTCTGGCTCTTCAGCGGGACGATCCGCGAAAACATTGAATACGGCTGGCCGGGGGCAAGCGACGCGGAAATCATTGCTGCAGCCGAAGCAACCCATGTTGACCACTTCGTCCGCGCCCTGCCGGGCGGCTACTCCACAGAGCTCGGGAACGACGGCGACTCGCTGAGCCAAGGGCAGCGGCAGCTCATCACCATTGCGCGGGCGGAACTGGCGGGGCGCGGCGTCCTGATTTTGGATGAGGCCACCAGCTCTGTCGACTCGCGGACAGAGGTGCAAATCCGGCTGGCCATGAACAGGCTGCGGCAGGGAAGGACCAGCTTCGTCATTGCCCACAGGTTGTCCACCATCCGCGACGCTGATCTAATCTTGGTCATGGATCACGGACGCATCGTTGAACAGGGAACCCACCAAAGCCTGCTGTCCGCGGGTGGACATTACACACGCCTCTACAACTCACAGTTCCGCCGCCTCGACCGGGCATACGTCACCGGGGACGCGGCAGCGGCGCGTGAGGGTGCGGGGCAGGGGAGTGCACGGCACCGGGGCGCCGGCAACGGTGGTACCGGGGTGTCGGCCCTGTGAGCGCCGGTCAGTCATTCCCCGGAGAGTGGAAACCCAACCACGGAAGTTCCGTGGCCCTCTACGAACAACTCCGGCTCCACGTCATCGAGCAGGCAGACCAGGGAAAGATTGCCCCCGGGACCCGGCTGCCCGCTGTCAGGAACCTTGCCGAGCTTCTCGGCGTCGCTCCCCACACGGTCGCCAGGGCCTACAAGGAGCTCGAAGCCGCCGGAGTTGTGGCCACCAAAGGGCGGAACGGGACGGTCGTGTGTGCCCGGGATGAACGCTGGGGTGCGCTCTCGGCGGCCGCCGCCGCATACGCCGACGCCGCCAAGTCGCAGGGCGCCAGCTTCGCCGAGGCCGTCCACCTGCTCGCCGCGGCCTACGACGCCGAATAGCAGGCCCGCATGGATATTCGAAGAAGTTTTCGATTAGCATTAGTGGGTGCCTAAAGCCGTAGCTGAAGAATCAGCCGTTGATGCCCACTCCGCCGTCGTGCCCCTGAACCCTGCGAAACCGGAGCGCGCGACTCCTGCGCGCCCGGATCTGTCCCGCCTGGTAGTCAAGGGCGCACGGGAACACAACCTGCGCAACGTGGACCTCGATCTTCCGCGGGACGCGATGATCGTCTTCACCGGCCTCTCGGGTTCGGGGAAGTCGTCCCTTGCCTTCGACACCATCTTCGCCGAGGGCCAGCGCCGCTACGTCGAGTCGCTCTCGGCCTACGCCCGCCAGTTCCTCGGGCAGGTGGACAAGCCCGACGTCGACTTCATCGAAGGCCTTTCCCCGGCGGTGTCCATCGACCAGAAGTCCACGAGCAAGAACCCGCGCTCCACGGTCGGCACTATCACCGAGATCTACGACTACATGCGTCTGCTGTGGGCGCGAGTGGGCCGCCCGTACTGCCCGGTCTGCGGCGAGCCCGTCATCAAGCAGACACCGCAGCAGATCGTGGACCAGCTGCTGGAACTGGAGCACGGCACCCGCTTCCAGGTCCTCGCACCCGTGGTGCGCGGCCGCAAGGGCGAGTTCGTCGACCTCTTCAAGGAACTGACGGCAAAAGGCTATTCCCGCGCCCGGGTGGACGGGGAGCTCATTCAGCTCAGCGATCCCCCCAAGCTCGGCAAGCAGTTCAAGCACACCATCGAAGTCGTGGTGGACAGGCTCGTGGTCAAGGAGGGCATCAGCCAGCGGCTGACGGATTCCATCGAGACGGCCCTGGGACTGGCCGAAGGCCGCGTGCTGGCTGAGTTCGTGGACCTCGACGCCGATGCCCCCGGCCGCCTGCGTGCGTTCTCGGAAAATCTGGCGTGCCCCAACGAGCACCCGCTGGCCATCGACGAAATCGAGCCGAGGTCGTTCTCCTTCAACAACCCGTTCGGCGCCTGCTCGGCCTGCAGCGGCATCGGAACCAAGCTCGAAGTCGATGAGGACCTCATCGTTCCGAATGCGGAGCTTTCGCTGGCCGAAGGTGCCATCGCGCCGTGGTCCCTCGGCACCGCCACCACGGAATACTGGAACCGGCTGCTGGACGGACTCGCCAAGGACGTCGGCTTCTCCATGGACACCCCGTGGGAGAAGCTGACGGCCGACGTCCGCCAGACCGTCCTCCACGGCAAGGACCATAACGTGGTGGTTCAGTACCGCAACAGGTTTGGCCGGGAGCGCAAATACAGCACCGGGTTCGAAGGCGCCATCCAGTACGTACACCGCAAGCATGGCGAGACGGATTCGGACTGGGCCCGCGACCGCTACGAGGAATACATGCGGCAGGTTCCCTGCCCTGCATGCAACGGCGCGAGGCTCAACCCGGCGTCGCTGTCTGTCCTCATCAACGGCAAATCGATCGCGGAGGTGGCAGCGCTGCCCATGCGCGATTGCGCCGAATTCCTCAGCAATCTCGTGCTGACCGGACGCGAGGCACAGATCGCCCACCAGGTCCTCAAGGAAATCCAGGCCCGGCTGACGTTCCTGTTGGACGTCGGGCTGGAATACCTGAACCTTGAACGGCCCTCCGCGACCCTTTCCGGCGGCGAGGCACAGCGGATCCGGCTTGCAACGCAGATCGGCTCCGGTCTGGTGGGCGTGCTGTATGTCCTGGACGAGCCCTCCATCGGGCTGCACCAGAGGGACAACCGCCGGCTCATCGAGACGCTCACCCGGCTCAGGGACATGGGCAACACCCTCATCGTGGTCGAGCACGATGAAGACACCATCCATGAAGCGGACTGGATCGTCGACATCGGGCCCGGGGCAGGGGAGCACGGCGGCCAGGTGGTCCACTCCGGGTCCTACGAAACCCTGCTCGAGAACACGGCGTCCCTCACCGGTGACTACCTTTCGGGGCGGAAGAAGATCGACGTCCCCAAGAAACGGCGCAAGTACGACAAAAAGCGTGAGCTGAAAGTCATCGGCGCCCGGGAAAACAATCTCATTAATGTCGATGCCGCCTTCCCGCTGGGCTTGTTTACGGCCGTGACGGGAGTCAGCGGCTCCGGCAAGTCCACCCTGGTGAACGAGATCTTGTACAAGGTGCTCGCCAACAAGCTCAACGGCGCCAAGCAGGTGGCGGGGCGGCACAAGACCGTCCAGGGGCTGGAGCACCTGGACAAGGTGGTCCATGTGGACCAGAGCCCCATCGGGCGCACACCGCGCTCCAACCCGGCCACGTACACGGGGGTGTTCGACAACATCCGCAAGCTGTTCGCGGAAACCACCGAGGCCAAGGTCCGCGGATACTTGCCGGGACGCTTCTCCTTCAACGTCAAGGGCGGCAGATGCGAGGCCTGTTCGGGTGACGGAACACTGAAGATCGAGATGAACTTCCTGCCGGATGTGTATGTTCCCTGTGAGGTCTGCCACGGTGCCCGGTACAACCGTGAGACGCTCGAAGTGCACTACAAGGGCAAGACCATCGCGGACGTGCTGAACATGCCGATCGAGGAAGGGGCCGAATTCTTCGCGGCATTCTCCCCGATTGCCCGTCACCTCAACACGCTCGTGGATGTCGGACTCGGCTACGTGCGCCTCGGCCAGCCAGCCACCACGCTCTCCGGCGGCGAAGCCCAGCGTGTGAAGCTCGCTGCGGAGCTCCAGAAGCGCTCCAACGGCCGCAGCATCTACGTCCTGGACGAGCCGACCACCGGCCTGCACTTCGAGGACATCCGGAAGCTGCTGCTGGTACTTCAGGGCCTGGTGGACAAGGGCAACACCGTCATCACCATCGAGCACAACCTGGACGTCATCAAAAGTGCGGACTGGGTCGTGGACCTCGGCCCGGACGGCGGCTCGGGAGGCGGACGGATCGTGGCATCAGGAACGCCGGAGCAGCTTGCCAAGTCGACGGAGAGCCACACCGCCAGCTTCCTGGCGGAGATCCTCGGCTAGAGCAGGCAGCTGACCAGCCCATTCGGCGGACGGCGGTGAAATTCACCATGCCGTGCGGGGAAGTATTCCCTGCACGGCATGTGAGTTTGAGCAAAGGTGCTGTCATGAGAAACTAAGCCGGTGACTTCAACAACAGTGCCCGTGATTTTCGACCTGGACGGCACTCTTGTCGATCCGGCCGGCGGAATAACAGACGGAATTGCGTCGGCCCTCCGGGAATTTGGCCTTCCCGTCCCCGCCCAGGACGTCCTGGACGCCATGATCGGGCCCAAGCTGAGCGATTCACTGCTGAATATCGCGGCCGTTCCACCGGCCATGCTTGCTGCAGTCATCCGGAGCTACCGGATGCATTACCTTGACACCGGCATATCGCAGAGCCGCCTGTACCCAGGGATTGTGGAGCTCCTCGACAGCTACGTGGCCGCAGGACGGCCCGTCGCCGTAGCCACGCAGAAGCCGGAAACCCTGGCGCAGCTTGTCCTGCAGCACCACAAGATAGCAAACCGGTTCCAGTCCGTCCGGGGATCCGCGGTCAACGAAACCGCAGCGGCGGCCGGACCGGTCGGCAAGACGGGCATCATTGCTGCCGCCATGGCCGACCTCCGCACGCAGCATGCCGTGATGGTGGGGGACCGCGCCCAGGACGTGGCAGGAGCACTCGCCAATGGCCTGGACTGCGTCGGTGTCGGCTGGGGTTTTGCCCTTGACGGCGAACTGGAGGAAGCCGGGGCAGTCGCCGTGGTTCACGACACCCCCAGCCTGCGCACCACCATCGAGGAACTGGAATCAGTCCGCGCCGCCGCCCTGAGTGAGGTGCGCAACGATGGAGCTGTTTGACGGCATCCGCTGGACCACCCGCGGGCTGATTTCGGGAACGTGCCGGCCAACGGTCATCGGACTGGAAAACGTCCCCAAGGAGGGCCCGTTCATCGTGGCCCCCAACCACCTCTCGTTCCTGGACAGCGTGATTGTGCAGGCGCTGATGCCGCGGCCGGTCGCTTTCTTCGCCAAAGCGGAGTACTTCACCACCAGAGGCTTCAAGGGGCGGCTCATGAAGTCGTTCTTTGAAGCCGTCGGCTCCATTCCCGTTGAGCGCGGGGAGCAGGCCGCCAGCGTGCAGGCGCTGAAGACGCTCCTGGACATCCTGGAGGACGGGAAAGGCATCGGCATTTACCCCGAGGGCACACGGTCGCGGGACGGGATCCTCTACCGTGGCCGGACCGGCGTTGGCTGGCTTGCACTCACGACGGGCGCGCCAGTCATCCCGGTGGGCCTCATCGGAACCGAGAAGCTGCAACCCGCCGGCCGCAATGCCGTCAAACCCCAGCACTTCACGATGAAGGTCGGAGAGCCGCTCTATTTCGAGAAGACCGGCCCGGACCACTCCCTGCCGGCACGCCGCCAAGTCACTGACCGCATCATGGACGCCATTGCCGGGCTGAGCGGCCAGGAGCGCTCCACGAGCTACAACCAGAGCAAGGCCGTCGAGTAGGCAGTGCCCCCGCACCCAGGCGTCGTCCGGCGCCTCCAGGGCCGGGCAACGGGCCTGCCTGAAGCTCAGTAGACTTGAAGCGTGGCAGATCCAGCAAGTTACCGACCCCAGACGGGTGAAATTCCGACCAATCCGGGCGTATACAGGTTCAGGGATCCCCACGGCAGGGTCATCTACGTGGGCAAGGCCAAGAACCTCCGCTCCCGCCTGAACTCGTACTTCGCCAACCCCGCGGGCCTCCTGCCCAAGACCCACGCCATGGTCCATACCGCCAGCAGCGTGGAATGGACGGTGGTGGGCAGCGAGCTTGAGTCGCTGCAGCTGGAGTACACGTGGATCAAGGAATTCAAGCCGCGGTTCAATGTCGTGTTCCGGGACGACAAGACCTACCCGTACCTCGCCGTCACCATGGGGGAGAAGCTGCCCCGTGTGCAGGTCATGCGCGGCGAGCGGCGCAAGGGCACCCGCTACTTCGGCCCCTACACGGCGGGCGCCATCCGGGAAACCATGGACACCCTGCTGCGTGTCTTCCCGGTGCGCAGCTGCAGCCCGGGTGTCCTCAAACGAGCCCAGGCCAGCGGCCGGCCGTGCCTGCTCGGCTACATCGACAAATGCTCGGCCCCCTGCGTCGGCCGGGTTACGCCCGAGGAGCACCGGGCTCTGGCCGAGGACTTCTGCGCCTTCATGGGAGGCGAGGCCAAGCGCTTCATCTCCCGGCTGGAAAAAGAGATGGCAGCCGCCGTCGCCGAACTTGACTACGAACGGGCCGCCCGGCTCCGCGACGACATCGTCGCCCTCCGCAAAGTCTTTGAACGCAACGCCGTGGTGCTCGCTGAAGACACGGACGCCGACGTTTTCGCGCTGCACGAGGACGAGCTCGAAGCTGCGGTTCAGGTGTTCCATGTGCGCGGCGGCCGCGTCAGGGGCCAGCGCGGGTGGGTGGTTGAAAAGGTGGAGGATTCCACGACGCCGGACCTTGTGGAGCACCTGCTGCAGCAGGTCTACGGGGAGGACGGCGATACCCAGGGTCGGCTGCCCCGCGAGGTGCTGGTTCCGGTGGAGCCGAGCAACGCAGCTGAACTGGCGGTGTGGCTGGGCGGCCTTCGGGGCGCGAAAGTGGACATCCGGGTGCCGCAGCGCGGCGACAAGGCCGCACTGATGTCGACGGTCCGGGAGAACGCGGAGCACGCGCTCAAGCTCCACAAGACCAGGCGTGCCGGCGATCTCACCGTGCGGTCCCAGGCCCTGCAGGAACTGCAGGAAGCCCTGGAGCTGCCCGTGCCGCTGCTGCGGATCGAGTGCTACGACGTCTCCCACGTCCAGGGAACGAACGTCGTGGCCTCGATGGTGGTGGTGGAAGACGGTCTGCCTAAGAAATCCGACTACCGTAAATTCTCCATCACGGGAGCGGCGGCTACGGATGACACCGCGGCCATGCACGACGTCCTCACCCGGCGCTTCCGTCACTATCTGCTGGATAAGACGGCACAGGTGGAGGCCTCCGACCTGGGAACCGTCACGGCGAAGCCTGCCGGGTCGGCCGACGCGCCGGTAGAGGACACCACCACTCCCGCACCGCGGGCCAAATTCGCCTACCCTCCCAACCTCGTGGTGGTGGACGGAGGAAAACCGCAGGTCAACGCGGCTGCACGCGCCCTCGCGGGGCTCGGTGTGGACGACGTCTATGTTGTGGGACTGGCCAAAAGGCTTGAGGAGGTGTGGCTGCCGGACAGTGATTTCCCGGTCATTTTGCCCCGTTCGTCGCAGGGCCTGTACATGTTGCAGCGCATCCGCGACGAGGCCCACCGCTTTGCCATTTCGTTCCACCGGCAGAAGCGCGGAAAGGCCATGACCGTCTCGGTCCTTGACGGCGTGCCCGGCCTCGGCGACTCCAAGCGCAAGGCTCTGCTGGCGCATTTCGGCTCCGCCAAGAAAATCAAGGCGGCGTCCATCGACGAGCTCACCGCGGCTAAAGGCATCGGCCCGTCGCTTGCCGCGGCCATCGTCACCCACTTCGGCTCGAACGGAGCCGGGAGCGAGTCCGCCGACGCCATGCCAGCCATCAACATGACCACCGGCGAAGTCCTGGAAACTTAGCTAGCGTCCTGAATCTTAGCTAGGGTAAGTACGGGAATCCTGCCGCGCGCACTGGCGTGCGCAGGCACACAAGAAGCGCAGAGCAGGAATGGGGCTGGATTTAATGGCAGAGTCGACGGCGGGATCGGGCGCGGACGAGGACGGCCTCACACCGGTCAAGCCAGTCGAGGCAGAACTGCTGGTGGTGACCGGCATGTCGGGGGCGGGCCGCAGCACAGCGGCTGACGCCCTCGAAGACCACGGCTGGTACGTCGTCGAAAACCTGCCGCCGCAGATGCTGGGCACCCTCGCCGAGCTGGTCTCCCACGCCCCGCAGTCCATTCCCAAGCTGGCGGTCGTCATGGACGTGCGGAGCAAGGCGCTGTTCGCGGACATCCGCGCAGCCCTCGGCGCCCTGGCGGCCAGTGGAGTCACATTCCGGGTGCTGTTCCTGGATGCGAGCGACGACGTCCTGGTCCGCCGGTTCGAGCAGGGCAGGCGCCCGCACCCGCTCCAGGGCGGGGGCCGGATCCTGGACGGCATTGCCGCCGAGCGCGAACTCCTCAAGGAGCTGCGGGATTCCTCCGACCTCGTCCTCGACACGTCCGCGCTCAATGTGCACGGGCTGGCCACCGCCATCACGGAACTGTTCACGGAGACTGGCCCTGTGGCCCTGCGGCTGAACGTCATGAGCTTCGGCTTCAAGTACGGCCTGCCCGTGGATGCGAACTATGTGGCGGACGTCCGCTTCATTCCCAACCCGCACTGGGTGCCGAAGCTCCGCCCGCACACCGGCCTCGACCAGGACGTGAGCGACTACGTCCTCGAGGCCGAAGGCGTTCCGAGTTTCGTCGAACGCTACGTCCTGGCACTTGAACCCGTCCTCGACGGGTACCGCCGCGAGAACAAGCACTACGCCACCATCGCCGTGGGATGCACCGGCGGGAAACACCGCTCGGTGGCGGTCGCCGTCGAGCTTTCCAAGAAACTGGCGCAATATCCGCGCGTCACGGTGACCACCACCCACCGGGATCTGGGCCGCGAATAATGGGAGTTCTCACCGGCCCGCTGCCGCTCATTCCGCCCTCCGGCCTGGCCGGCTCCCAGCAGGCAAAGGGACCTTCGGTCGTGGCCCTCGGCGGAGGCCACGGCCTCTCGGCCTCGTTGTCGGCGCTGCGGCTGCTGACGTCCGAGCTGACCGCTATTGTCACCGTGGCGGACGACGGCGGATCCTCCGGCCGCCTCCGCGAAGAGTACGGAGTCCTGCCCCCGGGCGATCTCCGGATGGCGCTGTCCGCGCTGTGCGACGACACCGACTGGGGCCGCACCTGGCGCGACGTCATGCAGCACCGCTTCCGGTCAGGGCCGGGCGGCGGCTCGCTGGACGACCACGCCATGGGAAACCTGCTGATCGTTACGCTCTGGGAGCTGCTCGGCGATGCAGTGGCCGGGCTGAAGTGGGCCGGCGCACTGCTCGGGGCCCGCGGCCAGGTGCTGCCCATGTCCACGGTGCCGCTCACCATCGAGGGTGACGTCCGCGTTGCCTCGCCCGACGGCAGCAGCACGCTCACCACCATCAAAGGCCAGGCGCGCTGCGCCGTCGCCGGCTCGCTTGAGAGCGTCAGGCTGCTGCCCGAACATGCACCGGCGTGCGTGGAGGCTTTGACGGCAATCGAACTGGCCGACTGGGTGGTTCTCGGTCCGGGGTCGTGGTACACCTCCGTCCTGCCGCACCTGTTGCTGCCGGAGATGCGGCAGGCGCTGTGTGACACGCCGGCCAAACGCTGCCTGACCATGAACCTCGCCATGGACACCAAGGAGACCTCGGGGATGTCCGCCGCCGACCACCTGCACGTCCTGCGCACCTACGCTCCGGAGTTCAGCGCGGACGTGGTGCTCGCCGACCCCGCGTCCGTTTCGGATATGAAGGAGTTTGAGCGGGCCGCCGGGATGATCGGAGCCGAGGTTGTCTTGGGTAAAGTGGGGGCTCCGGGTCGGCGTCCTGTACACGACCCCCTGCGGCTCGCAACGGCCTACCAGGATATTTTTGGGAACAGTTAGGAAGGTGCCATGGCACTGACAGCATCAGTCAAGGAAGAACTGTCCCGCCTGGACATAAAGAAGTCTTCGGTCCGCAAGGCCGAAGTCTCGGCCATGCTCCGCTTTGCCGGCGGACTGCACATCATTTCCGGCCGGATTGTCATCGAGGCCGAAGTGGACCTGGCCTCCACGGCCCGGCGCCTGCGGGCAGCCATCGCCGAAGTCTATGGGCACCAGAGCGAAATCATCGTCGTCTCCGGCAGCGGGCTGCGACGCGGCAGCCGTTACGTGGTGCGGGTAGTCCGCGACGGCGAGGCCCTGGCCCGGCAGACCGGCCTCCTGGACACCCGGGGCCGCCCGGTGCGCGGACTGCCTTCGGTGGTGGTCAACGGCTCGGCCGCCGACGCCGAGGCGGTGTGGCGCGGTGCTTTCCTGGCCCACGGTTCCCTGACCGAGCCCGGCCGGTCCTCCTCCATGGAAGTCACCTGTCCCGGCCCGGAATCCGCATTGGCCCTGGTAGGTGCCGCGAGGCGGCTCGGCATCCAGGCGAAGGCGCGTGAAGTCAGGGGAGTGGACCGCGTGGTGATCCGCGACGGCGACACAATCGCCGCACTGCTCACCCGGATGGGCGCCCACGACGCGCTGATGGTCTGGGAGGAACGGCGCATGCGGAAGGAAGTGCGGGCCACCGCCAACCGGCTCGCCAACTTCGACGACGCCAATCTCCGGCGCTCGGCCCAGGCGGCGGTAGCCGCAGGAGCACGCGTCGACCGAGCCCTGGAGATCCTCGGCGACGACGTTCCCGAACACCTCAAATACGCAGGGGAGCTCAGGGTTGCCCACAAACAGGCCAGCCTCGATGAACTTGGACGGCTCGCCGATCCGCCCATGACCAAGGACGCCATCGCCGGACGCATCCGGCGTCTGCTGGCCATGGCCGACAAACGTGCCTCTGATCTCGGCATTCCCGGGACGGATGCCAATGTGACGCCGGAAATGCTGGACGAGTAGCGGCGCCCCTAGAATCAAGACCAGATGGTGGAGATACCCTGGCTGGCCGGGAGCTTCGGCTCAGGAACCGGTGAGGGTGCCAGGATCCAGCCATTGGAAATTTCCGGGTGACCAGTCATCCGGATGCACAATCCGAGAGTTACCAAACCGGACAAGCTGTCCACTACATTGGAGGATTTTGTGACCGAGTACGTTCTGCCCGAACTCAAGTACGACTACGCAGCGCTGGAGCCCCACATCTCCGCGAAGATCATGGAGCTGCACCACAGCAAGCACCATGCAGCCTACGTAACGGGCGCCAACAACGCGCTGGCCCAGCTCGCCGAGGCCCGCGACAAGGGCGACTTCGCCAACATCAACCGTCTTTCCAAGGACCTGGCCTTCCACACCGGCGGCCACATCAACCACTCCGTGTTCTGGAACAACCTCTCGCCGGACGGCGGCGACAAGCCGGAGGGCGAGCTGGCTGCAGCCATCGACGACGCCTTCGGCTCCTTCGACGCTTTCCGCGCCCAGTTCTCCGCAGCCGCCCTCGGCCTGCAGGGATCCGGCTGGGGCTTCCTGGCGTACGAGCCCATCGGTGGCAACCTCGTCATCGAGCAGCTCTACGACCAGCAGGGCAATGTGGCACTTGGCACCACGCCGCTGCTCATGCTGGACATGTGGGAGCACGCCTTCTACCTCGACTACGTCAACGTCAAGGCGGACTACGTCAAGGCATTCTGGAACATCGTGAACTGGGCAGATGTCGCGCAGCGCTTCGCCGCCGCCCGCGCCAATGCCACCGGTCTGATCACGCTCTAGGACTGTGATGTGCGCAACGCACACTGGTAACAAACTTCACATTCGGCGTCTTTAGGGCCGAATTGTGGACGGTCTGCCCCCGCACTTGCGGGGGCAGACCTTCTTAAACGTAAGATGGATCACGGAAGGCGGTTAGCCTTCAGCAATGTGGCTGGTCGCCCTCCGATCTGGTAATCATCTCTGCCCAATGGCGTGCGGGATCTGTTAGTTGGCTAGAACGCCCGCTCAACTAGTTGTGCTTCAACAAGCACCAAGGAGACTGAAAAAGTGACCACCCGTATTGGTATTAACGGCTTTGGCCGCATCGGCCGCAACTACTTCCGCGCAGCACTTGCACAGGGTGCGGACCTCGAAATCGTTGCTGTCAACGACCTCACCAGCCCCGAGGCACTTGCCCACCTGCTGAAGTACGACTCCGTCGGCGGCCGCCTGACCGAAACCGTTGAGGTCAAAGAGGGCAACCTGGTCGTCAACGGCAACGCCATCAAGGTCCTTGCCGAGCGGGATCCGGCCAACCTTCCCTGGGCTGACCTGAACGTTGACATCGTCATCGAGTCCACCGGCTTCTTCACCAAGGCCGCCGCAGCGCAGAAGCACATCGACGCCGGCGCCAAGAAGGTCCTGATCTCCGCCCCGGCCTCAGACGAGGACATCACCATCGTGATGGGCGTGAACCACGAGCTGTACGACCCCGCAGCCCACAACATCATCTCCAACGCGTCGTGCACCACCAACTGCCTGGGCCCGCTGGCCAAGGTCATCAACGACGAGTTCGGCATCGAACGCGGTCTCATGACCACGATTCACGCCTACACGGCCGACCAGAACCTGCAGGACGGCCCGCACAACGACCTCCGCCGCGCCCGCGCCGCAGCGATCAACATGGTCCCCACCTCCACCGGTGCGGCCAAGGCCATCGGCCTGGTCCTTCCGGAGCTCAAGGGCAAGCTGGACGGCTACGCCATCCGCGTACCGGTCCCCACCGGCTCCGCAACCGACCTTACCGTCACGGTTTCCCGGGAGACCACGGTTGAGGAAGTCAACGCAGCACTGAAGAAGGCGTCTGAGTCCGAGGCACTCCAGGGCTTCCTGACCTACACGGATGAGCCGATCGTCTCCTCCGACATCGTTGGCGACCCTGCTTCCTCCATCTTCGACTCCGGACTGACCAAGGTCATTGGCAACCAGGTCAAGGTTGTTTCCTGGTATGACAACGAATGGGGCTACTCAAACCGTCTGGTGGACCTCACGGAGCTCGTCGCATCCAAGCTGGGCTAGGGTTAGCTACATGACATTTCACACCCTCAACGAACTGATCGCTGAAGGTGTCCGCGGGCGGTACATTCTTGTCAGAAGTGACCTGAATGTGCCGCTCGACGGCTCTACAGTGACTGACGACGGCCGTATCAAGGCCTCACTGCCAGTGCTGGGAAAGCTCACGGACGCCGGTGCCCGCGTGCTGGTAACAGCCCACCTGGGCCGCCCCAAGGGCGCCCCGGAAGACAAGTACTCGCTCAAGCCCGCTGTCGCGCGGCTGGCCGAGCTCGCGTCATTCCCCGTCTCGCTGGCGGAAGACACGGTCGGACCAGCAGCGAAGGAGCTCGCCTCCTCCCTGCAGGACGGGCAGGTTCTCGTTCTCGAGAACGTCCGCTTCGACGCCCGCGAAACAACCAAGGACGACGCCGAGCGCGGCGCCTTTGCGGACGAGCTGGTGGCCCTGACCGGAGAAAACGGCGCCTATGTGGATGACGCTTTCGGTGCCGTGCACCGCAAACACGCCAGCGTTTACGACGTCGCCACCCGGCTTCCGTCGTACCAGGGCGACCTCGTCCACACCGAGGTAGAGGTGCTGCGCAAGCTCACGGCAGACACCCAGCGTCCCTACGTCGTGGTGCTTGGCGGCTCCAAGGTTTCTGACAAGCTCGCTGTCATCGACAACCTCATCGGCAAGGCGGACACGATCCTCGTTGGCGGCGGCATGCTGTTCACGTTCCTTGCAGCCGAAGGCCACAAGGTCGCCGGCAGCCTGCTGGAAGAGGACCAGATCCCGGTCGTCCAGGACTACCTCAAGCGTGCAGCCGACGCCGGCACGGAATTCGTGGTGCCCACCGACGTAGTGGTGGCAGCAAAGTTCGCCGCCGACGCGGACCACGAGACCGTCAGTGCGGAGGCCATCGAAAGCAGCAGCTTTGGTGCGCAGGGCATCGGCCTGGACATCGGCCCGGACTCCGCAAAGGCCTTCGCCGAGCGGATCAAGGCTGGCAGGACCGTCTTCTGGAACGGGCCCATGGGTGTCTTCGAATTCGAGGCGTTCTCGGCCGGCACCAAGGCCGTGGCACAGGCTCTGACCGAGACGGATGCCTTCACAGTGGTGGGCGGCGGCGACTCAGCCGCGGCAGTCCGGACCCTCGGCTTCGCCGATGACCAGTTCGGCCACATTTCCACCGGCGGCGGCGCCAGCCTGGAATACCTTGAAGGCAAGGAACTCCCCGGGCTGAGCGTCCTGGACCGCTAAAGCACTCCCAGCCGGCAGGGCGCCAGTATGCGTGCGCCCTGCCGGCTGTTTCACCTGACACGCACTTTTGACCTGCACTTTTGGAGAACACGTGACAACGTCAACAAACGGCACCTTCGACCGCAAGCCTCTGATTGCGGGCAACTGGAAGATGAACATGGACCATGTCCAGGGCATCACGCTCCTGCAGAAGCTTGCGTGGACCCTGTCCGACGCAAAGCATGATTACAGCCGCGTGGAAGTTGCCGTCTTCCCGCCGTTCACGGACCTTCGCGGCGTGCAGACGCTCGTCCAGGGCGACGAACTCGACGTAGCCTACGGCGGCCAGGACCTGTCCCAGTTCGACTCCGGCGCCTACACCGGGGACATCTCCGGGCAGTTCCTGAACAAGCTCGGCTGCACGTACGTCCTGGTCGGCCACAGCGAACGCCGCACCATCCACAACGAGTCTGACGACGTTCTCAACGCCAAGGTCAAGGCCGCCTACCGCCACGGCGTCACGCCGATGCTGTGCGTCGGCGAAGGTCTGGAAATCCGCCAGGCAGGCACCCACGTCCAGCACACCCTGGATCAGCTCCGCGCCGACGTCGAAGGGCTCAGCGCAGAGGAGGCCGCGGAACTCGTGGTCGCATACGAGCCCGTCTGGGCCATCGGGACCGGTGAAGTTGCCGGGCCCGAAGACGCCCAGGAAATGTGTGCCGCCATCCGGGCCGAACTGACTGAACTGTTCAGCGCGGACATCGCGGCCAAGGTGCGGCTTCTCTACGGCGGCTCTGTGAAAGCCAACAATGTGGCGGCGATCCTGAATGAGCGCGACGTCGACGGCGTGTTGGTGGGCGGCGCCAGCCTTGATCCTGCCGAGTTTGCTAATATTGTCAGGTTCGAGAGTCACCTGGTGACGGACTAGTCCGGACGCAGGCCAGATTCCCGCATTTCCTATCTTCTGAAAGGCCGTCGTGGACGTTCTTCATGTCATTCTGCAGATCCTCCTGGGCATCACCAGCCTCCTGCTGACCTTGCTCATCCTGCTCCATAAGGGACGTGGCGGCGGTCTGTCGGACATGTTCGGCGGCGGAATGAGTTCCGGCCTGAGCTCCTCCGGCGTTGCCGAGAAGAACCTGAACAGGTTCACCATCATCCTCGGGATCACCTGGGGCGTGGTCATCATCTCGCTCGGTCTGCTGATGCGGTTTACCGGCGTCGCTGACTCCTAGCGGGCCCTGCCTGGCCGGCCCCGCAGGCCCGGCGCCGCGCATGACCCTGCCGCCATCGGGAACTCCGCACTAAACTGTGGCTGTTGACCTTAACAGCAATGGTGCTAGTAGCGAGGAGTTCCCGGTGGCGCATTCATCTTCCGGTTTCCGGGGTACCCGTGTAGGTGTCACGGAAGGGACCGGGCTGAGGAATCAGGGCGAAGACCCGCTCGGTGAGCGGTTGCCGCGTATTTGTGTCTCCTACTGGTGCGTCCAGGGGCACGAGACGCGGCCTGTTTTCGTTAAGCTGCCCGAAGAGCAGATTCCCGAAGTGTGGGATTGCCGCAGATGCGGGAAAGCCGCCTCCCGGCACCCCGGGGCAGCCTTGGGGGAGGAAGCAAACGAGGATGGCTACAAGAGCCACCTGGATTACGTTAAAGAAAGACGCTCCAGCCAGGACGCGGAAGATGTCCTGGCCGGAGCGCTTCAACGGCTACGAGCCCGCGGGGGCCTTGCGGACTAGCTGCTCAGGCACGCGTGACGCCGCGTTTTCGTCGATCAGCCACAGGGTGCGGGAGCGCCCGGCCGGTCCGGCCGCGGGAACCTGCACAGGGTTGGCGCCTGCAAGAGCCAAACCGACCGCTCCCGCCTTGTCCTCGCCCGCAACAACCATCCACACCTCTGCCGCCGTGTTGATCGCGGGAAGCGTCAGCGAAATCCGCTCCGGCGGCGGCTTGGGTGAGTTGCGCACCCCGACCACCGTGAGCTGCTTCTCGCGGACGCCGCCCTGTTCCGGAAACAGCGACGCCACATGGGCGTCCGGCCCCACACCAAGCAGGACAACGTCGAAGCGCGGCAGGTTCCCAGGGTTCTCGGGCCTGTCGTCAGACATGTCAGCGGCGTGTTCGGACGCCGCAGCGTCGGCGAGCCGGCGGGCATAATCCTCGGCGGCCAGCTCCGGGCCTTCGAAATCGTCCGAAGAGCCCGGCTCGTGGACGCGTGCAGGGTCCACCGCGATGTGCTTCAGCAGTGCCTCATGGGCCTGGAGCGTGTTGCGGTCGGGATCCTTGGCGCCGACAAAGCGTTCGTCACCCCACCAGAAGTTCACCTTGGACCAGTCCACCGCGGGCGCCGCCGGTGAGTCCGCCACCGCCTTGAGAGTACCGATGCCCACCGTGCCCCCGGTCAGCACCACCGTTGCCTCACCGAACCTGTCCTGGACATCGACGAGCTTGGTGATCAGGCGAGCCGCGATGGCGGCCATGAGGACGGAAGAGTCTGGATGGATGCTTACTCTCGGGTCAGCGCTCACTGGGACGGACACTCCTTAGATTGGTACGTGGCAGTCCAATAGTAATCACTTCGCCGAACACTTCGTCGGGATCCAGACGCCGCAGTTCCTCGGCCAGGCAGTCCCGCAGGCTTCGCCGCGGCAGGGAAATCCGCTGGGCAGGCTGGCCCGGTTGGGTCAGTTCGGCCACTGACAGTCCGGGCCGGAACAGCTGGACGTCGCC
>NZ_JBFTKK010000012.1:0-133713 GCF_056395905.1 Arthrobacter sp. 05T444
TTCCACGTCTCGGACTCCTACTTTGTGGTGGCGCACTTCCACTACGTGGTGTTCGGCACCGTGGTGTTCGCGATGTTCGCCGGCTTCTACTTCTGGTGGCCGAAGTGGACAGGGAAGATGCTCAACGAACGGCTCGGCAAGATCCACTTCTGGATGCTGTTCCTCGGCTTCCACGGCACGTTCCTGATCCAGCACTGGCTCGGCGTCGAAGGCATGCCCCGGCGCTACGCGGACTACATGCCGCAGGACAACTTCACCTGGATGAACCAGTTCTCCACCATTTCCTCGTTCGTGCTCGGTGCGTCGCTGATCCCGTTCTTCTGGAACGTCTACATCACCGCCCGCAGCAACGAAAAAGTCATGGTCGATGACCCGTGGGGCTTCGGCGCATCACTGGAGTGGGCCACGTCCTGCCCGCCGCCGCGGCACAACTTCACGTCCCTGCCGCGCATCCGCTCGGAGCGTCCGGCACTGGACCTGCACCACCCTGAGCTCTCCCAGTCACACACCATTGAGTCACCGGCACCGGCAGCAGCTGTGCTCGGTAACGCCGACCAGAAGGACACCGCGCAGTGAAGATCGAATCTTGGATTTTTGGAGCCGGAGTCTTCTTCTTCGTACCGGTGTCCCTGATTTACGGTTTCCTCACCAACTGGTCTGAGTGGGTAGGCATCCTGGGCATTCTCCTTGTGGGTGGCCTTGCCGGCATGATCGGCGCCTACCTAGGATTCACGGGCAAGCGTGTTGGCATGCGCCCCGAGGACCGCAGCGATGCCGAGATCCACGAGGGCGCCGGCGAGCAGGGGCACTTCAGCCCCTGGAGCTGGTGGCCGCTCGTGCTCGGCCTGTCCTGTGCAACGGGCTTCCTGGGCCTGGCCGTAGGATTCTGGATGGTCTTCATCGCGGCCGGCATGGCCCTCGTGGCCCTTGTCGGCTGGGTCTACGAGTACAGCCGCGGCGACCACGCGCACTAGGTTCTGTAACGGGCTGTAAAGAAGCCCATTAACGACGGCGGGCCCCACCACTCGGTGGGGCCCGCCGTCGTTCGTTTTCATTTTGGCCCTACAAGAGCTCAGCGGCCTGCTGCGACTCAATCAGCCTGGCAAGTCCTGTGAGGGCGTCTTCGGCGTCGATGAGGCTGCGGCCTGCTGGCAGCGCGGATTCAGTCACTCCCAGTTCCACTTCGCAGCCACAGTCAAAGTCAGCTGTCATGACCTCCAGCAGCGAGCGGGCATCCACGGCGGCAATGCCGTCTTTCCGGATGGTCACCGGCAAACCGGTCTCCGTCACGGCCCGGACAAATACCGCGGCAGGGCGGGCATGCAGGCCAATGGCTGCTGAAACGATTGCCTTACGAACTGGCAACAGGACTCCTCTATTCGGACGGATGACGCCGTCGTCTTCTACGTTCGTCCTTAAGAATATCCGTACGGCAGGGCTCCGGGCAGCGCTGGTGGTGGCTGGTCTAGACCTGACGGCGGATGGGCTTAACCTTGAGATGTGAACATGCATCCTAGGAGCGGCGGTCATGGCCGCTAATGCCTCCGGCATCGCCGGTGAGATCGACAGAAAAAGCGGCGTCCCTATCTACGTCCAGCTGAGGGAGATCCTCAGGACGTACATTGCCACGTCCTGCCCGCCAGGCTCCGGCCTCCCGTCGGAGCGCGACCTGGCCGAACGTTTCGGGCTTGCCCGGATGACCGTCCGGCAGGCCATTGATGCGCTTGTGGGCGAGGAAGTCATTGAGCGCGTCGTGGGACTGGGTACCTTCGTGCGCAAACCTAAACTCGACCTCCAGGTCAAGCTCACCTCGTACAGCGAGGAAATGCAGCGCCGCGGCATGGTGCCGGCCGCCAAGGTGCTCAGCTTTGAGCAGATTGCCGCCAGTGCCTTCCTCGCGCGCGAACTCCAGCTGGAGGAAGGCACGCCCCTGGTGCGCTTCCGGCGGCTTCTGCTGGCCGATAACGAGCCGATGAGCGTGGACGAGAACTTCATCCCGGCCCACCGCGTGCCCGGTCTCCTGGACGGCGAACCACCCACCTCGCTGTACAACGTTCTGAGCGAACAGTTCGGGCTGGTAATGGAGTGGGGCGAGGACATGATCGAGGCCACCGCCGCCTCGCCGTCCACCGCACGGCTGCTGAACGTCGAAATCGGGTCACCGCTGCTGAAAATCCAGCGGCACGCGTTCGTTGCCCGTGCCATGGTGGACTATTCCGTGTCCTTTTACCGCGCCGACAGATACAAGCTCTGGGTGCCGCTGCAGCGTCCCGGAGTAAGGCCCACGCGCAACTACGCGTCTGGGTACCGCCAGCAATAGTCACGCCGCCCTTGCAGGGCCGCCCGGCAAGGCCCGCCGGAAGGGGACGGACGCAGCACCGCCAACCCTGCCGCCGACCGCACCAGATGCAGAAAGGCCCGGTCCCAAGGGACCGGGCCTTTCACTGCCAACCGCAGGGATTGCTCCTAGTGGCTGAGTGTCTTCTGGCTCTCGCCTGCTTCGACGGCCTCGTGGTGGCCATGGCCGGCTTCCAGCTCAGCCGGTGTGGCCGGGACAACCCGGTCCTCGAAGAACCACTGCGAAAGCTTCGCGCGGCGCTTTTCCTTGCGGTCAACGACGCCGTGCTCGTTAGGCTGCGCGGGGAGCGGTGCCAGAGACTCGAAGCCGACCAGCTTGAACCGCTTGTACTCGTCGAGAGGAGCGTGGACTTCGATGAACTCACCGTGCGGCAGGCGCACAATACGTCCGGTTTCACGCCCGTGCAGGGCGATTTCCCGGTCCTTGCGCTGCAGCGCCAAGGCGACACGCTTCGTCACTGCGAATGCGATGAACGGGCCGACGAAGAACAGCGCCCGCAGCCAGTACGTGACGTCGTTCAGCGCGACGTGGAAGTGCGTGGCGATGAGGTCCGATCCGGCGGCAGCCCACATGACGCAGTACCAGGTGAAGCCCGCTACACCGATCGCGGTGCGCGTGGGAGCGTTCCGGGGACGGTCCAGCACGTGGTGCTCCCGGTTGTCCTTGGTGATCCAGCGCTCGATCCACGGGTAGGTGAACAGCACGGTGAAGATGATGCCTGCCGGAACAAGCGCAGGCAACAGGACGTTCAAGGTCAGCACGTGGCCGAAGATGATGTACTCGAAATGGAAGTTTCCGATGACACCAGGCATGAGACGCAGGGCACCGTCAACGAAGCCGATGTACCAGTCAGGCTGGGTGCCTGCGGACACGGGTGAGGGATCGTAGGGTCCGTAGTTCCAGATCGGGTTGATGGTGAAGAACCCGGCCATGAGCGCAATCACACCGAAGACGATGAAGAAGAAACCGCCGGCCTTCGCCGCGTAAACCGGGCCGAGGGGGTAGCCGACAACGTTGTGGTCGTTGCGTCCCGGGCCGGGGTACTGGGTGTGCTTGTGCACAACCACCATGAACAGGTGGAGGACGATCATCAAGAGGATGAGCGCAGGCACCAGCAGGATGTGGAGCGTGTACAGGCGGCTGATGATGGCAGTTCCGGGGAACTCGCCGCCGAAAAGGAAGAAGGAGGTGTACGTGCCGATAACCGGGATGGACTTGATGACGCCGTCGATGATCCGCAGGCCGTTACCGGACAGCAGGTCATCGGGAAGCGAGTAACCGGTGAAGCCTGCAGCCATGGCCAGGATCAGCAGGACGCCGCCCACCACCCAGTTCATTTCACGGGGCTTGCGGAAGGCACCCGTGAAAAACACGCGGAGCATGTGCACGGCCACGGAGGCCACGAACAGCAGCGCCGCCCAGTGGTGGACCTGGCGCATGAAGAGGCCGCCGCGGACGTCGAACGAGATATCCAGCGACGAACTGTAGGCGACAGACATTTCGACGTTCTTCAGCGGAGTGTAAGAACCGGCGTAATGGGTCTCCGCCATGGAGGGGTCAAAGAAGAATGTCAGGAACGTTCCGGACAAGAGCAGGATGACGAAGGAGTACAGCGCCACTTCGCCGAACATGAACGACCAGTGGTCCGGGAAGACCTTGCGGCCAAACTCACGGAGAATCCCCGAGCCGCCGACGCGTTCGTCGACAAAATCAGTAAACCGCCCGGTCTTGGTGGTGGCTACGTAGGCGGGGGCTTCAGCTCTTGATGCTGCGCTCATGCTCATCACGCTCCCAGTAACTTGGTCCTACAGGTTCGTTGAAGTCGCTCGTAGCGACCAGGTAGCCCTCGTCATCAACCGCGATGGGCAGCTGGGGGAGAGGACGGCTGGCCGGGCCAAAGATAACCTTGCATTCCTGGGTCAGGTCGAAGGTTGACTGGTGGCACGGGCACAGCAGGTGGTGCGTCTGCTGCTCATAGAGGGCAACGGGGCAACCAACGTGGGTGCAGATCTTTGAGTAGGCGACGATGCCGTTGTAGCCCCAGTTCTCGCGGCCCGCAGAAGGGTTGAGGGCCGCGGGATCGAGACGCATGAGCAGGACGACGGCCTTGGCCTTCTCGTTCAGCTTGCCCTCGTGGAGCTCATTCAGGCCTTCCGGGATGACGTGGAAGGCGGATCCGATGGTGACGTCCGACGCCTTGATGGGCGTGCCGTCGGGGTCGCGGGTGAGGCGCTTGAGCTTGCCTTCCTGCGGGGCCCACATCGTGTGCGACAGCTTGTCATCGGGCCGCGGGCCAAGATCACCGAACACGGCAAGCGCAGGCAGCGGTGCGAGAGCAACGGCGCCGAGCAGGGTGTTCCGGATCAGGGGACGGCGCTTGATGCCCGTCTCCTCCACGATGTCGTCAACAATGCGCACCGCGGCCTGGCGGTCGTCTTCGGTGCGGATCGCATGACGTTCCTCGGAGACTTCGTGGTCCGGCATGAGGGCCTTGGCCCAGTGGACAATGCCGGTGCCGATGCCGAGCATGGCAAAGGCTGTACCTACGCCGAGCAGTGCATTCTGCAGCCTGATGGTAGCAATCGAGGAGTCATCGCCCAGATCGATAGCGAAGTACGCCACCAGGAAGATCACGGTGCCTACGACCGATGCGCCGAAGAGAACGGCAACCTGCCGTTCTGCTCGCTTTGCGGCCTTCGGGTCCGTGTCAGCCAGGCGCAAACGGTGCGGGGGAATTCCAGGATCCTGGAATTTCTCCACCTCATTCTGACCAGCCGTAGCTAAGGTGCCCGAGTGGTTCGGACTGCCGTCACTATGGTTGCCCATGATTCGCCTCATCCTTCTCTCGTCTCGGCAATGCCGAGTTAATGTTCAATTTCAAACCTGCTGAACGGTCAGCAGGACATTCTTGTTGTGATCTGCGCGTGCTAGGACGAGCGGGACGTCAGCCAGATGGTGAAGGCGATGATGACGCCGAGGCCGGCGATCCAGACGAACAGGCCTTCCGATACAGGACCGAGGGCACCAAGGTCGGCGCCGCCGGGCGAGCCGTTGGCCTCGATCTGCTTGAGGAACGTAATGACGTCCCGCTTGCCCTCCGGGGAGATGTTCGCGTCATTGAAGACCGGCATGTTCTGCGGTCCGGTGACCATTGCTTCGTAGATGTGCTTGCCCGAAACATCGGCGAGGGCCGGAGCGAACTTGCCGCGGGTCAGGGCGCCGCCTGCTGCAGCAGCGTTGTGGCACATCGCACAGTTCGTGCGGAACAGCTCGCCGCCCTTGGCGGCGTCACCCTTCTCGTCGAGGACGCCGGCTTCGGGGATGGAGGGGCCGGGGCCCAGTGAGGCGACGTATGCCGCGAGCTGGTGGGTCTGCTGTTCGTTGAACTGGCCGGGCTTCTTGTAGGCCTGGGGACCATTCATCTGCATGGGCATGCGGCCGGTGCCTACCTGGAAGTCAACGGCAGCAGCGCCGACGCCTACCAGGGACGGGCCGGCCTGCGATCCGCTGGCACCCATGCCATGGCAGGTGGCGCAGTTGGCGGCGAAGAGCTTTCCGCCTTGCTCCGCATCACTGGCGCTGAACTCGGCGGTGCTGGCTTTTGCCTGGTTGACGGTGGTGGCAACGGCGTACAGCCCACCAGTGAGGAGGAGCCCCATCAACAACAGCGCAATGGCTGCCAGTGGGTGACGTCGCTTCTGCGAGAGTGCCTTCACGTGGTGGTTCCTTTATTCGATCGTGCGTCGGCTCCAGGAGCCGCTTCTTGAAATTCTGTCTCTTGTGGAAGAAGAGCCATGTCCTGGCTACTTGAGGACATAGATGACCAGGAAGAGGCCAATCCAGACGACGTCCACAAAGTGCCAGTAGTACGAGGTGACAATCGCCGACGTCGCCTCAAAGTGACCAAACTTCTTCGCGGCGAAGGATCGGCCAATGATGAGGAGGAAGGCGATCAGGCCGCCGATGACGTGCATGCCGTGGAAGCCGGTGGTCATGTAGAAGGCCGAACCGTAAGCGTTGGTCGAAAGGGTCACGTGCTCCGAAACGAGCATCGCGTATTCCGTCGACTGGCCGGCCACGAAGAACGAGCCCATGAGGAACGTCAGGGTGAACCACTCGTTCATGCCCCAGTGGGTGAACTGCAGCGGACCGCCGCTGCGTCGCGGCTGGAGCCGTTCTGCGGCGAAGACGCCCATCTGGCAGGTAAAGGAACTTGCCACGAGGACGATCGTGTTAACAAGCGCAAAGGGGAAGTTGAGCTTGGCCGTCTCTTCAGCCCACATCTGTCCGGAAGTTGACCGGAGTGTGAAGTACATGGCGAAGAGACCGGCGAAGAACATCAACTCGCTGGACAGCCAAACTACGGTTCCGACAGAAACCATATTGGGGCGGTTCAGCGTGGGGTGCGCCGGGGTACTGGGGGCATGGGTCGCAGATGTCACATAGACATTATGTCTGTAAAACTCCGTCCTGCCCAACGCAAACCGCCTTTTCGGGGGACTTTTTCTACAAAGACGCGAAATCGCGCGGAAAAGTTCCCGGAGGGGTTCACATTGGTTTTTGGAACCTGCACCTCGATAGCATCAGGAGGTGACTTCACAGGTATCGGCACAGGCGGCAGGTAACACCTGGCCGCGGCTCATTTCCGCACTGATGGACGGCAACGACCTGACTGCGGACAACACGGCCTGGGCCATGGACACCATCATGTCGGGTGAGGCGACGCCTGCACAGATCGCCGGATTCCTGGTGGCACTGCGTGCCAAAGGGGAGACGGTAGATGAGATTGCCGGCCTGGTGGAGGCCATGGTCGCCCATGCGAACCCCATTGCCATCTCGGGCGAGAAGCTCGACATCGTAGGCACGGGCGGCGACCAGCTGAACACTGTGAACATCTCCACCATGGCTGCGCTTGTCTGCGCCGGAGCCGGGGCGAAAGTGGTCAAGCACGGCAACCGCGCGGCATCGTCGTCGTCGGGTTCGGCTGATGTGCTGGAAGCCCTTGGTGTCCGGCTGGACCTGCCCATCGCGGATGTGGCACGCAACGCTGAAGAGGCTGGAATCACTTTCTGCTTTGCCCAAGTTTTCCATCCGTCGTTCCGCCACACCGCCGTTCCGCGCCGGGAACTTGCCATCCCGACGGCGTTCAACTTCCTCGGACCGCTGACGAACCCGGCGCGGGTGCAGGCCTCTGCCGTTGGAGTTGCCAACGCGCGGATGGCGCCGCTGGTGGCCGGGGTACTGGCCAAGCGCGGCAGCCGGGGGCTCGTCTTCCGGGGAAGCGACGGCCTGGACGAGCTGACCACAACCGGTCCGTCAACTGTCTGGGAAATCCGCGGCGGCGAGGTCACCGAGCAGCTTTTTTCGCCGGCGGAGCTCGGCATCCGTCAGGCGACTGTTGAGGAACTGCGCGGCGGAGACGCCCAGGCAAATGCCGCCGTCGTCCGCCAGGTGCTGGCCGGTGCAGCCGGTCCCGCGCGCGACGCCGTACTGCTCAATGCCGCCGCCGGCCTGGTGGCCTATGACCTGGAAGCCGAGGGGACTTTGACCGAGCGCATGCGCCGGGCCCTGCACCGCGCCGCCGAGTCCATCGATTCAGGATCCGCCGCAGCAGTCCTCGACAAATGGGTCAGCCTGACGCAGGCGTAGGAAATAGAAGCAAAGAAGTGGCCGGCACCGTTGTGCCGGCCACTGCTTCTTAATCACGTAGGTCCTGGCGGGGTGAGCGGCTACTCCTCGAAGCCCAGCGCAAAGGCGGCGTCGAGGTCGTGCTGGGAATACGCCCGGAAGGCAATATGGGTGGTGGTGTGCACCACGGCCGGCACCTTGGACAGCTTGTCCGCAATGACGTCCGCAAGCTCATCGTGCTGTGATACGCGGGCAACGGCGATGAGATCCCACTCTCCAGTGACGGAGTAGACCTCGCTGATGCCCGGGATGGCAGAAATCTCCTCGGCCGTTTCGGGTATTCGCGAGGCGTCTGTCTTGATCAGGACGAAGGCGGTGATCACTGGTAGCCCTTCCGGATTGTTGTGCCGTGGCGGTGCCCGGCGGGTGCGTGCTGTGCTGCCAGCCTAGTACATCAGCCTTGCCTCCGTGATCTCTGCCACCGCAGAAATCCGGCGACGAGCAGGCGGTAGCCAAGGAGGAGAACTGCGAGGCTGATAAGCGCCACGATGACGAACGGCAGCACCACTGTCTGCCCGGTGAGGGCCCGCAATGCCATGCCGACGCCCACCGTTCCGAGCCAGACGGCAACGCCGGCCGGCCACAGTGCCAGCGGGCCGTGCCAGAGCCGCAGGAGGAGCCAGGCGAGTGCCGCGCCGGCGAGGAACGGCCATGCTGTAAGCAAAGCGCCTGCTAGCACGTCACCCCGTGCGTGTGCGTCGCGGCCGATTGCGGCGAAGGTGATGATCAGCAGCGCGTCCGCGGTTGCCGCGAATGCGATGACGGCGGGGGCGGAGTGCCCGGTCTTGGTCAGGTCTTCTTTGGAACGCATGCCTTTGAGCCTAGCCGTTCCGCGGAAACGTGTTGCCCCGGCCGGTTCGATCGGTGACGATTGCGGACAGGAACGCGTAACACCTACATATGGAGGATCAATGAGGCTCATCCAGGTCGCGCAGCGCGCCGAGGACCTTGACCGGGCGGCTGCGTTCTACTCGGTGTTGCTCGGCACCGCGCCGCAGGCGGTCTTTGATCCGCCGGGCCTGCTCTTCTTCGACCTCGGTGGCGTCCGGCTTCTGCTCGAGAGGGGCGCGCCGCCGTCGTTGATCTATCTGGAGGTCCCCGATATCAGGGCACTCATGCCCGAACTGGAGGCCAGGGGAGTGGAAGTGGTTGCTGCTCCGCAGGTGATCTTCAGCCACGGGGACTCAAGGCTTGGCCCGGCGGGAACCGACGAATGGATGGCCTTCATCAGGGACAGCGAAGGCAACACATTGGGACTTGTCAGCCAGTTGCCAGGCAGCGGGGCGGCCGGCAAGGGAGAAGCCCGGTAGGGGTCTACGGCGGCGGCGCAGGCCCCTCCTTTGGCTCTTCAGCGGCGTGCCGCGAAACAAACACCGGACACCTGGCGTGGTGGAGAACGGCGTGCGCTGTGGATCCGATGGTTCCTCTGATGAGACCGTGGCCCTTGCTTCCCACCACCAGAACGCTCGCATCCGTGGCCGTTTTGAGCAGACCGCGCGGAACGGACGAGTCCTGTACGAGTTCGTCACTGACGTCCAAGCCGGGAGCTAGGGCCTGCGCCGTCTGAATAGCTGAATCGAGCAACGCCCTGGATGTACTCAGGCTTTCACCTGCGGCGCCACCTGGCTTCCCGACGCTGAAGTGGATTCTGCGCACATGAACCAGCACCAGCCCAACGCCGGCGGCGGAAGCCAGAGCGCAGGCATCCGCCAGGGCCCCCGTGTTGCCGGGATGCTCCACCCCGACGACCACAGGACCCCCGGGGTTGTCCTCAGGCCGGATTACCGCGACCGGGCAGTTTGAAGTGGCAGCCAGTTCCAGGCTGACGGAGCCCACGAGAAGTCCCATGAACCCGCCGATGCCCCGGCTACCGATCACCAGCATTGTGGCCCCCGCCGCCGCCCTTCGCAGGTGCTCCGCGGGCCAGCCGTAGAGCAGGCTGGTACGGATCTTCACCTGCGGGGCGGCAGATGTTGCATGATCGAGGCCCTCAGCAAGGACAGCCTCCGAATAGTGCTGCAGCCCGCTGTCTGGGATGCCTTCGACCGGACCAAGGTCATGCGTCAGGAGTGGCCACAGGGAACAATGCACGAGATGAAGCTCACAGTGGCGCAGGTCAGCCTGGTGTGCAGCCCAGCGCACGGCCCGGCCTGCTTCAACGGATCCGTCGTAGCCGACCACGATGCTCTGAGTGCTAGGCATCGTCTTGCCCTGGAGGGATGGGGCCGGACGCCGGAGCCGGCTGAGCCAACAATCCCGGCGGCAGTTCCGTGCCATGCGCAATCAGCACCGAGCACTTTGCGTGTTCGGCCACCGTGGCGCTGACGGCGCCGAGCAGGAGGCCTTCAAATCCGCCGTGGCCGCGGCTGCCCAGGATGAGCAGTTGCGCACGACTGCTTTCCTCCACGAGCACCTTGGCGGCGGGTCCCTGCCTGATCACCACTTCAACATCGACGGCGGCCTTTGAGCCCAGCGCCTCGGTAACAGTCTGCGCACAGACCTTCCGCGCTTCCTCATCCGGCTCCCAGACAATCGGCTCAAAGGTTCCGAAGGCAATGTGGAACTGCCAGGCGGCCACGGCGACGATCCTGGCCGAGAGCAAGGGTGCGAGAGCGGATGCCCAGCGCAAAGCCAGGATGGATGAAGGACTCCCGTCGACCCCGACGACAATTGCGGCTTTAGGCTGGCCCTCCGGCGGGTTCATAATGCCGAGGCTACACACCTTCGCGGCGTGGGCACAGACCGGCAGAAAAAAACATCAGGTCGCTTCGATCACTTCTATCAGCTTCTGGAGCTGGGCAACCTCAGACTCGAGCGAGGAGGGAGTAGACCTCATGTGCGGGTCGGTTGATGGTGATCTCGTTCTCGGCGTGAGTCATCCTGTTCCTCTCGGCTGAGTGTTCGTTTGTGTAACGCTCGCCACAGGCGGCGCTGTAATTCATGACCTTACGGGACAGCTGGTTCCGATGTGTTGGCCGCGCATGAAACGGGGGAGCAGTAGCGATCCGCGGCGGACCGGCCTAGCATAATTCGCGTGGCAGGAGCCGCCCGACTACAGGAGATCGCCATGACAACGCTGTCAGATCGCCCAAACACCGCGCTGATGGTCCTCGACGTCCAGGTGGGCGTTGTGGCCGAGGCCCACCAGCGCGACGCGGTAGTCGCCAACATCGGCACGCTCATAGACAAGGCCCGCCAGGAGGGCGTCACGATCGTGTGGCTCCAGCATTCGGACCAGCACCTGGCGAAGGGGAGTGATGCCTGGGAGTGCGTTCCTGAACTGGTTCGCCGGGATTCGGAACCGTTGGTGCACAAGACGTTCAGCGACTCCTTCGAGGACACCGACCTGGAGGAAGTGTTGTCCAAGGCTGGGGTCGGCCGCCTGGTCGTGGCCGGTGCGCAGACGGATGAATGCATCCGGTCCACGATCCACGGCGCCCTCGTGCGTGGCTATGACGTGACGCTGGTCGGTGACGCGCACACTACGGAGGACCAGAGCGCCTGGGGCGCTCCGCCGCCGGACCAGGTCATCGCACACACGAATCTTTACTGGAAGTATCAGACGGCGCCCGGCCGCACCGCCGGCGTCACTGAGACGCAGGATGTGACGTTCAGCCCTTGAACCGACTTCGCAGCCGTGGACCCGAGACTATACGCTGTCGGCGATGGCATCCGCGGCGGCGACAACGGCGGTGTTCAGCTGGCCTGAGTAGGAAAGCACGCTGATTCCCAGAGGGATGTTGCCCCGCACCACACCGATCTGGAACAGCTCGCGCAGCTGGCCGCCCGGCGAAGTAAACAGGCGCCGGTGAGCCCGGCAGGTGCTCAGCAGAAGATTCACCAGCCGCTGGTGAAACATCGAACGGACCATCCATCGCTGCAGAAGGCGGCCGCCCGGTTGGTAGGGCGAATGCGGGCGCTGGGAGTTGGCGAAGTCAGATGACATGGGGCCGGGAGCCGGTGGGTCCTTCAGATCTGTGGCGATGATGCAGACCGTGAAGGTCCCGAGCGATGGACTGGCCCCACTCCTCCATGCTTGGCCAGTCCCGGTAGTCGCCGAAAAGGCCCCCGGCTGCCCGGAACCAGAATTGACCCCACCGGGGAAGCAGGTCAGGGCTGCCCACTCCTGAGAAAACGCGGTGACCACGTGGCATGAGAATGCCTGCGCTTGGAAGGAACCGGCACGAGTCTCGGCGAGCCGACCATCGGCTGCGGTTAGGAAGATCGGCGAGCGCTTGTCAGTCTGAGTTGACAACTGACGCTTGTCAATTCAGACTGACAGCATGAATGCTGATCAACTGTCCGCTCATATTCATTCAGTGGACCCGGTCGTCGGACTACGCGCCGTCGGCGCCCTTCGTCGCTTGGCAGAACAGGTCGAAGCCGTTCAGGTAAGAGTTGCCCGACAACAGGGGTGGACCTGGGAGCAAATCGGTGACGCCTTGGGCGTCTCGCGGCAGTCAGTACACGCCAAATACCGAGAGTGAGATGAACCATGTTTGAACGGTTTGCCGACGAAGCCCGCCAGATCGTTGGCTTTGCAATGGAGGAAGCCCGTTCCAGCGGCGACAAGCGACTGGGCACGGAACACCTGGTGCTGGGAGCGCTTCAGTTCTCCGGCCCGGCCGGCATTCTTGGGGTTACTCTCGATGACGCAAGGGCCGCGGCTTTAAAGCTTGACCAAGCAGCACTCGCGTCAATCGGAATAGACGCCCGGGGCTTTGAGCGGGCAATTACGCCTGGCCGAGGAAAGAAGCCACCTTTCAGCTCGGGTGCGCGGTCGGTTATGGAGGGCATGCTTCGGTACGCCATCGAGCAGAAGTCACGACAGATCACCACTGCGAATCTTCTGCTGGCACTTCTGGACCGCGAAGAACATGATCCTGCGGCCGCGCTCCTTAGCGAGTTGGGCGTCGACAAGGCCGAGGTCCGGCGCAGGGTCCTTTCCTCCTGATCCCGAGCTGGTTTCCGTGCCGTCGATCATTGTAGGCAAGCACGCCGAAGGCGACTGGCCACACATGGCACGGGGAGAGGCCTCCGTGTCCTATTCTGCAATCGAATCAAGGCGGGCCTCGGTGGAGCATCACGGCCAGCAGCCCGGCCACTTCGCCGTCCTCCGGCATGAGGGCGCGGATCAGGCGGGTGAGCCGGATCGCCTCGGCGGATCCTGGCCTTCGCGCGGGTGATCCGCTGCCCCCCATGGTGCTCTCCTGCGCGAGGAAGGCCCGCGCGATCTCGGGCGTGGTCGCGGTGGGCCTGGGTGATCGCCTCCCTGACGTCGACCACGCTCACAGGAACGACCGCACCTCGACCCTACGGTTGCAGGCGTTCGACCCCTCGGCGGCGATCTCGAGCGCCACGTCGAGATCGGGCGCCGTCGAACTTACTACTGGCGACGCGGCATATTCTTTGTCGAATCAATCGGTGCACTAAGTGCCGGCCTGCCTCGTCCGTTTCCATCCATCCGGGCCTCCGGATACGGGAACAATGGCGCAGTGGTATACGTTGCAGTCTCGTCAGACAAGTACGTCATAGAAAACGTCAGAAATGAGAATCACTTAAGTGGCAACCGATTACGACGAAGTCCGTTCCGACGTCAAGGAATCTCAGGACCGTTCTCTGGAGGCATTGCAGTCCGCGAATGCCCCGGATGCCCGCAGCGTCGTCAGCGAACTGGATGAAGCCGATGCACTGGACGAGGGCCTGACCCCGGGCGGAGAGATTGTCGCCGAGGAGCTCATCGTTCAGGTCATTCCTCAGGCCGCGGACGAGTTCACCTGCTATTCCTGTTTCCTGGTCCGGCACCGGTCCCAACTCGCGCGCGAGAGCAACGGCCACTCATACTGCATCGAGTGCGAAGGGTAAAGGCGGTCGTTTGCGCGACCTTAGCTCTCGGTGCGGTAAATGTGATATCCCAACCGCCGGCCGTAGAGCTCTTTGCTCCTGTGCAAAAAAGTCGCTAAAGAGTCGAGTTCCTGGCTGAACGACTCCATTTTCGGGCTGGGCTTCGTCTCAGACTCTTCCTGGCAGGCAGATGGTGAGACCATGCGCAGGTCCGGAGTTCTTCCAGCGTGACGGGCCCGATCCGGGCCTGGGTCATATCGAGGTCCGAGGTCATACAGCCATGAGCAAGTTGGCGCGCTTCGTCACGTCATACAGGCTCTGGACGCTTTTGGAAGTCACATGGCCCCGGCGGCAACCTGGGCTTTTGCGCAGTCGAGGTCCACCGGGAGCCGGTGCCGTCAGCGCTTGTCGCGGTCGTTGAATTCTTCGTCCAGTTCGTAGTGGCGGAATTCCGTTTCAGGGTCTGGTTCGCCGTCAACCACGACTTCGTGGTCGAGCTGGCGTTGGACCTGACTGTCCAGGACCTGTAGTTCGTGGTCCAGGACCTTGCCCAGATCCTCCGGGAACTCGTCTTCCGGAGTGAGGTGCAGCTTTTCGATCATTGAGTCCGCCATGCTTTCATACTGTGCCTTGTTTTGTTCAGTGTAGCTGTGATGAACAGAAGGCGTGTCCGCCCCTTCTGTTGGCATAGCTACGCACGGTTCGGATTCCGTGCCCCCGCGCTTTCGACTGCTCAGCGTCTCCGCCCGCGTCCATCTCTCGACCTGCCGTCCGCTCGTCGCTAATGTGGCACGCAGTGATATCGATTCCGGGCTATCCCGATCGACGCACAGGCAGAGGCGGCATCTGGTCGCCGTTCACGCGAAGGAGCGCACCATGGGAATCCTCTCAGTCGATCTGTTCATCACCCTCGACGGCGTGTACCAGGCGCCGGGCGGCCCCGACGAGGACCGCGAGGGCGGCTTCGAGTTCGGTGGCTGGCAGGCAGCGTATTCCGACGACGAGACCGGCGAGGCGATCGTCGCCGGCATCAACCGCATGGACGCACTGTTGCTCGGACGCAAAACCTACGACATCTTCGCGGCGTTCTGGCCCACCCGGGGCAACGACGACCCGATCGCGGTGACGTTCAACGCCTTGCCAAAGTTCGTCGTGTCGCGCTCCCTGACCGACCCGGCATGGGACGGAACCACAGCGCTGTCGGATGTCGCGGAGGTGGCCGCGCTGAAAGACCGGTTCGACGACATCCACGTCATCGGCAGCGGAGGCCTCGCAGGGTCGCTGCTCGAGGCCGACCTCGTCGACCGGCTGAACCTCTTCCTCTACCCCCTCACTTTCGGATCGGGTAAGCGGCTGTTCGCCGACGGCACCGGCGTGCCGGCGGCATTCCGCGTCGCGCAGCCGCCGCGGGCGTTCCCCAAAGGCGCGATCTCGCTCGCATACGAGCGCGCGGGCGCGCCGATCACGGGCATCGACATCAGCCAAGGGTAGCGGCGCCCAGCCCTCGGGCAGGTGTCGCGCCCTCGGCATCCGCTAAGCCATGGCCTGTTGCATGCTTATGCGCATAGCAAAGGCGTCTACCGCCCGTCCTCGAACCGGTGAGACGGGCAGCATGCAGTTGGCAGAACGAGCAGACCATAATCTGCGGGCAAGCCAAGCCGCAGGTCTCCTGATCGGGCGTTACCATTCAGCGGACTGGCTCTGGGGAACGGTCGTTCATGCGAGAACGCCGTGTTTGATGCGAATCGGCCCTTTCGCGTAACAGCAGTTTCCGGAGCCTGCCGGCTGTTAGGCGAGAATGAACCGCATGACCCTTACGACGTTCGCCCTCATCCGCCATGGCCAGACTGACAGGAATGCGCAGCGCCGGCTGCAGGGATCCAGCGATATTCCGCTCAACGGCATCGGCCGCGGCCAGGCGTCCAACGCGGCAAAGTAGAAATCAGACCCTACTCTGAGCAGCTTTGGTTGGCCGACCTGGCGTCCGGTTGAGGTGCGCCGTAACTGGAACGCAATACCGGGACTGGACTCGTTCAGGTCAGGGGCGACTGGTGGCGGTGCGCGTGAGTGTTGTTCTCGATGTGGCAGGAAACGTATGCCGGTGGCGCGACCTGTACAGCTACTCCGGCACCCGCGGCATCGCCGTGATCTTCTCCAATCCTGGGCACCGTGAATTCTCGGGCCGGCTAGTCATCCATCTGCGGCAGGCCGGGTCTATATCAAGGGCGTGATCGTCAGGCTCTCGAGTGTTGCCGAGCCGCCGTGGGCGTAGATGGAGACTCCGGTGCTTGTTTTGTCCGGGAAGATCAGGTCGGTGAGCACCAGCTCGCCGTGTTGGGCGAAGACCTCAACAGAGCAGTGGTCGACGTAGATCTTCAGCCTGTATCGGCCGTCCAAGGCGTTGATGGGCGCGGTGTCGACGGAAGGGAATCCATCATGGAAGCCCGTGTCACCCGAGGCGGTCCGGTCAAGGATGAGGCGGCCCTGGGCGGGGTTGATGCCGATTCGGGTTCCTTCCGTGCCGCTCCCACGAACGATGAGGCCGAATTCCTCGGCCGTCCCGGTCGTAAAGTCGGCTTCGATGAGCTGAACCGTGCCCGTGGCGGCGGGGATCGGGCGTGTTTCCCCGGCCAAATGGATGGGGCCGGACTGAACTGCCGGCACCTCACCGCGGCAGACGGCTTCCTCGACGACATTCTGGACTAATCTGGTGCGGCCGCCAACGGTGGCCAGGGAGAGTTCCCGGGGCAGAGACATGGGACTGCGCCAGGGTGACGTCGGGATCTGATTGGCATAGTCCCAGTTGTTCATCCAGCCGATCATGATACGCCTGCCGTCGGGGGCGTCGCTGAAGGAGACGGCGGCGTAATAGTCCCGTCCCCAGTCCAGCCAGTGGTACTCCTGAAGGCGGTCGGGGTCTTGCGCCCCGCTGGTGATGGTGGAGTCGGAGGTGAATGTGACGCCGTCGAAGTCTCCTGTGAAGTACTGCCCGGCTGAACCGCCGTTCGGGCCACCGGGGTTCAGATTCACCGTCAGAACCCATTTCAGCTCCTGTGGATTGCCGTCGACCGGCAGGGCAAAGAGGTCCGGACATTCCCAGATGCCGCCGGTGGCGTTGGCGGGGCCGAAATCGCTGAGGTGTTCCCAGGTTTTCAGGTCCTCGGACTTGTAGAGGACTACTTTGTAGTCTTCGGCTTCGACGGCCGCCATCACCCAGTAGGAGACGGCCCCGCCGTCGTAGCGGAAAACTTTTGGGTCACGGAAGTTGGCCGAGTTACGGGTGAGCACGGGATTGCCCGCGTATTTTTCCCACGTGAAGCCGCCGTCCAAACTGTAGGCCAGTGACTGCGCCTGGACGCCGTGCAACGGCGAGGCATTCTTGTAGGCGCTGGTGTAGACGGCTACCAGCGGGGGCGCCGTTGCGGTGCCGAACCCGCTGCTGTTTTGGCTGTCGAATACTATGCTGCCGGAGAAGATGTCCTCCTGCTCGTCGCAGGCAATCGCGACAGGCTGTTCGGTCCAGGCGGAGAGGTTTTCCGAGGTCGCGTGGCCCCAGGACATGTTTCCCCAGGTGTTTCCGAAGGGATTGTTTTGATAGTAGAGGTGGTACACGCCTTGATGGTGGATCAGCCCGTTGGGATCATTGAGCCAGGTGTTTCGGGCCGTGTAATGCAGGGCGGGCCGGAAGGTTTCAGGGTGTGTGGTGGTCACGGCCGTCATGGGAGGTGTCTCGTTTCAGGTTCGGGATGAGGCAAGGAAAGGGCCTGGATCGTGCGGTGATCGGCAGGTTTGCGGCGGTGCTGGGGCCCGAGTCGTGGTTAGTGGTCAGCTGACCAGGCTTGCCCGCACTTCGGACGCGGAGGGGACGCTGATTTCCGTGTCGCGTTGAGGTCAGGAACCCGCTCGAAACATCCAGACGGGCGGGTCCGTAGGCCACATTGGCCGGTGAGCCCCCGGGGTGTTCGGTAACGCCTTCCCCTGTGTGGACCGCGTCGATGAGTGCTTCACCGACAACGATCACCTCGGGTGCGCCGGAGAGTGCGGCAGCGGGTTTCATCATGGGATTCTTTCCTGGGTTTCGGGCAGCCTGCAGCGAAGCTGTTTGGGTCTTGGTTGCGCGGAGAAAGCGGCCGGTCGGTGGCGGGCTGGGGGCGGTCAGGCGGCAGATTCTGGCACTTTGAGCGCCCAATGGGATTCGCTGAGGGTGACACGTTCGCCGCTTCCCCGGTTGGCGTTCCGTTCCGTGGCATCCCTCTTCGGCGGGCGGACGGTCTGGGTCCTGCGGGCGTCGGGGACGGCGGAGAGCAGCAACTGTGTGTACGGGTGATGGGGGGCGGCCATCAGCTCGATGCTCTCACCGCCCTCGACCAGATCCCCGGCGCACATCACCAGGGTTGTGTCCGCGATGTAGCGTGCGGATGCGAGGTCGTGGGTGATGTAGAGCATGGACACGCCCCGTTCATCGCGGAGTTTGCGCATCAGATTGAGAATTCCGATGCGGACCGAGACGTCGAGCATTGAGGTGGGTTCGTCGGCCAGTATGATTTCCGGTTCCACGGCCAGGGCTCTGGCGATGGCGACACGCTGCCGTTGTCCGCCGGACAGCTGGTGGGGGTAGCGGTCCAGCATCTGCTCGCCCAGGCCGACCGTTGCCATGAGTTCACGCAATTTGAGTTTGAGGGCCTTCGGGCTGTCGTTTTCTCCGTGAAGCTGTAGCGGACGTGTCAGGAAGTGCTCGATGCGGTGTGCCGGGTTGAGGGATCCGAAGGGGTCCTGGAAGACCATCTGGACCTTGCTCCGGTATTTCATTGATGCCTTGCGCCGTTCGGTGGCAAAGATGTCTTGTCCGTCGATGATGAGTTGGCCGCCGGTGGGCTGCTCAAGGCGGGCGAGAATGCGGGCGATGGTGCTTTTTCCGCTGCCGGATTCCCCGACAAGTGCCACAATCTCGCCGTGGTTGATGTCAAAGGAGACGTCGTTTACCGCGCGTACGGTCGAACGGAAGGGAAAGCTTCCCAGATGATAGTCCTTGCTCAGGTTGCGTACCTGGACCAAGGGCTCGGTCGCCCTTTCGGGGCGGGATGAGGTGCTGTGTGCGGGGCTCATCGGCGTGACCTTTCGCGGGGGACGACGTATTCGGGTAGGAGTAGGCACGCTGCGTCGTGGTTTTCGGCTTTTGGAAGGAGCGGTGGCGCGACGGTGCGGCACGCGTCGACAGCGAGCGGGCACCGGGGGTGGAAGCGGCAGCCGGTGGGAGGGTGGGCCATGTTCGGCGGGGCGTCCGGGATGCCTGTCAACTCAACTCTCGGGCCGGTCAGCGGCGGAAACGCTCCCATGAGGGCGTTGGTGTAGGGGTGAAGCGGGTTCTCCAGCATGTCCTTGGAGGGAGCGACCTCGACCAGCTTTCCCGCATACATCACGGCCATGCGGTGGGAGAGCTCGACCATGAGTGAGATGTCGTGGGTGATGAACAGAATGGAAAACCCCAGCCGCTGCTGAAGTTCTTTGATCTGGTGCATGATGTCCTGCTGAACCACCACGTCCAGGGCCGTGGTGGGTTCGTCCATGATGAGAAGGGAGGGTTTGAGCGCCAGCGCGATCGCGATCACTGCCCGCTGGCGCATTCCGCCGGAGAGCTGGTGCGGGTAGGACTTGAGGCGGTCGGGGCTGATGTCGACAAGTTTCAGCAGCTCCGCGGCACGTTCGCGGGCGGCTTTCTTGGGCATCCTTTCATGCGTGGTGAAGACGTCGACGATCTGATCTCCGATGGTCATGACGGGGTTCAGGGAGTTCATCGCGCTTTGGAAGACCATCGCCACGTCGCGCCAGCGGGTGCGTCGCAGTTCTTCTTCGCCCAGGTCCAGGAGATTCTTTCCGTTGAGCTCGATGGAGCCGCCTGTGATTTTTGCCGGGGTCTGCAGGAGCCGCATGACCGCGTTTGCGATGGTGGACTTGCCGCAGCCTGATTCACCGGCGAGGCCGAACACTTCTCCTGCGCCGATGTCGAAGCTGACACCATCGACGGCGGTAACGTTTCCGATTTCTGCCGTGTATTGGACCTGCAGGTTTTTCACGCTCAGCACGGGAGCGGCGGCGGTCCGGCCGATGTTTCCCCGGTCCTGTTCAGTTAGGGTTTCCATCTGTCAGCCTTTCTTTTCCACGCGCAGGCGGGGGTTGGTGATTTCATCAACGGCGTAGTTGATCAGGGCCAGGGCAAATGCGACGACGGCGATGGCTACGCCCGAGGGCAGGAGCACCCACCAGTCGCCGGTCATCAGGGCGCCGTCGTTGTTTGCCCAATAGAGGTTGGTTCCCCAGCTGACCGAGCCGGTATCGCCGAGCCCCAGGAACTCCAGGCCTGCCTGGGCGCCGATGCCGTAAATGACGCAGCCGAGCAGGGTGCTCATGACGATGGAGGCCATGTTGGGCAGGATTTCCCGGAACATGATGCGCCAGGCTTTCTCACCGGTCACCACGGCCGCGGCGACGAAGTCCTTGCTGCGCAGAGACAGTGCCTGGGAGCGGAGCACACGAGCGCTGCCGGCCCAGCCGGTGATGACCAGGACGATGACGACAGTGGCGGGGCCCGGCGGCAGGAAGGCGGCGAGGACCACCAGGAGTGGAAGTCCGGGGATGAGCAGGAAAATGTTGGTCAGCAGCGAGAGTAGTTCGTCGATGGCCTTGCCGAAGTACGCGGAGGCGATGCCGACGAGGCAGCCGATGAAGGTCGCCGCTATGCCCACGATGAATCCGACCGTCAGTGAGCTTCGCGATCCCCACAGGGTCAAAGCGAGCACGTCCTGGCCTTTGGAGGTGGTTCCGAGCAGGTGGGCCGCGGATGGCGCCAGGGATGCTTCGGGGCCGAAGTCGGAGGGGTTTCCCGGGGCCAGGAGGGGTGCCAGCAGTGCCAGGAGGGCAAATACGACCAGGACGGCCAGCCCGAAGAGGGCCTTCTTGTTCGTGAGGATGCCGTGGACGAACCCTCCGTGGGCAAGTCGTCCGGGGACCGGAGGTTCCGGTACTTGAACGGTGGGGTTGCCGGCCGTGGTGGTCGCGGTAGGTGTTGAGTTTGTAAGTGACATGGGGGACCTGTTTCTAGCTGACCCGGACCCGGGGGTCCAGCCGTACGTAAATGATGTCGACCAGGAAGTTAGCTGCCAGCACGGCGGCGGTGATGGTCAGGAAGATGCCTTGGGTCAGCGGGTAGTCCAGCGCCTGGACGGAGGTCAGGAGCTGGTAGCCGATGCCCGGGTACGCGAACACGGTTTCGGTGAGGAGAGCGCCGCCGACGACGAAGCCAAGGGACATGCCGAACGACGTCACTGAGGGCAGCATGGCGTTGCGCGCCGCGTACTGGAACATGATCCGTGCCGGACGGAGTCCCTTGGCCCGAGCCATCGTGATGTAGTCCTCAGCGGTGGTGGCGATCATCGTGTTGCGCATCCCCAGCATCCAGCCGCCGATGGAGACCAGGACAATGGTCAGGGCCGGGAGGATGAGGTGAGCGGCTACGTCGCCGATGTATTCGAAGGAGAACGAGGCGCTGAGCCCCGTGGAGAAGGCATGGCTCAGAGGCAGCCAGCCCAGGGTTATCCCAAACAGATATAGAGCGGCCATGGCCAGCCAAAAGTAGGGAAATGATCCGACGAAAATCAGCAGCGGAGGAAAGACGGAATCCAGGAACTTTCCGCGCCGCCATGCTGCCAGGACGCCGAGGAAATTGCCCAGAATGACGGCAATAACCAGGGAGGTGCCGCCGAGCAGGAGGGTCCATCCGATCTGTGAGCCGATCACCTCCGAAACGGGGGAGGGGAACCGGGACAGCGAGATGCCCATGTCCCCACGGAAGATGTTGCCGATGTAGGCGAGGTACTGTTCCCAGAGGGGCCGGTCGTCCAGACCGAAGAGCCGGCGGAGCGCATCCACCTGGTCCGGGCGCATCTGAGACTGGACTTGGGAGAACATTCTGCTGACGGGGTCCCCGGGCATCAGCCGCGGGAGGAAGAAATTAAGGGTGATGCAGGCCCAGAAGGCGATTACGTAGAACCCCAGGCGGCGGAGGAGGAATACCATGATTCCGCTTCTTTCTTGATGATTGTTGCGCCGCCCGGGGATCGGTCCGGGTCCGGCAGGTGGTAACGGTGCGGTGCGTGTGTGCAGCGGCTTTGGTGGCTGTTCGGAGCCGGTGGCCCCGAACAGCCACGTGATGCCTACTGGGCCGGCTTGAGTGAGGTCAGAACCAGCACTGTGGTGGCCGAGCGGGCCGAAAGAGTTGCATACGGGTTATCGTTGCTGGGCCAGCCCGTGAATCGCTGGTCGGTGTAGGCGCCCCACGCCGGACCGGAAAACAGCGGGATCACCGGGGCCACGTCATTGAAGCGTGCCTCCAGGGAGTCAATGAGGGTCTTCTGCGCTGCCGGGTCTGCCGTTGCCGCCAGCTTGTCGAGCGTTGCGGTCGCTTCCGCGTCGCCGAACCGGTGGTAGTTTTCGTTGGCTTTTTTGCCGACCGGCACAACAACCTTCTGTGACATTACGCCGCGGTAGAACTCGAAGGGCGTCGCGGCGGAGTTGCTCCAGACGATGCCGCTGTCGAAGGATCCGTCAGTGTACCCGGAGACGACCTGGGACCAGTCAGGGGAGTTGACCTCGACCTTCACACCGAGTTTTTCCATGTTCTTGGAGATGATCTGACCGACGGAGAGCCAGTCCGAAGATGCCGAGCCGACAGAGAACTTGAACTGGAACGGCTTGCCGTCCTTGAGGGTGCGGATACCGTCGGTTCCCTTTTTGTAGCCGGCGGCATCGAGCATCTGGTTGGCTTTGTCCGCGTTCAGCTTCGTCCAGTCGCACTTCTCGACGATGCTCTGGTCGCGCCAGCTGTTGTAGGCGTCGCTGAGGCCGGTGCAGTCGGCCGGGTGGGTGTAGCCTGACATGCCCAGGCTGGCGACCTGATCGCGGTCCACGGCCATGCTGAGTGCTTTGCGTACGACTGGATCGTTAAAGGGAGCCTTGGTGGTGTTCAGCTGCCAGTTGATCGTGCCCCCGGTGGTGGGGTACCAGAAGTGGCGGTGCGCCTGGTCCTTGTCGATGAAGGTTTTCTGCACGTTGGGGATGAACTGGTCGCTCCAGTCCACGTCGCCGTTCTGCAGGGCGAGGTTGGCCCCGGAGTTGCCGGCGAATGCCAGCATCCTGATCCCGGTAAGCTGCTGCTTTTCCGGCTGCCAGTAATTGGGGTTCTTATCAAGTTCGAATGACTGTGTCTGGAAATGGGAGACCTGTGTGTAGGGGCCGGTGCCCACCGGGTTGTCGTTGGTGGCCTTTGCCGGGTCCGCGATCTTGGACCAGACATGCTTCGGGGCGATGACCTGCTGGCCGACTTCGTAAAGTCCGGGTGCGTAGGGCTTATTGAAATCGAAGCGGACGGTGTGTGCGTCGACGGCGGAGACCTTGGCCAGGTAGTCGAATCCGCCTTGGATCTTTTTCTGGAGTTCAAAGGTGTACACAACGTCGTCGGCGGTCAGAGGCTGTCCGTCTGACCACTTAACCCCGTCGCGGAGGGTGAATGTCACTCCCTTGCCGTCTTTGTCTGCTTTCCACGATGCCCCGAGCCAGGGTACGGGTTCGCCCTTGACAGGGTTGACGATCAGCAGGGGCTCAAAGACCGACTGCTGCGTCATCGGAAGCGCGTTCGGGGAGAACGGGTTGAAGTTGCTGGTGAACGTTGCGGTGTCCTCCCGGGGGATTGTCAGGAGCCCGTTGGAGGAGCCTCCACCTTTTGCTGCGCCTCCAGATGTGTTTCCGGCGCTGCAGCCGGTCAGAGCCAGCGCGCCGATCGCCAGTGTGGCTGCAACAACCGACAGCGACCTTTTGGGATGGATTTTGGGCATGAGGGAACTCGATTCGTCAGTGAAATGGAGATGGGGTTAGCGGATGGTGGACGTCAGGACGCCGGGACCGGCAGGCGCGCGGATGTACGCTCCACCAGAGGGCATTCGATAACGTGTTGGAGCGGGGCCAGATCGCGGTTCGCTGCCAGTTTTGCCAGCAGCGCGACGCCGGTTGCGCCCATTTGCCGGAACGGCAGTGCGACGGTCGTCAGGCTCGGTCGCAGGTAGTTGGCGATAATTTCCTGGTTGTCGAAGCCAACCACGGAGATATCGTCCCCGATACGAAGCCCTCGTTCTTTGATGGCGTCGTAAGCGCCCATGGCCATACGGTCAGTGGCGCAGAAGATCGCGGTAGGCGGCAAAGCGCTGTCAAGGAGGGAGGACGCCGCGCGGTAGCCCTGATCTGCCTCGCCGTCCTCGTTAATGATCAACTTCTCATCCAGACCTATACCTGCCTGTTCAAGGGCGCGGATGTAACCGGACCGGCGGCCGATGGCTGCTGGAATGACCGGATCAAGGTTGATGAGCCCGATCCGGTCGTGTCCGGCCCCGATGAGCCTCATCGTGGCGGCGTAGCCACCCTGAGCCTCGTCAGGAATGACGGAATGGAGTTTGGCCGCCTCGTCAAAACAGTGAACCAGGACCGTCGGCACCTCGTCCGCAACAGCAGGCAACCGCACACCCCTATGCCAGCTTGTTGCATAGATCAGACCCTCGACACGGTGCTCGAGCATCGTCTCGATGGCCTGCCGGTCGGCGTCAATGCTGCAGTCAGTACTGGCGATGAGAAGGGTCTTACCCTCCCGCGCGGCCTGTTCCTGGGCGCCCCGGACGATGTTGGCGGCAAAAGGCGCGGTCACGATTTCCGTAATAAGCCCGTACAGCCTGGTCTGCTTGGACGCCAACGCTCGTGCTCCCGCGTTCGGGCGGTAGCCCAGTTCGGTCACGGCCCGGTGGACGCGGTCACGGGTTTCTTGTGGAATCCCGTTTCCCGTTCCACCATTCAGGACAAAGGAAACAGTCGTCCGGGAGACCCCGACATGGTCCGCGACATCCTGCATCGTCACTTTGGCCTGCCGTGAGTTCGTCTTCATTGACCGTCCGATGTCTAGTAACTAGGGCTGAACTTTGGATGAGAGTCTAGCTGGATCCACTGATGCGCGTTACTAACGCGCGTTAGTGGGTGTGAGATAGAACATATCCCGCGTTGGGTTGGGGTGTCAAGGAGCATGTGAGGGACCACTGTAATAAGCAGCCGCCTGAGTGCATGGCAGATCACAGCGCAGGAAGGGGACATACCGGCCCTGGGGCGCATGAAGTGGTCGCCATGGTCCAGCTACCGTACTTGTTCATGCGGCGCCGCCGAGGGCAGCAGGTCATGTCTTGCAGATTCTGCAATCGGAGCACTTCAGGTTGGCGTAATCTTCGCTATCGGTACTCACTGTGAGGGCGGCGGGTAGCGCGGCCTGACTCAGGTCAGGCGGCGGGGACCATCCAGAAACCGGCGACAGCAGCGCTGCCCGGTTCAGTGGTCATGCGAAAGGCATGTGCCGATACCGGCCCTACGTCAAGCTCCAGATTCACGCTATTTGCCTTTCCGCAATCGAGGGCCAGCTCGTGCCCCGTTCCTCCTCGGCGATCGGGCTGCGAGATGGTGAGGGATGCCTTGAGTACGCCGAGGCATGCAGCGGTTACCTTGTAGCTTCCCTTGGGTATGCCAATGACCGAGGCGCGGTACCCGTCGCCGCCCAGTCCGCCTGAGCCGCCCAAAACGACACCATCAGGTCTAGGGCCCAGGCGGATTTCCAGTTGCGCCTGGTTTCTTGCCCGGACGGCGGCGAGGTCGGGGTCGGCCTTTGGCAGGGGAGGGGGTGCTGGCCGGGAGGTGCCGGGGTGTGCGGTAGCCGGAGCCGCCTCCTCGTTCATGTATTCACAGGAACATAAAGCCACTCCAGAACTGGCTAAAACCAGTAACATCGCGATACCGCGGATCCAACATTTACCCCCAAGAGTTGACATGCCCGAAGCTTATCTCCATCCTGGCGGAGGTAAACCGTACTTTTGCACTAGTGAAGTTGCACCGGAGCCTTCCTCGGATCTTCAACCGTCCTTAGTCAAGATTGATGCGTTTCCCGTGCGGTTTCAGTCTGCGCCTCGTCAGGAGTGGGGATCGCACGGGTAGGCAATGCGGGTCTCGCTGTTTCGCCGGCCCGCCCCGGCGGGCACTTCCAGACCATCGCACCACGGGCCCCTTCTGAACCGTAGGTTGACATAATGTAGATTATCGGCGTTTCTATAATCAGCCGGAAGGGGCTGATCGGCGCAGTATCAAGTCGCGTCGTTGCACGCGTCGTGTACGCGTTGATGGCGCGACTCTAGCTTCAGCCGGTGACCAACCTGCCGACGTCGGCTGTACCGGAGTTGAGCGCGAACCTGATATGGCGTCATCCAGTCCAAGCCCAACGTGGTGTCCAAGTGCCGCAACCGGCTCATTGCAGCCGTCTGATCGAATCAGCCGGCCACGGCAACGTCGGCTTCGCCATTCCCGGGCTTCGCCAGTACCTCGGGGCCCAGGCCCAACCCTGAACCAACAAGGGTCGGGTGGATCTCCCGTATCTCACGCGCCGACGTAGGCCGCGAGGTGCTCGCCCGTCAGGGTGGAACGGGCGGCGACGAGGTCGGCCGGTGTGCCCTCAAAGACGATCCGGCCGCCGTCGTGGCCGGCTCCCGGACCGAGGTCAATGATCCAGTCGGCGTGCGCCATGACCGCCTGGTGGTGCTCGATGACGATGACCGACTTGCCGGAGTCGACGAGCCGGTCGAGCAGGCCGAGCAGGTTCTCGACGTCGGCGAGGTGGAGGCCGGTGGTCGGTTCGTCGAGCACGTAGATGTCGCCCTTTTCAGCCATTTGGGTTGCCAGCTTGACCCGCTGCCGCTCGCCGCCGGAAAGCGTCGTGAGCGGCTGGCCAAGGGTAAGGTACCCGAGCCCGACGTCCACGAGCCGGTCGAGAATCTTGTGGGCGGCCGGAGTACGTGCCTCCCCGGCCCCGAAGAACGCCGCCGCCTCGGTCATCGACATCGCCAGCACCTCGGCGATGTTGCGGCCGCCTAGCGTGTACTCCAGCACCGGCGCCTGGAACCGCTTGCCCTCGCAGTCCTCGCAGGTGGATTCGACGGTGGCCATGACGCCCAGCTCGGTGAAGATAACTCCCGCCCCGTTGCATGTGGGACAGGCGCCTTCAGAGTTAGAGCTGAACAGTGCGGGTTTCACGCCGTTGGTCTTGGCGAACGCCTTGCGGATTGGTTCGAGCAGCCCCGTGTACGTGGCCGGGTTGCTCCGACGCGAACCCTTGATCGCGCCCTGGTCGATCACCACGACACCGTCGCGGCCGGCGACCGAGCCTTGGATCAGCGAGCTCTTGCCGGAGCCGGCGACGCCCGTGAGCACACAGAGCATGCCCAGCGGGATGTCGACGTCGACGCCCCGGAGGTTGTGTGCCGACGCCCCGCGGACCTCAAGCGCGCCGGACAACGTCCGCACCGACTCCTTGAGCCTTGCCCGATCGTCGAGGTGGCGACCGGTGATGGTGTCGCTCCCGCGCAGGCCCTCGACGGTGCCCTCGAAGCACACGCTGCCACCTGCCGTGCCCGCCCCGGGGCCGAGGTCGACCACGTGGTCGGCGATGGCGATGGTCTCGGGCTTGTGTTCAACGACGAGCACGGTGTTGCCCTTGTCGCGCAGCTGCAGCAGCAGCTGGTTCATCCGCTCGATGTCGTGCGGGTGCAGGCCGATCGTCGGTTCGTCAAAGACATAGGTGATGTCCGTGAGGGACGAGCCCAGATGTCGGATCATCTTGGTGCGCTGGGCCTCTCCCCCGGACAGCGTGCCCGCCGGCCGGTCCAGCGAGAGGTAACCCAGCCCGATTTCCGCGAACGAGTCGAGCAGGTGCTGCAAGCCTTTGAGGAGCGGCGCGACCGAAGGCTCGTTGAGCCCGCGGACCCACGCGGCCAGGTCGCTGATCTGCATCTCACACAGCTCGGCGATGTTCTTGCCCTGGATCTTCGAGGACCTGGCCTCCGGGCTGAGCCGCGTGCCGTCGCACTCGGGGCAGGTCTGAAACGTGATGGCGCGCTCCACGAAGGCCCGGACGTGGGGCTGCATTGCTTCGACGTCCTTGGAGAGCATCGACTTCTGGATCTTGGGGATCAGCCCCTCGTACGTCAGGTTGATGCCCTCGACCTTGATCTTGGTCGGCTCCTTGTAGAGCAGGTCGTGCATTTCCTTTTTGGTGAACTTCGCGATGGGCTTGTCCATGTTGAAGCCGGCCCCGCTGAAGATGCGGCCGTACCAGCCGTCCATGCTGTAGCCGGGGATCGTTAGGGCACCCCCGGCGAGCGATTTGCTGTCGTCGTACAGCGCCGTGAGGTCAAAGTCAGAGACCGAGCCCATGCCCTCGCAGCGTGAACACATGCCGCCCAGGTACACGGCACCCTGCACCACACTCTTCTCGACCCGGCCACCGGCTTTCTCGGTGCTCATCACCCCGCTCGCTTTGCGCGTCGGGACGTTGAAGGAAAACGCCGTGGGCGGCCCGACGTGCGGCTGCCCGAGCCGGCTGAAGAGAATACGCAGCATCGCATTGGCGTCGGTGGCGGTGCCCACCGTCGAGCGCGGGTTCGCACCCATCCGCTCCTGGTCCACGATGATCGCCGTCGTCAGGCCTTCGAGCAGGTCGACGTCAGGCCGGGCCAGGTTCGGCATGAAGCCCTGCACGAACGCGCTGTAGGTCTCATTGATCATCCGCTGCGACTCCGCGGCGATGGTGCTGAACACCAGTGAACTCTTGCCCGAGCCGGAGACACCGGTAAACACCGTCAGCCGTCGCTTGGGAATCTCGATGCTGACGTCCTTGAGGTTGTTCTCGCGTGCGCCCTGCACGCGGATCAGGTCGTGGGTGTCGGCAATCGGCTGCGCTGGCGACTGCGTGTCCGTCTGGGTGGCCGTGATCATCGTGTCTCCATCTGTTAGCGGGCCGCCTTCGCGGTCTCCGTCGGCGTCCACTGGCTCCATCTAACCAGCCTCGAGCGGTACGCCCGGTTCACCATCGTGGGCGCGTCACCCCTCCGGGGCCCGGCACTTATCGGTCCTGAAGCAGCCCCAGGACGTTCCCGACGTAGTAGGACTCATCGGTCTGCGGCGGTACGCCGAGCAGGGCGGAGTACACCGCTTTGGCAGCCGCCAGGTCGGAAACGGGATGCAGCACCGTCTTGATTCCCTGGGTGGAAGAGCCGGTCATGGTCACTCCTGAAGTCGCGCATCGGGATTATCTGGCTCAGTCTAGCCGCGGCACGTGACCGTCGCTTCTCGATTCCTGACCGGTCTGGACATCTGATCCATGACGCACGACGGCCAGCCGGCCCATCCATTGTCTTAAGGCGTGCTCTCACTAAGAATGAACGAATGACGGTCTACGTGAGAGCACTCGAAACAGCTGTTCCGCCCACATTGCTCATCCAGACGGAAGCACGCGACGTGTTTGCTGCCCAGCCCGGCCTCACACGGCTCGGCTCACGGCTGGTTTCCACCTGCTTCGACTCAGCCGCCATCGATACCCGCTACACGGCCGTCCAGGAACTGACCATGGATTCGCAGGCGGAGAACCCGCAGTTTTTCGATCCCGCCACGGGACTGCTCCGGAGCCCCAGCACGAAGGCCCGCAACGACCTGTTCGCGAGGGAGGCCACGAAAATCTTCATCGAGGCCGCCTCTGCTGCCGTCTCCAGCTGCGCCGGGATCGATCCAGTTGACATAACTCATCTCATCACTGTTTCGTGCACGGGGTTCTTCAACCCGGGCCCGGACTACAAGATCGTCCGTGCGCTCGGTCTCAATCCTGCAGTGCAGCGCTACCACCTCGGGTTTATGGGCTGCTATGCCGCGTTCCCGGCGCTCCGGGCCGCGAAGTCCTTCTGCGAGGCGGACCCGGAGGCGGTCGTCCTCGTCGTCTGCGCCGAACTCTGCTCGCTCCACGTCCGCACCTCCAACGATCCGGACGCCATCATGGGCTCAGCTCTCTTTGCGGACGGCGCGGCAGCCGCCGTCGTCACAGCGCGCGAAGTACCCGAATCAACGCCGCTGCTGCAGCTGGACCACTTCGAAACTGTCCTCACGCCGGTAGGTGAAGACTCAATGGCCTGGAACATCGGTGATGAGGGCTTTGAAATGGTCCTCGGCAACTACGTTCCGCACATCATCGACGACCACATTGTGGGCGCCCTGGAACCGCTGCTGGCCCGCGAAAGTTCGCTCACCGGACTCCCCTACCGGGACATCACCCACTGGGCCATCCATCCGGGTGGACGCAGCATCCTGGACAAGGTGCAGTCCCGGCTGGACCTCACCGACGAGCAACTGGTCCCGGCCCGTGAGACCCTCCGGAACTTCGGCAACATGAGCAGCGCCACAGTGCTCTTCGTCCTCAGGCACATCCTCGATCTTCCGGCGCAGGAAGGCGACGAACGCATCTGCTCCATGGCCTTCGGACCCGGGCTGACGGTCGAAACCGGACTTTTCACGAAGATAAACCAACCGCTCCAAGACCCACGGCTGGCGGACGAGGCCGAATCCTCCCTGGCCTGACCGCGCCATGGGACTACTGGGCGCGCGCGACGCCGAGGCCATCGAGGACATGGACCGGCCGGACTGCGATCCGGAACGCCTTAACCGCACGTACAGCCAGTTTGCACTCGTCAACCGCGCCGTCTCGGGCTGGCACCTCCTGTACCGCAGCAGGCTCCGGCCGCTCCTCACGCCCGCCGCACCGTCCACCCTGCTGGACATCGGTTGCGGCGGCGGGGACCTGGCGCTGATGCTGGCCAAGTGGGCGGCCAGGGACGGGATTCAGCTCAACATCACGGGCATAGATCCCGACGCCCGCGCCTACCGGTTTGCAGCGAGCCGGGAACCCGTGCGGGGGGTTCAGTTCCGCCAGGCCACGAGTGCCGAGCTCGTCGCGGAGGGCAGGGCCTACGACATCGTCATTTCCAACCACGTGCTGCACCACCTCACCCCGGCCGAACTGCAGAACCTGCTCAGCGATTCCGCGGTGCTGTCCCGGCGCATCGTGCTCCACAACGATCTCCGGCGCAGCGCCCTGGCCTACGCTTTGTTTGCGGCGGGCGCGCTGCCACTGGCCGGCTCGTACATCCGCCGCGACGGCCTGACCTCCATCAGGCGCAGCTACACCGTGACGGAACTTGCCGCCGTCGTGCCTTTTGGGTGGTCAGCGGAGCCCCACTCCCCTTTCCACTGCCTGCTCACCTACATGCGGGATGCCGGCCGTGACTGATGTCCTGATCGTTGGCGGCGGCCCGGTGGGCCTCTATCTCGGCGCGCTGCTGCTGCAGCATGGAGTGGCCGTCCGCATCCTTGAAAAGCGGACCGGGCGGAACCCGCATACACGGGCCATCGGCATCCATCCCCCGGCCCTGTCCGCCCTGGACCGCATCGGCGCAGCCTCTCCGCTGATCGCCCGGGGGATCCCCATCCGCCGTGGACGCGCCGTATGGCTGGGCCAGGAAATCGCGCACATGCCGTTCGCGCCGGTGTCGGAGCGCTACCCGTTCGTCCTGGCCGTCCCGCAGCCGGTCACTGAGGCCGTCCTCGAGGCCCGGCTCCTGGAACTGGACGGCGGTGCCCTGGTTCGCGGAGCGCAGGTGACGGACATGCACGACGACGGCGGCAGGGTCACTGCCGACGCCACGGTCGCCGGCACCCGGCGGAGGTTCTCCGCCTCGCTGGCGGTGGGGGCGGACGGCGCAAATTCCACAGTGCGGCGGCTGCTGGGCGTGCCCGCTGCGGAGCGGCGATACCCGGACCACTATCTAATGGGCGACTTCCCTGACTCGAGCCCGTACGGGGAGGACGCTGCCCTGTTTCTCGAGGCCGGCGGGATCGTCGAATCCTTTCCGCTGCCGGGCGGAGTCCGCCGCTGGGTTGTCAGGCTTTCCCGGCCGCCGGACCGTCCCGACCCTCATCTGCTGGCCGGCCTCGTGGGCGACAGAACCGGTATTGCCCTGGACGCCGGCAGCAACAGCATGCTCAGCAGCTTCGGCGTCCGTTCCCGCCTGGCGGCGCGCATGGTGGCCGGGAGGACAGCCCTTATCGGAGATGCCGCCCACGAGATCAGCCCCATCGGCGGCCAGGGCATGAACCTTGGCTGGCTGGACGCGGAATCCCTGGCGCCGGTCATCCTGGCCGCCTTGCACAGCCGGCCATCCGGGGCGGACCTTCGCCGGTTCGACGCGTCGAGGCGCCGGGCCGCCGCAGGGGCGAAACGCCAGGCCGAGGTGAACATGGCGCTGGGCAGGCCGCTCCCGGACGGACTGCTGCGGATGCGGAACGCCGCGATCGCGCGGATAGGAGCGGCGCCGGCGCTGAACGCCCACGTGGCCAGACGGTTCACCATGCAATGAGAGACCCATGACCGTGCAATACAAATTCCACTTGGCGGGGAGCGCCCGCATGGCTCCCATGTCCCGGACTTCCCACTCGGTAAGTGCCGCAGGCGGCTGTGTTCTCGCCATTGCTGCGCTGCTCGGTGCCGGCGCGTGCACCCCGCAACCTGTTGAGCCCGACGGGCAACCGAGCCCAGTCGCGGGTTCCTCCGCTGCTGCGCCGCTCACCGCGATGGTGAATCAGTTCCGTGACAACTACGGGAACCAAATCATCGAGATCCAGTTGACCAACAACGGCAAGGACACTGTGACGGTGCAGTCAGCGGGCGTCGCCAGCCCGTTGTTCGCAGCGGGGATTGACTGGCACGGCTCCCCGGACGGAGTCGACCTCCCGCCCGGCCAGGGCAAGAGTCTGCCTGCGAAGTTGACGCCTGCCAGCTGCAGCCCCGGCCCCGCTCCGGATGGCAGCAAAAGCCCTGGGGTCGACATTCCGCTGCCGGTCGTGACCGTCACGCTGGTGCCCGGCTCTGCGCCGGGCCCCGCACAGCGGAACGTTCCTGCCACAGACCCCTTCGGCGTGCTGGCCCGCAACAATTCGGAGCAGTGCCTGGCCAGTGAGGTACGTGCCGTCGCCGGGATCGTCCTCGGACCGGAACTCACTGTGTCCGCCGACGGCGAGCGTGCCGCGCTTCATCTGTTCATCCGGCCCGGCGTTCCGAAGTCCTCCGGAACCGCCAGCGGGCCGGCTCCCGGTTCTCCGGCAGAGGGCGCACCGGCCCCCGGCCGCGGCGGGGCCGCCACGAGCCTGGTCATCGAGCGCATTGAGACCACAACGCTGTTGGCCGAGGATCCCGCCAGACCCTGGCCCCGGGACATCATGGTGAAAGCCGGCGGCCCGGCCGTCAATTTGGACCTGGGAGTCCGTCCCGCCCGCTGCGATCCGCACGCGGTTGCCGAGGACAAGGTGGGCACGCTCGTTCCGCTCCGCGTTGCCGTGGGTGCCCGCACAGGCCTCGTGAAAGTCGCCGCCGGGACCGCCTTGAGGGGCAAGATCTACGACTTCGTCACGGCGGCCTGCGCGCCCCATTAGGCTTTCCCCATGAACCAAGCATCTCCGCCAACCTCCTACACCCCTGACCGCATCCGGGAGACCGTGCAGGAACTGCTCGCGCTGGAAACGCTGCCGCCCATAGTCCAGGCAGGACATCCTGTCCTGAGGCAACGCTCCGCTCCGTTCGAGGGGCAGTTAAGCGCGGCCGAACTTGATCAGCTGGTTGAGGTGATGAGGAAGGTCATGCACGCGGCACCCGGTGTGGGCCTGGCGGCGCCCCAGCTGGGGATTCCGCTTCAGCTTGCCGTTCTCGAAGACCGGTTTGAGGTCGATGACGACATGGCGGCAGCGAGGGGCCGGATACCGCTTGAGTTCTTCGCCGTCCTCAACCCGGCCTACCAGCCGCTGGGAGACCGGACTGCTGCCTTTTTCGAAGGCTGCCTGTCCCTTTCCGGGCTGCAGGCCGTGGTGGAACGGCCGGAAAGTGTCCGGCTGGACTACCTGACGCCGGCAGGAGATCCGATGAGCCGGGACTTCAGCGGCTGGCAGGCGAGGATCGTCCAGCACGAGACTGACCACCTCCACGGAACGCTGTATATCGACAGGGCCCAGCTCCGCTCGCTCAGTACCAACAGTGAGTACGCGGCGCGCTGGGCCGAACCGGGCATTGGGAAGTCCCGCCAGGAGCTTGGATTTCTGCAGGGTTCCTCAATACCCGGGCTCCCAAGTGCGGGCCACCCGGACGGCCCCTAGTCCCCCACCCGCTAGTCCGCGGCTTCCTCGTTTCGCGCCTCTTGGCCTTCCGCACCACGGTTGGACTCCGTTGGCAGGTACCGTGCCCACCACGCCAGGATGTGCTCAAAGCGCTGACGGCGGTGATGAGGCGTGCCGGACCGGGACAGTTCATGGTCTTCGCCGGGGAATACCAGGAACGCCGATTCCACGCCTTGCTGCTTCAACGCAGTGAAATACCGCTGGCCCTGTTCCACCGGGCAACGGAGATCGTCCTCGCTGTGGATGACCAGGGTGGGCGTCCGGACGCCGGCGATCGTGGCCATGGGGCTTTGGGCCGCCACCTGCTCGGGTGATTCCCCGGTGTATTCGCCGCCGAAGAACCAGCCGATATCGGATGAGCCGGCGAAGCTGACCGGATCCAGGAAACCCCGCTCCACGATCGCGGCCTTGAAGCGGTGGTCCTGGCTGATGGTCCATGCGGTGAGATATCCGCCGTAGGAACCTCCCATGATCCCGAGGGCCTTGGCGTCCAGCGCGGAGAATTTGTCCAGGGTACCCTCCAGGAAGGCGAGAACGTCCTGCATGTCCACAGTGCCCATCCGCTCCTTGATGGCCCTGCCGTGCGCTTGCCCGTAGCCTGCCGAACCGCGCGGGTTGCACATCACCACCGCGTAGCCGGCCTCCGCGTAGACCTGCGCTTCGTCAAAGAGAGCCACGGTGTATTGCGCGAACGGACCGCCGTGGATGTTGAGCAGCACCGGGTGCGGGCCCTTGCCCGGCGGCATCAGCACCCAGCCGTGGACTTCGTACCCATCCGGCGACGGGAAGACCAGCTCCCGGGGCTCGATGATGCCGGCCTCCGTCCGCAGGGCGGCCGAGAAATCCGTCAGTAGCCGCAGCTGGCCGTTGCCGAGGAAGGCGACGTCGCCTTCCGTGGCGGAGTCCGTGAAGCTGATGAACAGTGACGCGCCGGCGGCGCCGGCGCCGGTGACCACCCTGTCGCCGTGGACCAGCAGGGCATGGCTACCCGTGGCGCTGAACTCAAGCAGTTCCACCGTGCCTTGGGCGTTGTTCAGGGCCAGGGCAGCGTCGCTGCCGCGGAGCTCGATCCGAGCACCAGGGGCGGCAACGTCCATGTTTTCGGCGTCACTGAGCGCCCGGGCTTCTCCGCCCGCCGCGGGCATGACGTGGAGAACGGTGTTCTTTGCGACGAAGTCCCGGCTGGAGCCGCCAAGGTCCTGGGCGGTGAAAAACAGCCACTTCCCGTCCTGCGACTCGCGGACGTCAAGAACGGTCTGGGGCCCAACGTTTGGGGCCTTGACCGGCACCGGATCACCGCCGCCGGCGGGAAGGCGGTAGATGCCGCTGACCAGGTCCTGATCGCTCGCCTCGTGCAGTTCGGCCACAAAGTAGACCGATGATCCGTCGCTGCTGAAGGATTCACCGGTGTGGTCCGTTGCCGCCGTCGTGAGTTGCCTCGCGTCCGGAAGGCCGATGGCCGCTCCTGCGTTGCCGGCGGACTGCCCGGGCCGGTCCACAGCGGTGCGCGCACCGTCCCTGAGCGCGCGGCCCGCGGGCCTAATTTCGGGCTCCCCGCCAAGTTCCGGAACATCCAGAATGAAGAGCTGCAACGGCTTGTCGCCCGTGTAGCCAACGCCGTTCATCCTGTACTTGAAGCCGGTGATGAGGCGGGCATCTTCACCGCCTGCGCTGACGCCCTCGATGGTGCCATAGCGGCCGTCGTCAGGCTCCCTTGAGCCAAAGACTATGCGCTGCGAGTCCGGTGACCAGGCGTAGGAGGAGACCCCGAGGTGCCTGTCCGTCAGGAGCTGGGGCTCTCCCCCGGCGGCTTCCACCACGTGCAGCTGCGGCTTGCCGCCGGGGGTGGCCCGCAGGAAGGCTAGGACCCGGCCGTCAGGGGAAAAGGCCGGAGCGGTGTCCCGGAAGCCGCGTGTTATTCGGCGCGCCGGTTTTTCGGGATCCTGGGGGACGTTCCACAGTTGGCCCACGTAAGCGTCGGCATCGAAGTCGGGGCGGGTGACCGACACAACGGCGCGTGAGCCGTCAGGGTGGGCGGCAGGGGCGGAGACGGACTTGAGCAGCGGCAGGTGTTCAGGCTTCACCCACGTGAGCCTAGCGTCTCGGCCGAGGCGTGTGAAACACCTCACGGTTCCCTTTCCCCACGGCTTTACCTTCTGGCGCACCCGGTCAACAGCCCTAGGATTGTCCCCATGCCATCCCGCCTGCCTGCCCTGCTGTGTCCTGTCTGCCGCGCCGGCCTCGCTCCCGTCCCGGCCGGGGCGGATGGAGGCACGGCCTCCCTCGCCCGTGCCCTCACCTGCCAAGCCGGCCACAGCTTCGACGCCGCCAGGCAGGGCTACTTCAACCTGCTGGTCGGCAAGGGAACTGCATTCGAGGCGGACACTGCTGACATGGTGGCCGCCCGCACCGCCTTTCTCGACGCCGGACATTATCGGCCGCTTGCAGATTCGGTGGCTGCCGCGGCCGTACCTGCCCTGCGCGGCCCGGAACCAACAGTCCTTGATTCCGGCACCGGAACCGGCCACTACCTGCGGGCGGTACTCGACCGCGTGGGCACAGCGGTGCCTATTGCCGCCGTCGGACTGGACATCTCAAAGTTCGCGCTCCGGCGCGCGGCACGGCTCAACCCCGAGGCCGTAAACCTGGTGAGCGACGTGTGGCAGCCGTTTCCGGTGGCGGACGCCGCCGTCGACGTCGTGACGGTGGTGTTTGCGCCGCGCAACGCCGCTGAATTCTCCCGCGTACTCAAGCCCTCCGGCCGGCTGGTTGTGGTGACGCCCCGGCGTGGGCACCTCGGCGAAATCGCCAGCCAGACGGGAATGCTCGGGATAGAGCCTGGAAAGGATGAACGGCTGGCCGACGCTCTCGCGGCCCATTTTGAACTGCTGTCCGCGCAGGACCTCGACCTAAATCTTGAGCTCTCCCCGGCTGACGTTGCCAACCTGGCCCTCATGGGCCCTGCCGGCCACCACACCGACCGCGGCGAATTGGCGGCCCGGCTGGCCCGCTTCCCAGCTCTGACCGGTGTCAGCTGTAAGTTCCGGATCAGTGTCTTTCTCCCCGCGGGGGCGGCCGATAAATAACGGCTTGGCCACGTTCTGGCGCGGGCTCGCCGGTCACCTGCCCGGCGTTGCCGGTTCGATCTAGGATGGAAGAAAGTTACTGAGGGTCTGCCCCGCAGCCCCCGGGATCAAGGGGGAACCGAATGTTCGAATGGCTAGGCGAAAACTGGTGGGCACTCTGGCTCACGGTATTTCTCGCGTTCGCAGCCGTGGAGATGCTGACCCTTGATTTGTTTTTCATCATGCTTGGCGGAGGCGCCCTGGCCGCGCTTGTGGCCGATTTCACCGGGGCTGACCTGTGGCTTCAAATCGTAGTCTTCTGCGTAGTGTCCCTGCTGATGATCGCCTTCGTCCGGCCGGTCACGCTCAAGCACCTTCACAAAGGACCCGCTGAACAGCGCACGAACATTGACCGCCTGATCGGCGAGACGGCGCTTGTCATGGAGGCCGTGTCCTCCACCGGGGGCCTGGTCAAGATCGGCGGCGATATTTGGAGTGCACGCTCCGACTCCGGTGTGCTGGCGGAAGGCCAGCGCGTGATCGTTGCCGCCATTGAAGGCGCGACGGCGGTCGTGGCACCACAGTCGGAAACCGCCATCCAGTAACCGCCGGACACATCAAGATTTCTGCTGTTTCCAAGCAGGCGGCAGCAGATATGGCGGCTGAGCCGTCAACGTACAGCTTCACTGAAAAATTGGGGAATGAAGGAGAAGTATGGATAGTCCAGGAGGATTCGCCGTCACGATCGTGATGCTGGTCCTGATCGTCTTTGTCGTCATCGTGCTGGTTCGTTCAGTGCGGATCGTGCCACAGGCCCGGGCCGGTGTTGTTGAACGTCTGGGAAAGTACCAGCGGACCCTGAACCCTGGCCTGACCATCCTGATCCCGTTCGTTGACCGGTTGCTGCCGCTGCTGGATCTTCGCGAGCAGGTGGTTTCGTTCCCGCCCCAGCCCGTGATCACGGAGGACAACCTGGTGGTGTCCATCGACACCGTGGTCTACTTCCAGGTGACGGACCCCCGCGCTGCAACGTACGAAATCGCGAACTACATCCAGGCTGTGGAGCAGCTGACCACCACGACGCTCCGGAATGTGGTGGGCGGCCTGAACCTCGAAGAGGCGCTGACGTCCCGCGACCAGATCAACGGCCAGCTCCGCGGTGTGCTGGACGAGGCCACGGGCCGCTGGGGCATCCGGGTTTCCCGGGTGGAGCTGAAGGCGATCGATCCGCCCCACTCCATCCAGGATTCGATGGAGAAGCAGATGCGGGCTGAACGTGACCGCCGTGCCGCGATCTTGACGGCCGAGGGCACCAAGCAGTCGGCCATCCTGACGGCGGAAGGCCAGCGGCAGGCGGCCATCCTCAAAGCGGAGGGTGACGCCAAGGCGGCCATCCTCCGCGCCGACGGTGAAGCCCAGGCGATCCAAAAGGTGTTTGATGCCATCCACAAGGGCAATCCGGACCAAAAGCTCCTCGCCTACCAGTACCTGCAGACGCTTCCCAAACTCGCCGAAGGTTCTTCCAACAAGCTGTGGATCATCCCCAGCGAGGTGGGCGAAGCCCTCAAGGGAATCGGCAACGCGCTGGGCGGCACCAATCCCGACCCGCGCTCCGGCGACCTGTTCGGCGCGGGTGACGACGCCGACAAACAGCCTGCATCCTAGATTGCGGAATACGAGGGAGGCACGCCGCCGGGCGGGCCTCCCTCTTCCATGGCGTAGAGGGGGCAGGCCCTTGGAGCCGCCTCCGCGTTGCTGGAGAGGCAGCAAATCCGTATAATGGGATATTTGTCCGGTCGGTTCACTCCGTTCGGAACAACATTGCTTGGCAGAGCGTTTCAATTAATGATGCTACGTAGAGCACAACGTAGTCCGGAGGCAGCTTTGAAACCTCCGGCTAGCGCGGAGCCCGCTCCGCGAACCGACCAGAGGGAGAAATCATGAGCGATCGCAGCCTGCGGGGCATGCGTCTTGGCGCCCAAAGCATGGAGACCGAATCCGGCGTGGAGCCGGCTCCGCGTCAGCGGGTTGAGTACCGGTGCGAGGACGGCGAGCAGGTCTTTGTAACCTTCTCCTCCGAAGCCGAGATCCCCCCTGTCTGGGTTTCCAAAACCGGCAAAGAAGCGCTGCTCGTTGATGGCGAACGCCCGGACACCAGCAATGAAAAGGCTGTCCGCACACACTGGGACATGCTGCTGGAGCGCCGGTCGCTTCCCGAACTTGAGCAGATCCTCGAAGACCGCCTCACCATTCTGCGTGAACGGCGGGGCGAAAGGCGCTCAGCCTAGCCCCCAGTGAAGCGCCAAAAGGCCGGATCCGCTGCGCACATGCAGCGGATCCGGCCTTTTGTGTTGCCGGCGAAAGCTGAGCCGGTTCAGCCGGGCGGAGCGGCTATGCCCGGCTGGACGCCGGCCGCCTTCCCGTCAGTTTGTTCCAGCGGGCCGTCAGGCCCCACTTCGTCACATTGATCATGGCTTCGACCACGATGTTTCCGCTCATCTTCGAGGCGCCCAGTTCACGCTCCACGAACGTGATGGGGCACTCGACGATTTTCAGGCCCATTTTGGCGACGCGCCACGCCAGGTCCACCTGGAAGCCGTAGCCCACAGACTCGATCTGGTCCAGGTTCAGCTTCTCCAGGGTGGTGCGTCGGAAGGCGCGGTAGCCGCCCGTCACGTCCCTGATCTTGACTCCCAGCATGATCCGGGAATAGGTGCTGCCGATGCGGGATATCGCCTGCCGGTACAGCGGCCAGTTAACGACGCTTCCTCCGCGTACCCAGCGGGAGCCCATCGCGAGGTCGGCACCCTGTTCCACAGCGTCCAGCAGCAGGGGCAGCTGCTCCGGCTGGTGCGATCCGTCGGCGTCCATTTCGACCAGGACGTCATAGCCGGCCTCGAGACCCCACTTGAACCCGGCAATGTAGGCTGCGCCCAGCCCTTCCTTGCCCTTGCGGTGCAGGACGTGGACCTGGTTGTCTTCGGCAGCGATACCGTCCGCCAGCTGTCCGGTGCCGTCCGGGCTGTTGTCGTCCACAACGAGGACGTCGGCTGCCGGCACCGCCGCACGCAGGCGTCCCAGTGTGATTGGGAGCGACTCCAGCTCGTTGTAGGTGGGAATGATGGTGAGGACACGCACAGGGGAGGCCTTTCCTGGATGGGAGCGGTCAGCACGCGTGGAGTGTGGCGGGGCCGCCGACTCGCAAAGCGCAACTCTCCATTATACGGGCGATACGCAGACCGTCTTTCCGCCGCTCTCTGCACACCTTGTCCTCAGCCGGGACTCCGCTGCAACTATTCTGAGTGTGCCCAGCCATGCCCGCCCTGTGCCGGACATGCCACGGGCAGGTCCACACACGCCTCGGGCCAGTTCCGGTTTACGCGGTTGCCGGTAAGGGAACTGTTTTCTGATGCGTTATGGACCCGCCCACGGGGTGCCACCGCCGCGTGTCGCCCGGTGGCTTGCGCGTCCGATTTGTCTCGCTGGTGGCCAGACAGACACCGCTCCAAATGCATCCGTCCGTTGACCCTCAATGCTACGGACTGCCGATGCCCTGTCAACCGGCACCTGACCTGCCCCTTAATGTATAGCCGCAGGTCAGGGCCGGTTTCACTGCGGGCAATCCTCCGCAAATTCACGGCTCCGTGGCGCTTTGTTGCAGTGCCGTCCGCCGCTGCAGCCCTCAGCCGCGGAAGCCCGCCGAGGAGTGCAGTTCCAGTCCGTCCCGGACGGTCTGGAGGCAGCGCGGATCGGAACCGGTGTCGAGGGCCGGAAGCAAGGGTGTGCGGGCACGCGGATCGGTGCTCCAGGACTGGACCCTGCCGTCGGCGACCTGGACCATGAGCTCCTCGACATCCCAGACCGCAAAAGTGGCAGGTGCGCCTGGCACTAACTGTCCCGCCATCGGATTGGCGTGCCTGGCTGCCCGCCAGCCGGCGCGTGTGTGGCCAAGGAAAGCTGCCCGGGCCGAGATCCGCTCGGCAGGGTTGTTGTGCTCCAGGCAAGCTCTCACCGTGGCCCAGGGCCGCAGCGGGGTGACGGGGCTGTCGCTGCCGAAACAGACAGGGACGCCGGCCGAGTAGAAGGACGCGAACGGGTTCATATGCCGCCTTCTGGCCCCAAGGCGCTGCTCATAGAGCTTGCCCGGACCGCCCCAGGCAGCGTCGAAGGCGGGCTGGACGCTCACTGTGACCGCGTACTTGCCGAGCCTCGCGATTGCCTCCGCGTCAGCCATTTCGACGTGTTCAAATCGGTGTCCCGCCGCGCGGATTCGCTGTTCTCCTACCTCCGCGGCGGCCTGCTCCAGCGCGTCCAGGGCGGCATCGAGGCCGGCGTCGCCGATCACATGGAACCCGCCCTGGATCCCCAGAACGGAACAGGCCGCCAGATGGGCAGCCGCCTCATCCGTGGAGAGGTACGCCGTTCCTCTTTCCCCCGGTGCATCCGCATACGGCTCCCGGAGGGAGGCGGTGCGAGAGCCGATTGACCCATCGATGTTCAGGTCGCCTGCCAGCCCGCGGACCGGAACCCCGAGCTCAGCCAGCAGCGCCTCGGCTTCCGCCTTCGATGAGACCAGCTGCCCCCAATACGGCAGAACCTCCGGCATTGCCGTGTCGGATTCAGCGGCAATATTCCACCCGGCTGCAAGCTGCAGGTCCAGCACGCTTCCGATGTGCGGGGCGCCCATCTCCGCCAGTGCGACATAGCCGTTCGCGGCAGCCTCTTTCAATGCACGCCGCTGATGTCCCCGAAGGGCCGCAGCGGGAAGACTCCGGGCCGCTTGCCGGGCCGCGGCGTGTGCCTGCCGCTTGACATGACCGCTGGCGGCGAAGCCGTCGAGTTCGTCGAGCCGTGCCGTGGCTGCCAGGGCCGGCGAGACAAGCGCCGAATGCGCATCGACGCGGGACAGGAAGACCGGCCGGCCCGCAGCGGCTCGTTCCAGCTCGTCCGGGCCAGGGAGGGCGGGATCTTCCCACAGCGACTCATCCCAGCCGTGACCCAGGACGGGGCCGGCCGTGGCTGCCCCCGCAACAGCGTCGAGGAGCTCCCGTGCGGAACGGACACCGCCCAGCTGCAGCGAATCGAGGGCCATGCCGGTTTCCGTCAGATGCGCATGGGAATCGACGAATCCGGGTGCCAAAAGCGCGCCGCGGAGGTCAATGACGTCCATCGAACTGTCAGCAATCGACGTAGCTGCCTGTTCCGAACCCACCCACGCGACAGTGTCACCGTCCACGAGCATGGCGGTGGCGAACGGATCGGCCGCCGTGTAGACGGAGCCGTTGCGGTACAGCGTCACTCGTGACGGGCCGGGACTGGCCTTGCCGCTGGTGGTTGCGTCGGTCATGAGGGATGGAACTCCTTGCTGCTTGTTCTGGTGTCGCAGGATGAGGTGCGGGTCAGGCCACCGTGGAGTAAGCCACGACCCCGCGCCGGACGATCTTGATGGCTTCGCTGCACAGCCTGGCAAGCCGCGGATCCAGCCCGGGGATCTTGGCCAGCTGGTCGAGCAGGTCAATCACCTGCTTGACCCAGCGCACGAAATCGCCGGCGGCCAGGTCAGTGCCGCTGAGGACTTCCTGAAGGTGCCGCCCGCGGGCCCACTTGTACATGGGCCAGACCAGCCCAAGCTCGGGCTCACCGGTCAGGGGCAGCTTGTTCTGCTCCTCCACGTCCTCCAATGCCGACCATTCGCGGACCACGACGTCGACCGCTGTTTCCAGCGAAACGCTGGGCATGCGCGGACGCAGGCCGCGGTCTTCCCGCTTCGCCTGGTACACCAGCACGCTGGCAAGTGCGGCGACCTCCACGGCGTCGAGATCATCGAAGGCACCCTGGCGCAGTGCCTGTGAAATCAGCAGGTCCTTCTCGCCATAGATCCTGCGGAGGCGCTGGCCGTCAGCGCTGATTTGGTGCTTTCCCGGCTCTGGTGTTTCGAGGTACCCGTAAGCGGACAGGACGTCACAGACGCGGTCGAAGGTCTTGGCGATCGTGTTGGTGCGGCCCTGGATCTGGCGGATTAGCCCGTCCGTTTCCTTGCGCAGTTTCCACCACCGTTCGGACCACCGGGCGTGGTCCTCGCGTTCGCTGCAGCCGTGGCAAGGGTGTGACCGCAGGGCACGCCGAAGTTCGGCGATCTTTTTTTCCTGGTTCGGAAGCCCGGCCCCCAGCCCAAAGTCGTTGTTGCGGGGGCTGCCGAGCGCCGGGGGGCGGTTTTCACGCAGAGCATTGCGGACGGACGAGGCCAGGTCGCGCCGGGACTTGGGGACCTTCGCGTTGAAGGACTTTGGAATCCTGATCCGGGTCAGCGGGGAAATCGGGCCCTCGAGGTCATCGATGCCGATTCTGCGCAACTGATTCTCCATGGTGAGCACGGCCGGCCGGGGTTCGCGCGAGCTGTGGTCGGAGCTCAGTACCACGGCGTAGCCGGGGGCGCGGCCGGCCGGAACATTCACCACATCGCCCGGCAGGAGGCGGCTGAGCGAATCTTCGTTGAGCGACTTCCGGGCCCGGGACTTGCCGCGCGAGGCGAAGTTCTCGGCGTCGGACAATTCGCGCCTCAGCCGGGCATATTCGGTGAAGTCTCCCAGGTGGCAGGTCATGGACTTGGCGTAGCCGGCCAGCGATTCCTCCCGGCTTCTCACCTGCTTGGCCAGGCCCACCACAGACCGGTCAGCCTGGAACTGGGCGAACGAGGACTCAAGAATCTCCCTGGCCCGGGGCCGGCCAAACTGGGCAAGGAGGTTGATGCTCATGTTGTAGGTGGGCCTGAAGCTGGAGTTCAGCGGGTAGGTCCGCCGGGACGCGAGGCCCGCAACTGCCGCCGGGTCGGTGCCGGGCTGCCACAGCACCACGGCGTGGCCTTCGACGTCGATGCCGCGCCGGCCTGCCCGGCCGGTGAGCTGGGTGTACTCCCCTGCCGTGATGTCCACGTGCGCTTCGCCGTTGAACTTGTCCAGTTTCTCCAGGACCACGGACCGGGCAGGCATGTTGACGCCGAGGGCCAGTGTTTCCGTGGCGAAGACAGCTTTGACGAGTCCATCGGCAAAGAGTTTCTCGACGACTTCCTTGAACGTGGGCAGCATGCCGGCGTGGTGGGCCGCAATACCCCTGAGCAGCCCGTCCCTCCAGCTCCAAAAGCCCAGCACCTCAAGGTCGTCGGACGGGATGTCCTGACCGGCTTCGTCGACGCGCTGGGCAATGATGCGCTGTTCCCGCTCCGTGGTGAGCCACAATCCGGCCGCAACGCACTGGGACACCGCCGCGTCGCAGCCTGCCCGGGAGAAGATGAAAGTTATGGCGGGGAGCAGGTCCTGCCGGTCCAGGCTGGCAATTACCTGTGGCCGGCTGGCCTTCCGGACGGCAGTGCGGGGAGCTGCCTGCTGGGACCGGTCGTCAGCGCGCTGCCTGTGCTGCCTGCGCTGGCTGCGGCCGCCGTGCCCGAACCGGCCCTGGAAGTTCAGCTGGCTTTCCGACCGGGCCATGGACAACAGTTCAGGGTTGACTTCGAAACCGCGTTGACCGGCGTCGTCGCGACTGGGCGCTTCCGGCAGCGCCGAGGCGGCCGCCGGTTCCCCCTCGGGGGCGATTTCGTCGAAAGTGGTTTCTCCGGCGAACAGATCCACAATCTCCTTGCCCACCATCACGTGCTGCCAGAGCGGAACCGGCCGGTGCTCGGACACGATGACGTCGGTGTCCCCCCTGACGGTGTCCAGCCATGCACCGAATTCCTCGGCGTTGGAAACCGTGGCGCTGAGCGAGGCCACCTGGACTTCGCTGGGCAGGTGGATGATGACCTCCTCCCACACGGCGCCCCGGAAGCGGTCCGCAAGGTAGTGGACCTCGTCCATGACGACAAAACCTAGGTCATCCAGCGAATCGGAGTCGGCGTACAGCATGTTCCGCAGGACCTCGGTGGTCATCACCACCACCGGGGCTTCGCCGTTGATGCTGGTGTCTCCGGTCAGCAGTCCGACGCTGTCCGCACCGTATTTTTCCGCGAGCTCGGCGTACTTCTGGTTGCTCAGCGCCTTGATCGGGGTGGTGTAGAAGGCCTTCAGCCCGCGCTGCAGGGCCAGGTAGATCGCGAACTCACCCACGATGGTCTTGCCGGCGCCGGTAGGCGCAGCCACCAGGACGCCGCGTCCCTCCTGGAGTGACCGGCAGGCCTGCCGCTGGAAGTCGTCCAGCTCAAAGTCCAGGGTTCCGGCGAAAGACCCCAGATAGGTTTTGGATTCCGCGGTCCGTTCGGCGCTGGCCCGGTAGCGTTCGGACGGCGACGGGGACCCGGTGGTGGTGGACATGCTTCAAGCCTAGCCGGGACGGAGCTAGAGATTCCTCAGCTCGCTGCCCGGAGTCGCTATATCGGCAGTGGCCTCGGTCTCAGCTGCCTGCTTGGCGGCGCGGCGGTCGCGGCGGCGGTCATTGAGGATGCAGAGGCCGATGGCGGCGAAGAAGAGCAGGAGGAGCGGCCCGGCCAGCAGGAACATGGACAGGGCATCGGCTCCCGGGGCTGCCACGGCGGCCAGGACGAAAACGAGGAAGACCGTGATGCGCCAGGCTTTGAGGATCGTTTGGCCGCGGATGATGCCCGCCATGTTCACGCCGACCAGCACCACGGGAACCAGGAAGGCGAGGCCCAGGAACAGCACCATGCGCGTGACGAAATCAACGTAGTCTCGCGCGTCGATGAGGTTGGAAAAACCGGACGGGGTGAATTGGGTCAGCGCACGCACAACCTGTGGCGTCACCATCCAGCCCACCCAGACGCCGGCCAGGAACAGCGGGACGGCAGCTGCCATGTAGCCGAGCGTGTACCGCCGCTCCTTTGACGTCAGCCCGGGCGTGATGAAGGCCCACAGCTGGTAGATCCAGATCGGGCTCGAAATGACCGCACCGATCAGCAGAGACAGCTGAAGTTTAAAGTCGAAGGGAGACGCGATGCTCGAGAAATTCACCGACGACGTGCCGCCGGTATGCTCGGCAATCCGGTCCACGGGTTCCTTGAGCGCGCTCAGCACCGGATCGTAAAGGATCCAGCCGCCAATGCCGCCAATCACCAGCCCGATCGCCGATTTGATGAGCCTGTTCTTAAGCTCATTCAGGTGGTCCATGAGAGCCATGCGGCCCTCAGGGTTGGCTTTGCGGCCCCTCGTCACTGCCACTTCAGGTCAAGCGCGGTTCGACGGCGGAACGTCTGTACCGTCAGTCGGCTCGCCGTTCGTCGTCCGGGACTGCGGGTGGTTCACCACTCGACCCTCAACCGGACCGGTGCCGTCCGGGTTTTCCGGCTTGCCGTCGTTCTTCATTTCCTTGACCTCGGACTTGATGATCCGCATGGACTGGCCGAGGCTGCGTGCCATGGCCGGAAGCTTGGGCGCGGCAAAAAGAAGCAGAGCCACGATGATGATGATTACGATGGGCCAAGGGCCATCAAAGAGTCGTCCCACTGGAAGTCCTTTCCTCTAACTACATCCTACGTTTATCTGAATTCGATGTCGTGCAAGGCCTGGGGCTGCCCCCGGTCGGCCTTGCGACGGATCCGGCGCTGCCGCCGGGCTTCCACACGGGATGACTTGGATGCGTGGTAATCATGGCGCATCTGGTGCGGTGAGGCAAAGACTGCGGTTCCCGGCACTGTTTGTGTCGCTGCCGCTGGATCCGCGGGCGGATCTGTTGCCGGGCCAGGAACAGCACCGGGGTCAGGCAGATGCCCGAGTTTGTCTCCGGCGGCACCCAGTTCCGTCAGGGTGGCCATGAACTTCCGCCATAGCCGGATGCCCATGAGCACGTAGAACAGCAGGGAAAGCGCTATCAGCGCAATCCAGATCAGGATCCATGACCACCAAGGCATGCTGAGTAGTCTAGCTGGCGTACCGGGCCAGGGCCGCCTCGATCCAGTCCCGGGCCGCCCCCGCCAGCGCAGCCGGTTCGAGAATCCGCACTGTCCCGCCGTGCTGTGCCACGAACATGGGCAGCCAGGACGTGCTTCCGAACCTTATTTCCGCGACCAGCCCGCCATCGGGCAGCGGGGCGGTGCGTTCGGCGTAGTAGTCGTCCGCAAGGCCGGCACCGTGGCCGGTGAGCTGCACCGTCACAAGGGTGTCGTCGTCGTTAGGGGTGAAGAGCTTCGCCGGGAACCCGCCGTCGGGCCTGACCGGGGAGGAGACCGGCTTTCCGTTCGGCTTGAGCTCTTCGATGCGGTCCAGCCGGAAGTTCCTCAGGCCGGCCGCCGAATGGCAGTACGCTTCGAAGTACCAGGTGTTGTCCATGGAGTAGAGCCGCAGGGGGTCGACGTCCCGCTCCGAAAGGGAATCCTTCTGCGCCGAAAGGTAGACGAGGTGCAGCTGTGAACCAGAGGCAATGGCGCTGCGGATCATCTCCAGGTTGGCGGAATTGGCGGGGCCCACTTCCGGCCCGGACAACGCACCCGCCCTGAGCCCCTCCTCCCCCGCCGCCGCCATGAGTTTGAGGGTGACAGACTCCAGGGCACTCCCTTCGGCGAGCTCGGGCAAGCCGTTGAGGGTCTCGAGCCCCGTCAGCAGGGCGCAGGCCTCGTCCACCGTGAAGCGGACCGGCCGGTTCAGTTCCAGCGACTGGGTGATGAAGACGTGGTCGTCCTCCCATTGGATGTCGAGCAGCTCGTCGGGATATCCCTGCGGAAGTCCAGAGCAGATGAGGATCAGCAGATCGCTTTCGAGTTCCTTGCGGGTAATGCCGAACTTGTCCGCCACGTCCTGGATATGGAGTCCCTGGTTGTGCACGAGGAACGGCACCAGTTGGAGCATGCGCGCCAGCTGGTCTTCGGAGGTGCGTTTGCGGGCGCGCTTTCCGGGGCCCGCGTCGGAGAATGTGTAGGACGGCAGGGGTGCCGCAAGGAACGCGGCGGCGCCTGCCAGGCGACGCTGCACTGCGGCGGCGAGCTCTTCGGGTGCCACGACCTTGGCGTTGGGGCCGTAGGAGGCCAGTTCCTCACCCAGCAGTTCAGCGTCACGGTAGGGAACCGCCAGCCGGTCCCACCCGCCGTTGGGCGTTCCTTCTGGCGGGCCGACGGCGGCGGCCCGCTTCCGCAGCCCCAGCAGGCGGTCTTCGCGGACATCCACGACGGCGGACTGGAGCGGCAGTTCCGGGAGGCTATCAAGTTCGGCGCGGACGTTGAAGCCGGCCGGAGGCGTAAAGGTCTCCTTCGCCAGCACCGACACCGCCGAGGTGAATCGCGAGAGCCGGAAGTACCGCTGCGCGCCACGGACCCGGTCAAAGCCCACGAGGTACCACTGGCCGAACCGGCTGCCGAGCCCCCAGGGCTCGACCACCCGCTCTTCCTCCCTGCCGGTGCTGCCGGCGAGGTAGCGGAACCGGACGGCGTGCTGGGTGTGCATCGCGGCAATCAGGTCCTCGAACGCCTGGCCTGCGGGCTTGATGCGGGGCTGCACGCCGGCAGGCAGCTCGACGTCTGCCAGGCCACCCGACGCTTGGAGCTTGCGCATGGCATTCGTGGCGGCAGGGCCGAGGGCTGCCTGCTCCCAGAGCTGGGAGGCCAGCAGAAGAACCGTCCATTCGTCGGGCGTGAGTTTCACGTCAGGCAACCGGTTCGACTCCTTGCCGATGCGGTACCGCGTGGTGGCGGGATCGTCCGAGCTCCAGCCGTGGTCCGTGACCGTTTCGACGTCGAACCCGAAGTCCCGCAGGTCGTTCTTGTCCCGCTCGAACATCCGGCCAAAGGCTGCGTCGGTGGCCGCTCCGACGTGGTAGATCGTCTCCCGCAGCTCGCTGCGGCGCAGCCCGTACTTGGAGTTCAGGAGGGCGATCAGGAGGTTCAGCAGGCGTTCAGTACGTATGGCGGACACTCTCGCTAGGTTACTAAAGCTGTCCCGGGAAAAAAGCGAAAGCGCGGCAACGATTCGGAATTTGCTTCCGATTGTTACCGCGCCTTCGGCTGCGCACCATCCCGGCATCTGATGGAGACGCCGGGGTGGTGCAAGAACAGCTGCTGGGTTAGCGGACGCCCACGAGGTCCACAACGAAGATCAGGGCCTCGTTCGGGCCGATGGCTCCGCCGGCACCGCGCGAGCCGTAAGCGAGCTCCGAGGGGATCTCGAGCCGGCGGCGGCCGCCGACCTTCATGCCGAGAAGGCCCTGGTCCCAGCCCTGAATGACCTGGCCGACGCCCACGCGGAAGTCCAGGGGCGCGCCCCGGCCCCACGATGCGTCGAACTCTTCACCGGTGGACCAGGCCACACCGACGTAGTGGGTGGAGACGGTGTCCCCGGCCTTCGCCTGAGGACCGTCACCCTCGATGAGGTCCGTGATGACCAGATCGGTGGGAACCGGGCCTTCAGGGAAATCAATTTCCGGCTTCTGGCGGTCGAGGTCTCGCTGACCAAATGACATGGTTGCTCCTTCTGCTTGGTAGGGGAACTGCTGTGGAGGACTTATTTGACGCCGAGGATGTCAACGACGAACACGAGGTCGCCCTTGGCATCGCCCTGGCCCGCGTCGCCGTAGGCGAGATCCTTCGGGATGACGAGCAGAACGCGGGAGCCCACGGTCTTGCCGGCAAGTCCCTGGGTCCAGCCCTTGATGACATTGCTCAACGGGAAGGAGGCCTTCTCCTTGCGGTCGAAGCTCGAATCAAACTTCTTGCCGCTCGCCAGTGCAACGCCCACGTAGTTCACGGTCAGCGTGTCCGTGGCCTTAACCTCGGCACCCTTGCCCTTGATCAGGTCCTGGGCGATGAGCTTCTTGGGTGCGGCGACGCCCTTGACGTTGAGCTCGGGCACGCCGTCCTTTTCCGTGACGGCCGGCAGGCCTGCCGGCGGAGTAACGGTGTCGCCCTCGGGCTTGTCCAGCACCTTGGGCGCGTCCTTGGCCGACAGCACCTTGATGATGAGGAGCTGAGACGGCTGGGCCGCGGCGCCCTGTGAGGCGGCCTGTGCCGGAGCGGCCAAGGCAAGGTGGGAACCGATCTTCGCGCCCACAAAAGCGTTGTAAATGATGGGGCTCTTGGTCTTGAAGTCGTCGCTCAGCTCGATGGCCTGCGGTTCCTTGGCGAAAGTGTCATCCAGGGTGGATCCGTCTTTGCCGTTCAGCGCCAGGACGGAGACCTCAGCGATCTGATTGGCCTTGACCCGCTCCCCGCTGCCTTCGGTGACGACCTTGACGGTGGGCTCGGTGACATCGAGGGGCTTGGTGAATTCGACCTTCGGAGCTTTCTTGTCTCCGTTTTCCGTCAGCTTGAGGGAGTCCAGCTTGGCGGTCTCACCCGCGGACTGGCTGGTCGGTTCCGGGGCTGCAGGCTGTCCGCCGCCGCAGGCGGTCAGCAGAAGCAGTCCGGGAATGAGAATTGCTAGTAGTCGGCGCACGTAAGAACTTTCGTCGGGGCAAGATGGATGCTGAGCCGGGCGCGGAGTGCCAGCGGCAAAGCAGTCGGGGCCGAAAAACAGCCTCTTTCCAGAGTAACGCCTGAAGCTGGGTATCAGCCCATGGAGTCCAGGAGGGCATCCACGCGCTCATCAACGCTGCGGAACGGATCCTTGCACAGGATGGTCTGGTGGGCGCGGTCGTTGAGCTTCAGATGCACCCAGTCCACCGTGTAGTCGCGTCCCAGCTCCTGCGCCCGGCGGACGAAGTCGCCGCGCAGCTTTGCCCTCGTCGTTTGCGGCGGTGCATCCACCGCGTCCTTGATGGCCGTGTCCTCGGTGACCCGCCGGACCGCCCCGCGTGCCTGGAGGAGATAGTAGAGGCCGCGGGTGCGCGAAATGTCGTGATAGGTAAGGTCCAGCTGCGCGATGCGCGGGGCATCAAGTCCCAGGCCGTGGCGGTTCCGGTAACCGTCCATGAGCTTCTTCTTGATGGCCCAGTCGATTTCGGTGTCGATGGTGCTCGTGTCGCCGCTTTCAATGGCCTGCAGGGTCCTCCCCCACAGGTCCAGGATCCGCGGGACGTGCGGGTTGTGCGCGCCGTGTTCCTGAACGAAGGCCGTGACCTTGTTCAGGTACTCCTGCTGGATTTCCAGCGCAGTGAGCTGGCGCCCGTTGGCGAGCCGGACCAGGGCGCGGCCGCTCAAGTCATGGGAAATTTCGCGGATGCTGCGGATCGGATTTTCCATCCGCATGTCACGCATGATGACGCCGGCTTCGATCATCCTCAGGATGAGGTCGACCGTGCCGACCTTGAGCAGCGCCGTGGTTTCCGACATGTTGGAGTCGCCGACTATGACGTGGAGCCTGCGGTAGAACTCGGCGTCCGCATGCGGTTCGTCGCGGGTGTTGATGATCGGCCGGGACCTCGTGGTGGCGGAGGAAACACCCTCCCAGATGTGATCGGCGCGCTGGGAGAAGGCGTAGGTCGCGCCGTGCGGCGTCTTGAGGATCTTCCCGGCCCCGGCAATGAGCTGGCGGGTGACGAGGAACGGGATGAGGATTTCCGCGAGGCGAGTGAATTCACCCCGGCGGGGAATCAGGTAGTTCTCGTGGCTGCCGTAGGAGTTGCCTGCGGAGTCGGTGTTGTTCTTGAAGAGGTAGACCGTCCCGTTGAAGCCTTCCGCGGCGAGCCTGGACTGGGCTTCGTCCACGAGGTCATCAAGAATGAGTTCCCCGGCACGGTCGTGGGCGATCAGCTGTGCGAGGTCGTCGCATTCGGCGGTGGCGTATTCCGGGTGCGATCCCACGTCCAGGTAGAGGCGCGAACCATTGGTCAGGAAGACGTTGGATGACCGTCCCCAGCTCACGACCTTGCGGAACAGGTACCGTGCCACTTCCTCCGGGGCCAGCGGGCGGGAGTCGGGGCTCGAATACGAAATGCCGAATTCGGTCTCAATACCGAAGATCCTCTTGTCCATCTCAGCTCTCCTCAGCCAGCAGTTCCATGACGTCGGCGTCGGACAGCCTCCGGAACGCCCGCCGGGTCCCCCTGCTGCTTTCCGACCCCCTGTCCAGTAACGCAACTTCCAGTGCCTTGGCCGGAAGGTCGGGTGACTCGTTGTCCGTGACAAGCCCCTGGACGGCGAGCCGGATCGCGGCGGCGAAGGAAAGGTCGCGCTGCCACCCCGTCTCGACAGCCCCGGAGACTTTATCGGCCTGGCCGCCCATCACGATGAAGCCCTGCTCATCCGCGATCGAGCCGTCAAAGGTGAGCCGGTACAGATGGTCCCGGTCCTGGGACGCCCCGACCTCGGCAACGGCAAGTTCCACCTCAAAGGGCTTCTGCTCAGCCGTGAAGACAGCGCCCAGGCTCTGTGCGTAGACACTGGCCAGCCCCCGCGCGGTGACGTCCTCGCGGTCATAGGAATAGCCGCGGACATCCGCGTAGCGCACTCCGGCCTGCCGGAGGCTTTCAAACTCGTTGTATTTGCCCACTGCGGCGAAGGCGATTTTGTCGTAGATCTCGCCGATCTTGTGGAGCGAGGGAGAGGGGTTCTCAGCCACAAGGGCAATGCCGTCCTCGCAGCTCACGACCACCACGGACCGGCCCCGGGCGATGCCTTTCCGTGCGAAGTCCGCACGGTCCTTCATCAGCTGCTCGGGCGATACATAGAACTGCTGGGTCATGTCAGGCCTCCCGCCGGGCAGCTGCCCGGGCCTCGATGATAGTGCCGGCGACGGCGGCGAGTTCGCGCTCGGCAACGCGCCGGGCTCCGGCACGGTTGACCGTGTATACCACCGGCCAGAGCTGCCGGACAGGGTCCGGGCCGCCCGTGGCGGAATCGTCGTCGGCTGCGTCATAGAGGGACTCGATGGCAACGGAGACTGCTTCGTCCTCGGCGAGGTTGGGTCGCCAGAGTTTTTTAAGTGCACCGCGGGCGAACATGGACCCGGAACCGACGGCATGGTGCTCCTGTTCCTCGTACCGGCCGCCCGTGACGTCATAGGAGAACAACCGGCCCATCTGGGCCGCGGTGTCGAAGCCGGCAAATAACGGGACTACCGCGAGTCCCTGCATGGCCATCGCCAGATTTCCGCGGATCATCGCACCGAGCCTGTTGGCTTTGCCGTCCAGGCTCAGCAGCGTCCCCTCAATCTTTTCGTAGTGTTCCAGCTCAACCTGAAACAGCCGCGTGAGGTCGATGGCGATGCCCGCCGTCCCGGCGATGCCGAGCACTGAATACTGGTCCGCCGGGAAGACCTTTTCTATGTGGCGGCTGGCAATGATGTTGCCCATGGTCGCACGGCGGTCACCGGCCATGACGACGCCGCCGGCGTACGTCATGGCGACGATTGTGGTGGCATGTGGCACCTGCAGCGGCTGGCCGGCGGTCTCGCTGACCAGGAACGGCCTGTTGTAAGGAAGCAGTTCCGGACGGTCGCGTTGGAGATGCTCAGTGAACGACGACGTCGCGTTTGCGGCTACCTTGTTGGCTGTTGTCTCCTGCACTGGTGCACTCCTTCAACGTGTAATTCAGCGGTACCTCAGGCTTCCGTGCCCGGTGCGGGTTGGGGCGCTGCCGGGTTACTGTCCGCCCTTTTGCACGAATGCCCGGACGAACTCCTCGGCGTTGGATTCCAGTACGCCGTCGATTTCGTCCAGGAGGTCGTCAACACCCTGCGTGGATGCGGATGCCTGTCCCTCCGCCGGTGCGGGCGGCACGGGGACCTCTTCCTCGACCTCGCTGTCGCGTGGCTGCGGCTGCTGCTGCTCCTGCCCTGCCATGTTCATCTCCTTCTCGCAGTCCCGCCATCTCCGGCGGGACATCCTGTATGCCCATATTGCCACGCGAAGCGGCTCTTCGGGGGGTTTATGCCGGCGGCGGAGCAGGTGCCGATCCAAGCAGTTCTGCAAGGAACGGTCCGGCCTCGCGGTGCCGGGCAAACAAGGCTCCCGTCAGGGCCTTTGTGCCGCGAAGCGGCTCCCTCGTCGGGACGCGCTGGAGCCTTCCGTAACCGGGAACATCGAAGATGACCGAATCCCAGCTGGCGCCCACCACGTCCCTGCTGAAGCTGCTGACGCAGCGTCCGCGGAAGTATGCCCTCGTGTCCGACGGCGGTTCGGTCACCGCGGCGGCGATGTCGGCGTCGTTAACTATTCGCTGCATGCGCTCCCGCGCCAGCAGGCGGTAGTACAGGCCCTTTTCGGGCCGGATATCCGCCCACTGCAAGTCCACCAGGCCGAGGCGGGCATCGTCCCAGTCGAGGCCGTCCCGTTGCCGGTAACCCTCGAGGATGGACAGCTTGGCCAGCCACTCGACGGAGTTGGCCGCGGCGGAGCGGTCACTATCCAGCTGGGTCAGCGTGGCGGCCCACTGGTCCAGCACGGCATGGGTATGTCCGTCGCCATCCACCGCATCTGCCACGCCGGTGTCCTGGGCGAGCTTGGCGGCGGCCTCGTGGTACATCCATTGGAGGTCCAGCGCCGTGACACGCCGCCCGTCCACGAGCCTGATTTTCGCTGTCAGGGATGTGTCGTGGCTGACGGTCTGCAGCGCAGCGACGGGTTCGTGGACTTCAATCCGCGGGGCCAGTCCGGCCTCGATGAGGCTCAGGACCATGGCCGTGGTTCCGAACTTGAGGTAGTTGGAGGCCTGGCTGAGGTTAGCGTCGCCAATGATCACGTGGAGACGGCGGTACTTGTCGGCAGTTGCGTGCGGCTCGTCACGGGTGTTGATGATGGGGCGGCGGATGGTGGTTTCCAGGCCCACCTCAGCCTCGAAGAAGTCCGCACGCTGGCTGATCTGGTAGCCGGGTCGGGAGCTGTCCTGCCCGATCCCCACCCGGCCGGAGCCGCAGATGATCTGGCGTGTCACGAAGAACGGCGTCAGTCCCTTCACGATGTCGCTGAAGGGGACCGAGCGCGGCATGAGGTAGTTCTCGTGGGAACCATAAGAGACGGACTTGTTGTCGGTGTTGTTCTTGTAAAGATTGATTGGCGGGAGCTCAGGGTCACCGGCCAGCCGCCGGACCGCGGACAGCGCCACGAGGTCGCCAGCCGCGTCCCAGGCCACGGCGCCGGCCGGGTTGGTCACTTCCGGGCTGGAATATTCCGGATGCGCATGGTCCACGTACAGCCGGGCACCGTTGCCAAGGACCATGTTCATCAGGAGGGAACCGGATTCGTCCTCACCATCCAGGTCCAGCTCGTCCCGGCCGTAGGCCAGGGCCACGGCCTCCGCATCCAGCACCGGGGGCTGGTCCGTCAGCTGGCTCGGGTGGGCCTGTCCCCGTTCCAGCGTCCAGCCGCGGGCGTCGTGAAGGGGCTCCTCATCCGTGTAGTCCCACCGGGTCTCGGCGCCGCCTGCAGCGCGCAGCCGGGTGACCTGGGCATAGGCCTGCACCACCCGGGCGGACATCATGGTGGCGTTTGCCCCGGGTGCCGAGGGCGCATGGATGCCGTATTCGGTTTCCGACCCCATCACGCGCATGGCGCCGCCCGGGGGCAGGGCTCCCCCGGGTGATGCCTCGGAACCGGCCGTCACAGGTACTGGCCCGTGTTGGGCATGGTCTCGATGGACTTGCCTGGCTCCTGCCCCGCCTTGCCCTGGACGATGGTGCGGATGTAGGTGATGCGTTCGCCCTTCTTACCGGAGATGCGGGCCCAGTCATCGGGGTTGGTGGTATTCGGCATGTCCTCATGCTCCCGGAACTCGTCGACCACTGCCCTCAGCAGGTGATCGATCCGAAGGCCCTTCTGCTGCGTCATCAGAAGGTCCTTGATCGCATACTTCTTGGCGCGGTCAACGACGTTCTGCACCACCGCTCCCGAGTTAAAGTCCTTGAAGTACAGCATCTCCGTGTCACCGTTGGCGTAGGTGACCTCGAGGTACTCGTTGGACTTCTCGGTGGAGTACATGGCTTCCACGGTGCGCTGGATCATGGCGTCGACGGTCGCCTCGACGTCGCCGTCATGCTCGGCGAGGTCGTCCTCATGGAACGGCAGGTCCGTGGTGATGTACTTGTTGAAGATGTCGGCCGCTGCTTCTGCGTCAGGCCGCTGGATCTTGACCTTCACATCCAGGCGCCCCGGCCGAAGGATGGCGGGGTCGATCATGTCTTCCCGGTTCGAGGCACCGATGACAATGACGTTGTCCAGGCGCTCCACACCGTCGATCTCGCTCAGCAGCTGCGGCACGATGGTGGTCTCGACGTCCGAGGAGATACCGGTGCCGCGTGTCCGGAACAGGGAGTCCATCTCGTCGAAGAACACCACCACAGGGCTGCCGTCCGAGGCCTTTTCACGGGCGCGGGAAAAGATCAGCCGGATGTGGCGCTCGGTTTCGCCGACGTACTTGTCGAGGAGTTCCGGTCCCTTGATGTTAAGGAAGTAGCTCTTCAGGTCAATGTTGCCGGACCGCTCGGCCGCCCTGGCAGCCAGGGAGTTGGCCACGGCTTTGGCTATGAGGGTCTTGCCGCAGCCGGGAGGGCCATAGAGCAGGATGCCCTTGGGCGCCTTCAGGCCGTGCTCGCGGTAAAGGTCCGGATGCAGGAACGGCAGCTCGATGGCGTCCCGGATCTGTTCGATCTGGGGGCCAAGGCCGCCGATGTCCTCATAGGTGATGTCAGGGACTTCCTCGAGGACGAGGTTCTCCACCTCGGACCGCGGGACTTTTTCGAGGGCGTAGCCGGTCCGGGAATCGATGGACAGGGCGTCGCCCACCCGCAGCTTCTCGGCGAGGAGCGGCCCGGCCAGCCGGATGACGCGTTCCTCGTCTGCCCGGCCCAGGACGAGGGCGCGGTCCGGGCCCAGCATTTCCTTGAGCGTCACGAGTTCGCCGGCGCGCTCGTACCCGAGGCCGGCCACCACGAGCAGCGCCTCGTTAAGGAGGACCTCCTGGCCCACCGCAAGCTGGTTCATGTTGACGAGCGGGCTGACGCCCACCCGCATCTTCCGTCCGGCGTTGAAGATGTCCACCGATTCCTCGGTTGCGGCCTGTCCGCTGCTGCCGGACGTCGGCTGGCGCCGCGGGTTCAGCTGGAGGATGGTGCCGAAGCTGTACGGCGGCTGGCCCTCCTGGTCGAGGGCATTCTTCAGCCGAAGGATCTCGGACTTGGCCGTTTCCAGCATCGCCACGAGCTTGGAGTTGTTCTGCGTGGCAGCTGCCAGCTGACGGTCGATGTGCCGTAGCTTGTCCCGAAGGATATTGACCTGCCGGTCTGCAACAGACAGCTCATTGGCCGCTGCCTGCTCGGCCGGCGTAGGTACAGAGTCATTGTTCGGCGTCTCCATGATGCATCAGCCCCTTCCTGCGCTTCTGTTAAGACCATAGCCCCAAGTTGGCGAGTACTGCTGGAGACATCCGAAATACGGACTAGTTTGTGATCTCCGGATCGTCTTTGACGTTGGTGCCCGCGATCGCGTCGCGTGCAGCCCGCCGCAGCTTCTTGTCCGAGACCAGGCGCTCCCCCACAGCTCCGGGGGTCCAGGCGTTGACATCGTCCTCGTTGAAGTCGGTCTTGGACGGGCGTCGCTTCACGGAGATCCCGGTGACGCCGTCGGCCAGTCGCCGGGTGACCAGCAGGAAGCCGGTGTGGGCCACCATCCGGTGGTCGGGGCGGACGGCGAGGCCTTCAAGGTGCCAGCCGCGGACCATGGATTCCCACGCGTCCGGCTCGGTGAAGCGGCCATCGGCGCGGATGGCCTCGGCCGTCCGCGAGAGCTGGGTGACGGTGGCGACGTAGTTGATCCAGACACCGCCGGGCGCAAGGACAGTGGCCACGGCATCGAGGCATTCCCAGGGAGCGAGCATGTCCAGCACCACGCGGTCGATGGAACCGGGTTCTTCGCTGCGGACCACTTCCTCCTGGAAGTCGCCCAGCGAGATCTTCCAGGCCGGGTGCTGTCCGCCGAAAATGGTCTCGACGTTGCCGCGGGCGATCGCAGCGAATTCCTCGCGGCGTTCGAACGAGTGCAGGTATCCCTGGTCTCCCACCGCACGGAGGAGCGAGATGGAAAGCGCACCGGATCCCACGCCGGCTTCCACCACCCTCGCCCCGGGGAAGATGTCCGCCATGGTGACAATCTGGCCGGCATCCTTCGGGTAAACCACTGCCGCGCCGCGGGGCATGGACAGGACGAAGTCGGAGAGGAGGGGCCGGAGGGTCTGGTACTGCTGGCCCACGTTGTTGACGACGACCGATCCGTCCACCTGGCCGATGATGTCGTCGTGGTTGAGGAAGCCGCGGTGCGTGTGGAACGCTCCGCCGGATTCGAGGCTGATGGTATTCATGCGGCCGCGCTCGTCAGTCAGTTGCACACGCTCGCCCTCGCGGAAGGGTCCCCGCCGCCGGGCAGCGCCGACCGGCTGGTCCGCCGTACCTGCCGCCGTTTCCGTCCCCGTGCCGGGTACCGTGGCGGAAGGGGCCGCGCTGGACCCGTTGGCGGCAAGTTCGCTGCTCATGACTATTCCTCGCTCCTGTAAAGCTGTGTCGCCGTGCTCCATGGCGGCCCGGGCAGGCTGCTCTGTGGCTCGGCTGCCGATTTCACGACCGGCACGTAACTCTACCGGCTCTGGCCCTGTGGGCGCCTGTTTTCGCGGGGCGCCTTGCCTGTAACGGCCGTCACCACGGTGGACTGCCGCAGGATGCCGGTCACGCGCCCGTTGTGGTCAATAACTGCGTAGTCATGGCCGTCCAGCTGTGAGAGGTACTGGATCAGTTCCTGGCCCTTGGACCACTCCGGCACGTACGCGCCCGCCCCGAGGGCGTAGGCAACTGCGGTGGCTGGAGTTGTTGCGGCCACCGCTGCCGGGACGGCTGCCAGGGCAGCGTAGTCCACGAGGCTGCTGGGCCTGCCGTCGGGAGCACACAGCACGACGCCGTTGCGGCCGCCCGCTGTCAGGTCCAGGACGTCCGCCACGGTTGCCGATTCCGGAAGTCCGACGGCGGGTTCGGCCAGCGCCGCTGCGCTCACCAAATGGAGGCGGCTGCGCAGGCGGCCCTGCTGGATGGATGCCGACGCGCCCATCCAGAGGAATCCGCCGACGAGGACAGTGATCAGCAGGTTGCTGGTGTCCGGCGTGTCTCCGCGGAGAACGGGAAGCGCAAGAAACCACACTCCCAAGGCGATGACAATGATGCGCCCGCCCCACCCGGCGGCGATGGTGCCCTTCGCGTGGCTGCCGGTGGCTTTCCAGACAGCGGACTCGACAAGCCGGCCGCCGTCGAGTGGCAGGCCGGGCAGGACGTTGAAAATGCCGATCACCAGGTTGGCCCAGAAGAAGATGTTGGTCAGGATGTCTGCTACGCCGGCCAGGTTGGCTGTGGATATCAGCAGCCAGGCCGCCCCGGCAAGCACAAAATTGGCGGCCGGACCCGCAAGCGCCACGAGAACCGACCGCCCGGGGGTGGCCGTGAAGCTTTCGAACTGCGTGTGGCCGCCCCAGAGGTTGAGGACAATCTTCTCGCTGGGCCAGCCATAGATTTTTGCGGTCAGGGCGTGGGCCAGTTCGTGGACCAGGACCGAGATGAGGAGCAATAGCGCGTACGCGAAGGCGACGTAGTAGGCCGCGGCGCCGAGAGCCGGGTTGTTGTGCTGCAGCACAGGGCCGTATACGACGACGGTGAAGGCGGCGATGATGAACCACGAATACGCAAGGATGACGGGAATGCCCGCAATCTTGCCCAGGCGTATGCCCTCGCGGCGGCTGCCGCTGTCCTGCGGGGCGGGGCCGGTTGAAGCGGGGTCGGACACGTGCGCTACTCCTTTAATTGACGCTTTCCAGCGTTGATGCGGCCTTGGCCAATCCATGCCTGAGGGCGACGAGGCCCTGGAGGTCGGTGACTCCCCGGTTTTCCAGCGAGTCCCACGTGGCCCGGCGCGGATCGGCGGGCAGCGGCACGATGTGCGGAATGGCAACGGTCATCGCTCCGGAGGCGAGGGCGGCGGCTACACCCGGGGCTGAGTCCTCCAACGCCACACAATGGTCCACGGTGAGTTCCAAGTCGTCCTGCCTGAGCAGTTCCACGGCCTTGAGGTAAGCCTCGGGGTCCGGCTTGCCCTTAGTGACGGTATCGCCGGTGACCAGGAACTCGAAGTACGGCCGTGGCAGGCTGGCCACGATTTCCCGGGCAAGCGGCGCTTCTGACATGGTCACAAGGGCACAACGCACACCCGCGCTGAAAAGTTCGTCGAGCAGTTCACGCGCTCCGGGGCGCCACGGGACATTCTGCCGCACCCGGCTGATGACCTGCGCGGTCAGGGTATCGATGATTTCCCGAATTTCGAGGCTGACGCCGGCCTTCTGGAGAACGCCGGCAGAAAATACCAAGGATTGGCCCACGAGCTGCATGGCCTGCTCGTGGGACCACCTTCCGCCGTGCGCAGCCACGAGCTCGTGCTCGGCCTCAATCCAATACGGTTCGGTGTCGACTATGGTGCCGTCCATGTCCCATAAAACGGCTTTGAGCAGGGGCTGGTCGGCTGAGGATCGCATGCCTTCCAGTCTACGGGCCCCATGTGGCAGCGCCCTTCCAAGCGGTGGCGCCTACGCCCTCGGCGAATATTGCGGGAATGTGGCAGGGCGGCCGGCCTTATTCCCCGGTCCGGACCGGATGTGGGCGGTTCATTCACTGCATCGGGAACAGTCTTGGAAGTAGGGTGAAGGGATGAATAGCTTCGACGGAGATACCACCGAACCGGGTACAGCGCCCGAGCCGGAGCAGCTGCTGCAGCCAGTTCCGGAGGGACAGCGCATTACAGTGATGCTTGCCGCCTTCGAAGGCTGGAATGACGCCGGGGAAGCGGCCAGCGACGCATTGCGATATCTCAACAAGCTGTGGGCCGGGAAAAAGGTCGGTTCCATTGACGCCGACGAATATTACGACTTCCAGTTCACCAGGCCCACAGTACGGCGAACGGCCTCCGGGGAACGCAAGATCAAGTGGCCGTCCACGCGCATTTACAAGGCCAGTGCACCCGAAACCAATGTTGACGTGATTTTCGTCCAGGGAACCGAGCCGTCCTATAAGTGGCGTGCCTACACGGCCGAGCTGCTGGTCCACGCCGAGGCCCTCCACGTGGACTACGTGGTGCTGGTGGGTGCCCTGCTGGCGGACGTGCCGCACAGCCGTCCTATCCCGGTCAGTACTTCGACCGACGACGCTGCCTTGCGCGAACGGCTGAACCTGGAGGCCTCCCAGTACGAGGGGCCGGTGGGCATCGTGGGGGTGCTGTCCGAGGTGGCATTGCTCGCGGGAATTCCCACGGTGTCTCTGTGGGCGGCCGTACCGCATTACGTGGCCCAGGCGCCCTCGCCCAAGGCGCAGTTGGCCCTGCTGCACCGCGTCGAGGAACTGCTGCAGGTTCCGCTGGACACCCACGAGCTGGCCGAGGAGTCCGACGCCTGGGAACGCGGCGTCAACGAATTGGCAACGGACGACCCGGAAATCGCCGCCTACGTGAGGCAGCTTGAAGAGGCCAAGGACACCGCCGACCTTCCCGAGGCCAGCGGTGAGTCCATCGCCAGGGAGTTCGAGCGCTACCTGAAAAGGAGGGGCAAGGACAAGCCGTAAAGCCCGCCGCTACGGGCAGATTTTTACAGTTCGATGCCGAGCAGCGCGTCGACGGCGTCGCTCACTAGGGCGCGGTCGGCCGCGGACCTGTTCACGCCGCCGGCCAGCGCCCGTTCGGCCCAGCGGTCGACCGCGGCCAGCGCCGTGGGAGCGTCAAGGTCGGCGGCCAGTGCCGCACGCATTTCCTCCAGAAGAGTCGCGGCCGAGCCGTCCGGTGCCACGGCCAGCGCTGTGCGCCAGCGTTCAAGCCGTTCCTTGGCATCCGAGAAGCCATCCTCGGTCCAGGACCAGTCTGAGCGGTAGTGGTGGGCAAGGATGGCCAGCCGGATGGCGGCAGGTTCCTCCCCCGCGGCCCGCATCTTGGACACCAGGACAAGGTTGCCCTTGGATTTGCTCATTTTTTCGCCGTCCAGCCCCACCATCCCGGCATGGGCAAAATGCTTCGCCAAGGGCACGCCCGAGAGCGAATAGGCGTGGCCTGCCCCCATTTCGTGGTGCGGGAAGACGAGGTCGGAGCCGCCGCCCTGCACCGTGAAGGGTGCCGGCAGGTACTCCTGGGCAATGACTGTGCATTCGATATGCCAGCCGGGGCGTCCTTGGCCAAGCTCGCCGCCGGCCCAGCTGGGCTCGCCGTCACGGGCCACCCGCCATAGCAGCGGGTCAAGCGCCTGGCGTTTGCCGGCGCGCCCGGGATCTCCGCCGCGTTCGGCGAACAGTTCAAGCATTTCAGACTCAGGCAGGCCGGAGACGGCTCCGAGTGTCCAGGCGCCGACGTCGACGGCGTGCTTGCCGGCGGCCTCGACGTCATAGTAGACGTCCCCGTCGGGCTCACCGGGTGTGCTTTTGACGCGGTAGGCCAGGCCCAGGTGCAGGAGCCGCTCGATGGCCGGGACGATCAGCGGCATGGCTTCGACAGCACCCACGTAGTGGTCGGGTGCCAGGACGTTGAGGGCTTCCATGTCAGTCTGGAAGAGCTCGATTTGGCTGGCCGCCAGCTCGCGCCAGTCGACGCCGGTGGCGGCCGCGCGTTCCAGCAGGGGGTCGTCCACATCCGTGACGTTCTGGACGTAGGACACCTGCTGCCCGCCGTCCCGCCAGGCGCGGTTCAGCAGGTCAAAAGCGACGTAGCTGGCTGCGTGCCCCATATGGGTGGCGTCATACGGGGTGATTCCGCAGACGTACATTGACTGCTCACCGTTGGCCTGGAGGGTGACGAACCCGCCCGCGGCTGTGTCAAACAGGCGGAGGGCAGGCATTTTGCCCGGCAGCTCAGGAACGGGGCGGGATATCCAGGACTTCACAGCCCAAGCCTAGTGCTAGGCGCTGATGACATTGAAACCGAGCAGCAGGTAGAGGGCCAGGCCCAGGAAGATCCGGTACCAGACAAAGAGCCGGTAGCTGCGGGTTGAAATGAACTTCAGGAACCAGCCGATGATGACGTATCCCACAACGAAGGCAATGACCGTGGCCAGGGCTGTCTCGGGCAGACCGAACGGCCCGCTCACCCCGTCCTTGGCCACGACTTTGAAAAGCTGGTAGAGGCCGCTGCCGAAGACCGCCGGAATGGCCAACAGGAATGAGTATCTGGCGGCGGCTTCCCGGGTGTAACCCATCAGGAGACCCGCAGTGATGGTGCCTCCGGAGCGGGACACCCCCGGGATAAGGGCCATGGCCTGGGCGAGACCATAGAGAATGCCGTGCCGGTACGTCAGTCCGGTCAGGTCCCGGTCCTGCTTGCCGATGGCGTCTGCCACGGCGAGGATCAGGCCGAAGACGATCAGTGTGGTGGCCACGATCCACAGGCTGCGAAGGACTGATTCGATCTGGTCCTGGAACAGGAGGCCCAGGACAATGATGGGCAGGCTGCCCAGGATCACAAGCCAGCCCATTCGGGCGTCGGGGTCCTGGCGCGAGACCCGTCCCCTTAGCGAGCCGAACCAGGCCTTGACGATGCGGACGATGTCCCGCCAGAAGTAGACAATCACGGCGGTTTCGGTACCCAGCTGTGTGATCGCCGTGAAGGCGGCGCCGGGGTCCGCCGCATTTGGCAGAAAGGAGCCCACAATTTTGAGGTGGGCGCTCGATGAAATCGGGAGGAATTCGGTCAGTCCCTGCACAAGACCCAGCAGGGCCGCTTCAAACCAGTTCACGCTAAGACCCTACGTCATGACACCGGTGGTTTCCCCGTAAGCTTGCTGCTATGCAGCAGCGTTACGTCGGCAATAGTGGGCTTCGTGCCTCCGCCCTGTCCCTCGGCACCATGTCATGGTCCCGTGAAACTGATGAGCAGGACGCTTCCGAACTGTTGCGGACGTTCGTGGACGGCGGCGGCACGTTGGTGGACACGGCGGCTTCATACGCCGACGGTCAGGCAGAGGCCATGCTGGGGGAAATGCTCGGCGACGTCGTCTCCCGCACGGAAGTGGTGATCTCCACCAAAGCGGGACTATCGGCGTCGGACGGACGGCAGAAAGTGGACGCCTCGCGGAACGCGATGCTGTCCGCCCTGGACGCGAGCCTCGTCCGGCTGGGGACCGACTATGTCGACATCTGGTTCGCCCAGGCGTGGGACCACAATGTTCCCCTGGACGAGACCCTCTCTGCCCTTGAGTTTGCGGTCCGCAGCGGACGCGCACGCTACGCCGGGATCTCCAACTACAACGGCTGGCAGACAGCGAAGGCTGCTGCCGTCGCCGGATTCCCGCTCGTGGCCGGCCAGTCGGAATACTCGCTCCTCCGCCGCAAGCCCGAGGAGGAGATCATCCCAGCCGTCGAGGATGCAGGGCTGGGACTCATGGCGTGGGCTCCCCTTGGCCGCGGTGTCCTCACCGGCAAATATCGCGGGCATGTTCCAGCCGACTCGCGGGCTGCCGGAACCCGCCTTGCCACGTACGTGGAACCCTATTTGGAGCAGCCTGCGGCGCAGGTTGTCGAGGCGGTTGCCATGGCGGCGCGCGGACTGGGCCGGTCCCCGTTGGATGTGGCGTTGAGCTGGCTGCTTTCACAGCACGGTGTGGCCACCGCGGTCGTGGGACCCCGAACGCCCGTGCAGCTTAAAGAGATCCTGGATTCGCAGTTAACGCCCCTGCCGGCGGAAATTGCCCGCGCACTCGAGGACGTCTCAAGCAGTTCCGTCTAGATCAGCAGTTCCGTCTTGATCAGTTGGTCCGGCGAGGCCGGGGTCCCCTCCCCCACCGATTCACTCGTCGACGATCTCCAGATCCTCGTCATCGTCCACTTCGCTGTCTTCGTCTTCGTCTTCCTCGTCGTCGAAAACCTGGAGCGGCGTGACTTCGTTGTAGGCCTCGTACAGCGCGTCCTCGTAGACTTCAAAGGCATCAGCAACTGCAAAAAATGCCGCTTCCACCGCAGGGTCGCCATCCCCCCTTCGCGTTGAAGCTGCAACCATATGTTCTTCCAAGGCGGAGGTCAGGGACTGAAGCGCGACACGCGGATCGATGCTCATGACTTCACGTTAGCGGGAAAAGGACGAAAATGGAGAGCAATGAAGGAACATTTTCTGACCAGCTCGGTCCTGCGGGAACGGGACTACGTGAGGCAGTACGAGTACCTGGTACTGACGCTCAGTCCTGACGATTCACTGCCCGAAGCGCGCCGGCGTCTGGTGGAACACTCCGAATACGGCAAGTGGGAACTGGAGCGGAGCCGACTCTATGTGGGCGGTGGCCGCCGCTTCTGGCTGCGCCGCCGCGTCACGCAGGTTCAGAGGACTGTTTAGGTCCGGCACGCTCCCGGCCGGGGCGCAGTTTCACTGCGCCCCGAACTCCCTACTCCTCGAGCGGGCCCAGCCAGGCGTTGGCAACGGTGTTGTGCGCCGACTCGTCGTCCGACGGATGGAACATTCCGGCCAGGACGTCGCGGTAGAGCCGTTCGAGCTCCGTTCCCCTGAAGTAGCTTGAGCCGCCCGAGACCCGGATCGCCAGATCCACGACCGTCCGGGCGGTCTCCGTTGCGCGGACCTTGAGCCCCACGAGCTTCGGGAACCACTGGCTTCCGTGATCCACCAGCTGATCCACGTCCCTGGCCACCTGTGCAAGTTGAGGATAGAGCGCGTCCATTGCCATGGCTGCTTCAGCGACCTTCCACCGGATGTCGGGGTCCTGGGCGTAGCTCCGGCCGCCATTCTTGAACGACGTCCGGCGCCTGGCCGCCTCGACGCCCAGGATCAGGGCCCGCTCGCCGATGCCTGTGTACACCGCGCCAAGGAGCGTTTCAAAGCACGCGAAAATGGCAAAGATCAGCGGATCCGCATTCGGCCCCACCGGCAGCTTCCTGAAGATACGGTCTGCCGGCACCGTGGCACCGCGCAATATGGTCGTATTGGACTGGCTGGCGCGCATCCCCAAGGTGTTCCAGTCGTCGAGGATCTCATAACCGGAGGCAGTGCGGTCAATGAATCCGTGCACCAGCTCGCCATCGCCGCTCCGTGCAGAGGTGTCCTTGCCGAAGATTCCCAGCCGGGTCCAGGCCGGCGAGAGGCTAGTGAAGATCTTGGTTCCCGTGAACGAATAGCTGCCGCCAGTGAGCGGCTTCGCCTCCGTGAGGGAGTCAAAGAGGACGGAGTCGTTGCCGGCTTCGGAGTTTCCAAAGGCGAAAATCTCGCCGGCGGCAGCTTCCTTCAGCACAAAGTCCAGCGAGGTGTCACCGCGGTCCGCCAGGACCCTGGCCACTCCGGTCCAGACCAAATGCATGTTCACGGCCAGCGCGGTGGCGGGGGCCGCCGTCGCCAGCCGCCGCTGGCAGCCCGCGACGGCTTCGAGACCAAACCCGGGTCCGCCGTCGGAAGCCGGAACGAAAACCTTCAGGTAGCCGGCGGCAGTGAGTTCCTCGAGATCTTCGAAGAAGAACTCATTCCTTTCGTCATAGCCTGCCGCCCTCCCCCGGATCCGTTCAAGCAGGGAGTCCGGCAGCAGCTGTTCGGGACCCATGCGAATCCTCAGTAGCTGGTGAGCAGCGTGTTCAGGACCCGTGCGCCGAATTTGAGCGAATCCACCGGGACCCGTTCGTCCACGCCGTGGAACATGCCCGTAAAATCCAGGTCGTCCGGGAGCAGCAGCGGGGCGAAGCCATATCCAGTGATCCCCAACCGGCTAAGCGACTTGTTGTCGGTGCCGCCCGAGAGCGTGTACGGCAGGACCTTCGCGCCAGGGTCTTCGGAGTGCAGGGCGTCGATCATGGAATCCACAAGGTTGCCGGAGAACGGCACCTCCAGCGACACATCGTTGTGCACGTAACTGACCTCCACACCGGATCCGGCCAATTCGCGGACCATCTCCAACACCTGCTCCTCCTGGCCCGGAAGCGTCCTGCAATCAACCAGCGCCTCGGCGGACTCGGGAATGACGTTGTGCTTGTAGCCGCCCCTGAGCTGGGTGGGGTTGGTGGTGTTCTGCAGGGTGGCTCCCACGAAGCGGGCAACGGTTCCCAGCTCCTTGAGGAGCTTGTCCGGATCGTCAGGATCGAATTCGACGCCGGTGAGTTCCGTCACGCCGTCGAGGAACTGCCTGGTGGTGGGCGTCAGTTCAACCGGCCACTTGTGCTCACCGATCCGCGAAACGGCGCTGGCCAGCCGCGTCACGGCGTTGTCCGTGTTGATCTGGGACCCGTGGCCGGCGCGGCCGTGGGCAACCAGCCGCAGCCAGGAAAGTCCTTTCTCAGCGGTCTGCAGCAGGTAGGTGCGCTGCCCGCCGATGGTTGCGGAGAAACCGCCGACCTCGGAGATCGCTTCCGTTGCACCCTCGAAAAGCTCGGGGCGTTTTTCGACGGCATGCCGCGCGCCGAAAGTGCCGCCCGCCTCCTCGTCCGCGAAGAAGGCGAAGATCAGGTCCCGTTTCGGCTTGCGCCCGGTGCGCGCGAAGTCCCGCATGACGGACAGGATCATCGCGTCCATGTCCTTCATGTCCACGGCGCCACGGCCCCAAATCAGCCCGTCCTTGAGTTCGCCGCCGAACGGATCCACGGACCACTGCTCCTTCAGGGCCGGCACGACGTCCAGGTGACCGTGCACCACGAGGGCGCTTGCGGACGGGTCCTCCCCTGCCAGACGGGTGACCACGTTGGCCCGGCCCGGCTCGGATTCGAAGATTTCGACGTCGAGTCCCACTTCCGAGATCAACCCCGCCGTGTACTCGGCTGCTGCGCGTTCGCCCGGCCCGGAACCGTCCCCGAAGTTGGACGTATCGATACGGATGAGCTCCTGGCAGATGTTGACGACTTCATCCTCGGGCCGGATGTGAGACATTGATCACTCCTATTGCATAGCGAATGCGGTTTCGGCGCGCAATGGCGGGGTTTATGCCGCCGGCACGCGTACGTTCAGCCTACCCACTCGGCCCGATTCCATCTTTCCGCAAAGTTCGTGTTAGAGTTTTTCTCGCTGCTTCGGAGAGAAGCGAAACGCCGAAAGGCGAGTCGGAACCTCCGAATTACCACCTGCGCGGGTGGCGGAATGGCAGACGCGCTAGCTTGAGGTGCTAGTCCTCGAAAGGGGGTGGGGGTTCAAGTCCCCCTCCGCGCACAAGGGAAAACCCCTGGAATCCAAGGATTCCAGGGGTTTTTTTGTTGCCTCCACCCACACGGACCATGTTTGCGGGGCGTATGGCCCGGCTTGCGCGCACACGACGCTTCTAACCAGCGCCAATCGGGAGCTGGGCCGCAGCTCACACCTGTTCAAGGGTGAACAAAGACGGCACTGTGACTCGGTGTGTCCCCCAGCTATCTGGGGGGGCTGGGATCCAGGGCCTTGCACACGGTGGCCGCCGCGAGAATCAATACCTTTCCGTTCGGGTTCGGGCTCTGATTCCGTTTCAAGAATCGCAGGAGCGGTGGAGAATGGCGGTCATGAGCAACGACCCGTGGGAGTCCTTGGAGTTTTCCGAAGCGCCAGCGGGATGGATTCCCGCCACCGACAACGGGTGGGGTGCCTTGGTCGTCTGGGCCGCAGGACCGGGCAACTTCGTGCGAGTTCCGGCTGCGCCCCGGGACCGTCAGACAGTGGTCGTCACTCATTACCCCGACGGCACCGAACACCGGTCGCCGTCGTTGCTTACAGACGCTGAGCTGGAATCAATAGACGACGACATCGACGCTTATGTGGCCGATGCCGGGCTGCCACCGAGGCCCCGCGGCTACGACTGGTTCATCCGTCGCCCCCCGAACACAGGCTCCGCGGAAGAAGAGTTCTGGTCTGCTGTTTGGTCGGCCACGACGGCGGCGCTGCCGCACGATGCGATGGACCCGTGGAAGTTAAAGGGGCCGGCCAGGGACGCCCTCGCAATGATGTACCGAGGGTGAGAGCTGCCAACTGTCGCCCAGCGCCGAGAGCTGCTCTTTCAGCCCGGGAGCCGCCGGCGTATCGTGGGACCGCACCGGGCAGGTCACCGGAACCGGACGAAAGGACAGTCCAGATGGGTGCGGCCGCGCAGATACTGCAGCACTACGATTCAATCCTTCTCGAACAGGAGGATTTCTACCAAGACCTCCACCGGAACCCGGAGCTCTCCCATCAGGAACACCGGACCGCTGCAAACGTCGCGCGCTGCATGACCTCTTACGGTTTCGAGGTTGAGACCGGGATCGGCAAAACCGGAGTTGCGGCAGTGCTGCACAACGGGAGTGGGCCTACCGTCCTGCTTCGCGCCGACATGGACGCGCTGCCCCTGAAGGAAGGGACCGGCGCCGACTACGCGAGCACTGTCACGGCGGTGGACCAGGCAGGAGAACAGGTGCCGGTCATGCACGCCTGCGGGCACGATATCCACGTCGCATGCCTGCTGGGCGCCTCGCAGTTGTTCGCCGGGCACCAGGAGTTATGGAAAGGCACGCTCGTGGCGCTGTTCCAGCCGGCCGAGGAAACCGGCGACGGCGCCCGGGCCATGATCGACGACGGTCTTCTCGCCCGCATTCCGGCACCGGAGGTCGCCCTCGCCCAGCATGTGCTGCCCGGTCCCTCGGGCCGCGTCGCCACCCGGCCTGGGGCTGTCCTGTCCAGCGCGGACAGCGTCCGCATCACGGTCCACGGCCGCGGCGGGCATGGCTCGATGCCGCAAAACACCGTTGACCCCGTCGTCCTGGCCGCCATGATCGTCGTCCGGCTCCAGCCGATCATTTCCCGGGAGACCCCGCCGACCGAACCGGCCGTCCTCACAGTCGGAAGCCTTCGGGCCGGCACCAAAAGCAACATCATTGCCGACGAGGCGGTCCTGGAACTGAATCTTCGCACCTACACCGATTCGGTCCGGCAGCGCATTCTCGCCTCGATCCGCCGCACCGTCCAGGCCGAGTGCCAAGCCAGCGGTTGCCCGAAGGAACCGGAGTTCGAGATCTTCGACAGGTTCCCGCTTACGGCCAACGACAAGGAAACAACCGCGCGCGTCGCAGGGGCGTTCAGCAACTATTTTGGAGACCGCGCCGGAGGCTTGGACCTGCAGACCGCCAGCGAAGACTTCAGCGATATTCCCCGGGCCGCTCGCATCCCCTACACCTACTGGGGTATCGGCGGAACGGACCCGGAGGCCTGGCATGCCGCCGAGCTGGCCGGGCGGGTCCAGGAAGACATTCCGGCCAATCATTCGCCAATGTTCCTGCCCGTCCTCCAGCCAACCCTGCGGACCGGAACCGAAGCGCTCGTCACAGCAGCCCTGGCGTGGCTCGACGCCGACGACCGTTGATAGGCCCCGGCGCCCTGAGGACGCCGGTAGTCCGCGCCGCTCTCCGACGCCCTTACACGTTTCGCCTAGGAACGTCCCATGCAAGGGCTATGGCTCCACGTCACACGTGATGAAGCTGGAGTCCTTCAGGAACGTGGCATTGGCCTGGGTGGACGCTGCGTTTCCTTCAAGTGCAGCCGTCCAAATCAGGAAATTCGCGGCCGGGCTGATCAGGGTAATTAGTTTCGCTCCGAGTGGGAATGTTTGAACTGCTTGGAATGCTTCCGCCGCCAGAGGACCAGAGGGTTCTCGGCTGACACTGAGTAGACGCCACTCGTCTTCGAGGCGTTCGCCGTCGCGGGCCAGGTGGACGGCGAATTTCTCGGAAAGGCCGATCCGTTCGGCGCGTCCGCGGAACTGCGCGTCCGGGCCGTCCTTTAGGACGCCGAAGCGGACGTTGAACTGATCGAAGTTCAAGAAGGGATTCGCGATGCCGGGTACTGCATCCAGTCCGGTAATTACTTGCAACGGATTGTCGTGCGTCTCGACACTCCATACCCCAAATTCAGTCTTGGCCATCATATGTTCAACGGGTTTATCGTCCGACCAGAGCGTGATTTTAACGTCGCTTAGTTGCAGGGTCCTCAGTTTGGTCGCTGCTGCCAGCGGGGATATATCCGCGATCCGATTGCCCCCGATACTGAGCACCTCGAGGCTGGGATAGTGCCCGAAAGCTGACACATCCCTGATCTCGTTGTTTGAAACATCGAGCTCACGCAGAAACGCCAGTCGCGCGGGGTCGAGTACCTGTCCGATCCGGTTCCCCGCAACATTGAGCAGCTCAAGCTTTTCCAGCTGCTCTATGCCTTGCAAACTCGTTAGCGCGCCCTCGTTATGGTCGCCTGTGATCACTAATTCGGTGAGGCGGTCCTTTGCGATCATCGCTGGAAGGTGTGCGATGGATGTGATACCCATGTTGTCGGGATACCACTCGATACGGAACTTCTCCATGCCGTTCACGGCTTGTGCAAGCGCCTCACCGCGCATGTGTTCTGTCTTCAGCGGGTCGCCGCCTGGATCCACAATCCCTTCAAGATTGTCGATGCGGTCGTGTACAGCCCAGGCAACCTGATTGACCAGCTTTCGGTCGTCGGAAAGAATGCCGGGCTGGTCCCTCCTCTCGTACCAGTCGGCGTAACTGCGTTCTACTCCACCGATCCGCCGCCGCAACTCGACGGCCGGAAACTGCAGTGGCGGATCAACCCCAGCCGGGTCGAAGAGTTGGGGCGGGTCGATTTCGCCCCTTGAGAGCCGGATGGCGTGGCGGGTCACGGCGTCGACAGCGCGCGCGTAAGCCTGCGTGGCCGCGCGGATTTCGGTGGCAGGAGGAGGATCTTCGAAGAATTCCGGGTGTTCCGCCGCAAACGTGAAGTCGTTGTACTTCTGGAGATAACTCAGTCTCTGACGATCTGCATCGGCCGTCGCCACTACGAAGGCGTCTTGCCAAATTTTCGGGGGGACGGGTACCGGCACCGTGTCGTAGGTCGCCACTTCGATCTCATACGGAAAGGGATGCCTTGCAACAGCGGACGGCAGTGACTTGAGGCGGTCCTTAACGTCGTCAACGCTCGTCGTCGTCCCTATTTCTTCCTCCCCCTCGCCGCCCTTCTGGTAGAACACCACATGGAGTTCCACCCGTGAATGGGCTTCACTCTTATAGGTGTCATATTTTCCCGTGAAGGAAGCTGCAGCGACGGCACCGTTGATTTCCGCCTGCAAGGTCACTGCAAGATCAGTTTGAACCGCCGTATCCAACGATGTGATCCGGAGCACCGCGAAAAATTCACCGCCCCTGAACTGACCCCGGACGAAGGAGTCTCCGTAGGCCGTGGAAAACGCGTCCGAATCTGCCATTAGCAGTCGACGCGCGTCCTCCTTAATGCGGAAGTTCCGTCCCCGCACAACTTGGTTGTTTACGACCATTTTTGCCACAACGAACGTTGACACAGAGTTGTATGAAGTATTTTTCGAAAAGTCGACTTTCAGGCCTGCCGATGCAAAGCCATATCTCCCCTCTGCCTCCGCCGATACGCCCAGTGATTCCATCAGCGACTCATGCGTCGTGATGATTTCCGCGGTTGCCTTCGCCTCTTGCCCCGACTGCCGCACCGGTTCGTCAAAATCAAGCGCAGTGCCAATGGCGAGACCGCTGTCGCTATTGAATCCCATGCCAATGTCTTCACCGTTGTAAGCCAGAACGCGCACTTGGGGCAGTTTGGTGCTCATGGCCAATCCCTCTTCCGTGCAGGCCGCACCCCATCACAGGCCCTACACCAACGGGAATCGACGAGGCAGGCCTGTTCCGGTATTCCGGCCACCGTTGATGGTGACTGATCTTACAACCGACGACAGCGCGAATGGCAGTGGTGAAATGTGGAGGATCGCACTGGGCTGGGGAGCGAGTTCTCTGCGCGCCGGTCGGCGGTGGATTGTGGCTGGATCGGACGACTCAGGGCGCGTATTCTTGTCTCACATCTGACGGGGTGTGAGCTGCAATGATGGCAAGAAATCGCCTGTCATCCCGAATGGGCAGGTTCCTGGCAAGGATGCTCGGGTTCGTCCTCCTGAGCAGCATCTGCGGTGTCCTCGTCGCGGGCTACCTCGTTCCGCAGATCGCCCTCGCGGGCACCACCGTCAGCAGGTCCATCAGCTTCTTCAACGGTCTCCCAACCGAACTGGCGGTGCAAACGCCGGCGCAAACCACCAGGATGGTGACCGCGGATGGAAAGCTGATCGCCAGCTTCTATGAGGAAAACCGGGTGCGGATCCCGCTGAAGAACATGTCCCCGTACGTCAAGGATGCGATCATCGCGATCGAGGACAGCCGTTTCTACGAGCACAGCGGTGTGGATGCCCGGGGCCTGCTGCGGGCGCTGACCAGCAATCTGACAGGCGGGGAGCGGCAGGGGGCGTCTACCCTCACCCAGCAGTACGTCACCAACGTGGCCAACGAATCCAAAATTTCCGCCGGGCGCGAAGACCAGGTGATTCTCAGCGGGCAGAAGAACATGGGAGACAAGCTGCGCGAGATGCGGCTCGCCATCGCGCTGGAAAAGAAATACACGAAGGACCAGATCCTCGAGGGTTACCTCAACATCGTCTTCTTTAACCGCAACGCGTATGGCATTGAGGCGGCCGCCCAGTACTTCTTCAGCGTTCCGGCCAGCAAACTCACCCTGCCCCAGGCGGCCCTGCTGGCCGGGCTGGTCAACAGCCCCAGCGTCTACGATCCCGTGACCAATCCGAAGAACTCCATCCAGCGGCGCAACCAGGTCCTGGACGCCATGCTGGAACAGGACAAGATCACCAAGAAGCAGCATGACGCCGCCAAAGCCTCCGGCGTGGGCCTGAAGGTCAGGCCGTCCCGGCAGGGTTGTGCCGCCGCCGCCATGGCCCCGTACTTCTGCGATTACGTGAGCCATCTGATCCTCAACAATCCGGCGTTCGGCCCGGACGCCGAAGCGCGCGAACAGAAGATGCGCCGCGGCGGGCTGACCATCACCACCACGCTGGACAGCAGGCTGCAGGCAGCCGCGCAGGCACAGGTGGACTCGACGGCCGGGGCCAATCCGGCCAAATGGGGCTCATCCCTGGTCTCCGTCCAGCCTGGAACCGGCAAGATCCTCGCCATGGCGCAGAATACGGTGTTCCTTCCCCAGCGCGGAAAGTTCGATACCCAGCTGAACTTCAACGTGGATTCCAAGGACGCCAACGGCAACGACCTCAACGGCGCAGGCGGCTTCCAGCCGGGATCCACCATGAAGCCGTTCACCTTCGCCGAATGGCTGCACGAAGGCAGGACCATGACGGAGACGGTGGACGCCTCAAAGCGGGAGTACCCGCTGGGATTCCGCTGGCGGTCTTCCTGCGGCAAGGTCGTAGGCGGCTACAGCACCAAGCAGCGAAGGGCCGGCCTGGAAGCCGCCGACGATCTTCAAAACGCCTCAGAGGGGTACTATCGCAAAATGCCGGCCAACTACGGCCTCTACAACTCCATCAACACCGCGACATTTGCTGAAGTGGCGCAACTGGATATTTGCGGAATCCAGAACATGGTCAAAGCCGTAGGCATCCACAGCGGCCTGGACGGCACCACGGTCAACATGCACCAGCTCGGAAATGTGCTGGGCGGCACCGGTGTGGCACCGCTGCACATGGCCAATGCCTTTGCCACCTTCGCCGCCGACGGCCGCTACTGCGAGCCCATCGCCATTCTCCGGGTGGCGGACCTCGCCGGAAAAGCACTTCCGGCCCAGGCCCCCAGCTGCCGTGACGCCGTAGAGCCGAACGTGGCCCGCGGCGTGAATGCGGCACTCCAGGACGTGCTCAGGAAGGGTTCCGGCATCTACATCAATCCCAAAGTCCAAAGCCGGGTCCCCGTCGCGGCCAAGACAGGAACGAACAACAGCAACGGCGCCACCTGGGTAGTCGGTTACACCACCGGGCTCGCCACAGCGTCCTTCTTCGGCGACACCCTCGAAGGCCAGCAGCGGCCCGGCAGGAACCTCACCATCAACGGAAAGTTCTACAGCCGCATCGACGGGTACATGATCGCCGGACCCCAATGGGCCAATTACATGCTCAAAGTGGCCAAAATGTACCCGGCGGCGGCCTTCCCCAAGCCGCCTGCGTCCATCATCGGCAAACCCGCACCCTAGGAAACCCCCGAGCGGGTGCTGCACGGGAATGACGTCCGGGGCGACACTCAGCGGCGATGCGACGTCAGGGCGGTCAATGGAAATCTCCCAAATAGGCGGATCCGGGACACTGGCCCCGCGGGCGTCCAGGCAACCGGCGGCGCCAGTGCTCGGGCACCCTATGCACGAAGCGTTCCGGGTCAGGTGACGTAGTTCTCCGGTGCCTCCGGAGACTGGTGGGGGCCTTGGCTTCCGGGGCGGGAGACGTGCACCTTCGGGCCCGGGGTTGGGAACTGTTCAGGAAGCTGGATACGGATTTCGATGACCCCGTCGGTGTACGTGGCGAGGATGCCGTCCTGGCTCACACCGCGGGGCAAGGAGATGCTGCGGGAGTGGTCGCCGTAGCGGACTTCGCTGCGATAGCCCGTCTTGTCCTTATCGTCTTTGTTTTCCTCCCGCCGCACGTCAATGTGCAGGGTGTCATCGGAGACAGTGATGTCGACGTCTTCTTCCGGATCGACTCCGGGTGCATCGGTTCTGACGACCAGCGTGGTTCCCTCCTGGAATTCCTCTACCCGAAGCCAGAGATCAGCGTCGCCTTGCAGTAACCGGCGCAGGGGCTCGGGAACTTCGAGTCCGCCCCGCCGGAGAAAGTTCTCCATCTTGTCCTCCTCATTTTCCGGCCGGAGGGGTAGGCGCCCGGCCCGGGCCCGGTGTTGTTGGTGAGAAAAAGGTACGCCTTGGCCGTGGCAAAGGACAGCCTTCCGGGCATCGCGAAGGCCTCCGGCCCCCTGCGCCGCCTTGCAGTCCCCTCCCCTGAAAAGTCTGCTCCCGCAGACTCTTGCGGAGGCGTCCCGGCGATGCTATAAAAAATCCACATCGGCAGGTGCAGCAGCGTCACCGCGACGAAGATCGGAAAAAGGGGGCAGTCGGGATCACCAGCAGTTTTCCACGGCTAACCACCCGGGACCATATGACCGCAAGCAGCCGGCGCCACGTTTAAAGACCCTCGCAACAACAGGCGAACAGGCAACCATTCGGAGCATCAGTCCCGTGTATCGCGCACCTGTCAACGACGACCGGGCCCGCATCACCCGCAGCTGCAAGGGGACTCCGCAGCAGGCGCCGGAGCCGATCCGGACGTTCAGAGGATCCCAGTGGACCAGACCACCATCGTCGGCTATGCCCTCGCATATCTCGGCACAATGACGGCAGTTTCCTTCATGTTCCTGCCCGCCGTCATCACCGTCACCCTGCTCCTGCTCGTGGGCGGGGCCATCCAGCTCGTAACCGTCCTCCTAAAGATCACGACGCTCTGGCTGTTCAAAGGCGCATCCACAGTGTTTAGGAAGTCGGTCCAAAAGCTGCACGGGCACGGGAAGGGCGTCGGGGAACTCGCACGCCGGTAACCCCTTCGCGCCGTCCCTCGGGTGCTCTGCCCCCGCTCCAGCCTGTGCAACGAACCGTATGCCGCGCCCATCATGAGATGTCCCACCGGAAGTCCAAGGTTTTCGTAGGTTTCCACCCCCACGATGAGGGGATACTACGAACGCATTGGGGCGGTCATGGATACTGGTTCGAGGACATATTTTGACCGGGCATTGAGCCGGCGCCAGTTTGGCTGGATGGTCGGCGGCGGCGCGATGGTGCTGGTGGCCGGAGGAACATACGGCCTGGTGGCGCGCAGTGATCAGAGCGCCGAAACCATCGCGGCCACAGCCTTCGGGACGGTGTCGGTCCTGCGGGCCGGACGCTTTTCCCGCTTGGACGCCCAAGGCCGGACCGCACCGAGCCTTGCGGCGACGGCCTCCCTGCTCAGCGGCCTGGCACCGCGAACGGGCGACCAGCCGCTTCAGCCCGCCGGGGCTGCGGCTGAGGTCGATGGCCATGGGCACGGCAGCCGGCAGCCGTGGACCCAGGGATTGCCCCAGCCGATAAACCTCACCTGGGGCGATGTGGTCGTCCTCGACGTCGAACTGCATAACACTGGGCCGGAATCAGTGCTCTTCAGCCCCGGGCAACTGCGCCTCAGACTGCTGCCTACCGATACAACAATCACTCCGCAGGATTCGGACCATTCCCCGGGCGTTCTCGGGGCAAACAGCAAGGAGCGCGTCCTGATCAGCTACCTGGCACCCAACGACCTCACGGACCTTGAACTCGAGTTTTCGGATGAGCAAAAGGACCAAGTCGTGCAGCTTGCATTGCCAGCGCTGACCGTGAACGGGGCCAGGTCGTGAGCACCCTGGACATCCACATCAACGAGGGCTTCATCCCGATGGTGGACGGGGCGCTGGTCTACCACCGCGGCTTCGGGGACCGGCGCACCGCGGTCACGGACCCGAAGCCCGCACTGATCATGACGCCTCGGGTGTTCACCGCCGGCGGCCAGGTTGTGGCCAGCAGGACCTATCCGCTGAGCGCCCCAATACCGCCGCATGGCCGGCCGCAGCCGCTGCGGCCCGATACGGCAAACAGCGGAGCGTACCTGGCGCGGAGGGGGTACTGGGCCAGCTATTTCCCGGACCGGACCCTGATCGCAGAGACGGGCAGCACCATCCGGATCCTCCTGCACAACAACCTCGCCCAGCCCCACGAACTCCGGTTCCACCGCGCCGGCAAGGCAAGTGCGGACGTCAGCTCAGGACCGGTTGCCCCCGGGGCAACGAAGCTGCTCCAGTTTGCGGCACCTGCACCTGGAACCTATCTGTTCACGGACCCGGGCAACGAACCCGTGGAACGAACCCTGGGCCTCTACGGCGGACTGGTGGTGATCGATCCGCGGAACGCCTGGCGGCTCGCCCCCGGCGGGGCCGAGTTCGAGCGGCAGTGGCTGTGGTATTGCCACGACGTCGACTCGAACTGGGCGCGGATTGCCTCACAAGGAAAAACCGTCAACCCGGTCACCACTCCGGCCGTTCCCCGGTACTTCACCATCAACGACTATTCGGGGTTCCAGGCGCTGGCGGTCAGCACGGACAGGGAACTGAACGAACGGCGCGATCAGGACACTCTCGCGTCGGGGTTTCCCCGCGAAACCGACGTGCGGAATTTCAGCGCCTCCCCCGCTGCCGGCGCCATCCGCACCGGGCAACTGATGAGAATGGTCAACGCAGGAATCGCAGACCACCAGCTGCACTACCACGGCAACCACGTCTGGACTCTGCGCGCCAACGGTACCGACTTCCCCCGCTCCAACGGCCATGTCACCGCGGTCGGTGACGTCGTCCTCCAGCAGTGGGAGGACACCATCCAGCTCCAGCCGCTGGAGCGGAAGGAAGCAATGCTTCCCGTCCGCCGCCCGCCGGAAGTGGTGGACGCCGTCTGGAACGCACGCGACCGAGACTGGAAATATCCGATGCACTGCCACGCGGAACCGTCCCAGACTGCCGCCGGCGGGCTCTACCCGGGCGGGCTGGTTGCCGACTGGGTGCTGGCCGCGACACCCACACCGGCGCAAGGGACGCCGCCCACCGCCGCAGACCCCCACCAGCTGTTCCGCAGCCAGGTCGACTTCGCCTCCAACCAGCCCCACGAGGGGAGCCCGGAAACGGAACATCCCCTGCCGCCGGACGTCGCCATGGAGTTCGACTTCTTCAACCGGAAAATGACCTTCCCCGACGGCTCCGAGCACGAAGTGTGGAGCTTTGAGGCCGACAAATTGGGGCGGCAGTTGCCAGGCTCGACGCTTCGGCTGACCGAGGGGCAGATCTTCCACGGCACGGTCAAACCCAGCAAAAGGGTCCACACCATCCACTGGCACGGCATCGAACCCGACCCCCGCAACGACGGCGTGGGCCACACCTCCTTCGAAGTCAGCGGTCACTACACCTACCAATGGCGGCCGGACGTGGGCGTGCCCGGAAACCCCAACCGCGGGGCCTCAGGAACCTACTTCTACCACTGCCACGTCAACACGCCCCTGCACGTCCAGATGGGCATGTTCGGTGCGGTCATCGTCGATCCCCGGCCCAGCGCCAGGTCCCCCTGGCCCGCCGGGACCCGCCGCCATTCGGTCAACGGGCCCTTGTATGACATCGCCACCGAGACCGTGATCGGGCCCTACTCCCTCGATCCGCGGTGGCACACGCTCAACCACGCCGCCGGTCTCTCCGGCGAAGATGTGGGCCTGAACCGCTTCGAGCCCAGGCACTTCTTCCTCCTTGGCGGGGCAGTGGCCCACAGGCCGGTGGGTGATGACGTCGTCTGGGCTGTCTCCGCCATGCGCGCCAACGTGGTCCGAGGCAACAAGCATCCCACCCTGGTGCGGATGATCAACGTGGACTACTTCCCCACCCGCACCACGTTTACCGACTCCGCGGGCCGCCCTGTGAAGATCGCGGAACTGATCGCCCATGACGGCCGGCCCTTCTGGAACACCCCCAACCCCACCGGGCCGGCCGTCCACCCCTCAGCGGCAGGCCAACCCCTACTGACCAACATCATCAAATCCGGGGCAGCCGAGAAAATCGACTTTCTGCTCCGCCCTCCCGCTGCCGGAAAGTACACCATCTCCGTCGAGTTCCTGCACTGGATCACCGGCAAGACGCTCGCAACCAGAACCGTCGCGGTGACTGCCGCGTGATCTGCTTGCCGTTGTGACTTGCGGACCGGATCCGCAATGCTTCCATGGGAGCATTCTGCACGCCCGATTCCGTTGTCATGCCGAAGCTCTACGTCGACGAGAGCTAAGCGATAAGGTTGCTTACTAACTGACGATGGTGGCTGCGACCTAAGGAAACGATCATGACGGTGAAAGGCAACGAAATTCTCAACGGCGGCGTGGAGGGGGAGGTCCGCCAAGACCGTTTCGTTGGCGACCAGGACCTCACCCGGTGGAACACCCGCTTCGGCCGGATCCTGGCCGGCGCGGTTCAACGGATCAGCCGCCTACTTGGTCCCCACGCCGCGCTTATAGTCACACTCATTGTCGGGGCGATGATCGCCGTTTCCCTATCTGCGGTCTTCGCCCAGGTGTACGAATCGGTGGTCGCGGCCGACGGCGTAGCGGGGTTGGACCATCCGGTTCTTGACACCGCCAAGACGGTCCGTTCCCCCGTTGTGGACGTCCTTGCCACGGCATACACCGACATCGGCGGCACGGTCGGCATGCCGGCTCTCGCGCTGACTGTCATGGTTGTACTGGCTCTGCGGCGCCGATCCTGGACCCCTGTCATTCTCATCGTTACGGCCGGCGCCGGTTCTCTGCTGATGACCATCGCGGGCAAGCAGCTCATCGGCCGAACCCGCCCACCGCTGGTCGACGCCGTCCCGCCCTACGAGTACTCCGCATCCTTCCCAAGCGGCCATTCGCTGAACTCGGTCGTCATCGCCGGCATCGTCGCCTACCTGATAGTCCTCCGGCTGAGGTCCCAGCGCGTGCGGACACTGACCGTCATCCTCGCGGCACTCTTCGCCGCAACCATGGGGCTAAGCCGGGTCTACCTCGGACACCACTGGCTGACCGACGTGTTGGCCGCGTGGTCTCTCGGGGCGGCGTGGCTCGCGATGGTAATTACCGCCCACCGCCTGTACCTGACTGCCCGGACACACCGGTCGCATGTCGCGTCCGCCGCCGTCCCGTAGGCTTCGTGGCGGAATCGTGGCGTGTCGGACATGACCACGTTTCCCCGGCGGCGTGATCGCGGCGCTGGACCACTACTTGGGCGTTAAACGCCGCCTGCTCTCCCAAAAGCGGAGGGCCCCGCGCCGCGGGGCCCTCCGAACTGCAGTGCCTAGACTCCTTCGCTGACGCGGTCAGGCTGCTCAACCGCGCTTTGCTCCAGCTTGGCGAGATAGGCCCACATCTTGGATTCCTCTGCCTGGACCTGAGGCTCAGGTGCCTCGTCTGGGCTCGTCTCCCGGCGCCCTTCAGCTTCCCGGGCGTGATCCTTCTTGTAGTACTGCCATCCCTCGCACGATGAATAGCACATCACCGACCTCCTTACAGTGGGTGTACTTCCATCGTCCTCCCAATCTGATGGCGAGTCGACCCTGTGTCGATGCCTCAGTACTTAGGCCTGATGCTTGCACTTATGCCAGGCGCGCGCGGACGATCTCACTTACCGCCTTGCCGTCGAATCGTCCGGCGACCTTGGCGGTTACAGGCTTCATCACGGCGCCCATCTGTCGCATTGACAGCTCAACACCGTCGGCCTTCAACGCTTCGATGGCCTCGTCGACTATTGCCTCCACCTCGTCTGCGCCCAGTGGCTGCGGCAGATATGTCTCGATGACCTCGGCTTCTGCGATTTCCGCAGCGGCGCGGTCATTTTCACCCGCCTCGGTGTAGATGAGGGCAGTATCCCGGCGCTTGGCGGCTTCCTTTTGCAGCAGGGCCATGACCTGATCGTCCTGCAGCTCGATCGGAGTCTTGCCGGACTTTTCCCGCGTTTCGATCTCGCCCAAGACGTTTCTCACGGTGGTGAGCGCGACCTTGTTGCGGTCCTTCATGTGGACGATGACGTCAGCGTGCAGGCGTTCCTTCAGTGTGGTCATGATTTCCTCATCGTGCTGTAGCGATTCGTGGTGGGCGGCTAGTAATTCAATCGTGCACCTTTAAGGACGCGCGTGCCGTCACCGGCAATGACACAAAATCCCGTTAGGGTGGTGAAGGTTTGGGGCATGGGGACCCGCACCGGAAGGAAAGCACGGATGGAACGGCAAGGCGAAGAGCGTCCGGCTCATGTAATGAGCAGGCGGCTTTTTACCTTCGCCACGGTTGCCGCGGCACTTAGCGGGTGCACGGATGCCGACCCGCGCGGCGGGAGCGGAACTAACACAGCGCCACCTCCGCGGATTCCCGCCTCCAGCACTCCTGGCGCAGTCCCCCAGATGACGCGCACGCACGCACCCACCCCGCCCGGCAAGGACAGCATCGTCGCCGCCTTCAAAGGCCGCATTCCGCGGCAGTGGGGCCTGGAAGCGCCCGGAACCGTCAACAAACTCTCCGCAGGCAGCCGCGGGATCGCGCTGACTTTCGACTGCTGCGGCGGTCCCGGAGGAAACGGCGTGGACCAGGAACTCATCGACACCCTGCGCCGGACGAGGACACGTGCCACCTTCTTTCTTAATTTCCGCTGGATCCAGGCCCACCCGAAGCTCGCCAGGTCCTTGGCGGGTAATCCCCTGTTCGAGATCGGGAATCACGGCACCAGACATGTCCCCCTGTCAGTGACCGGCCGGAGCGCTTACGGAATCAGGGGCACCGCAAGCCCTGCTGAGGTCTACGACGAGGTCATGGTGAACCAGCAGGCGCTCCGCCGGCTTACTGGCGCGCCCACCCGCTACTTCCGGCCCGGCACCGCTTACCTCGACGACGTCTCGGTTGCCATCGTCAGGAGATTGGGACTGATCCCCGTCTCGTTCAGCATCAACGGCGACGGCGGTGCAACCTACCCGGCGCCGGTCGTCTACGGCGAAGTCGCCGCAGCCAAACCCGGAGACATCATTATTGCCCACGCCAACCAGGCGCAGGGCGGTACCGCGGCGGGAGTCGCACGCGCCCTGCCCGTCCTGAAGGCCGCAGGCCTCAAGCCCGGCTGGCTCAATCTCGTCTAACCCAGCATCCAACGGCCGGCCACAGCTTCCGGCGGTAGCCTTGAACCCTATGGATCACTTAGCTGCACCAGCCCTGCCCATGCCCGAGCAATGGTGGGACCGCATTGTCGCCGGCTTCGCGAGGTCCGACATTCCTGCGGTGAGCGTCACCGAGCTGCTCGCCGTCGTCCTGGTCGCCGGCGTTCTTTCGGTCCCGCGCGCCACCTGGCGGTACTTCGGGCTTTTCGCAACAGTGACCCACGAACTGGGGCACGCCTTTGCGGCGCTCACCAGCGGCCAGCGGCTGGGCGGGATCAAACTGCGGCTGAATCATTCCGGCACCACCACCTCCTACACGCGCGGGCGCTTCGCCGCCGTCTGGTCCGGCTTTTGGGGCTATCCCGTCCCGGGCGTCACCGGCGCCGCGCTGGTATGGTCCGGCTTCAACGGCTGGGGCCCGGCCGCGATGTCCGCCGGGTTGCTGGTGCTGCTGGCGTCCCTGATGTTCATCCGCAACCTAGCCGGCGTGTTCATTCTTCTCGCCGCGGTCTTCGCCGCAGCCGCCCTCGTTCTCGCTGTGCCGGCCGCCTTCACCGGGCATGTGGCTATCATCCTGGGGCTCGCGCTGCTCGTGGCCGCCGTACGGGACCTGGCCAAACTCACCAACGTGCACCTCCGCCGCCGGGATCAGCTGCCGACCTCGGACGCGTACATCCTTTACCGGGCGACCGCCATTCCGTCAGGAGTCTGGATAGTCCTCTTCTCCCTGGTCGTGGCCGCATCGTGGGTGGTGGCCTGGCAGCCGATGTCGCACATCCTTGCAGCGGCCACATAGTCTGGAGTGATGAACCAGGAGTCCAGCACCGTCAAAGAACACAGCACAAAGGGCGCGTATGTCACGGGCGGAGAATTCAACCGGGACACCAGCTACATCGAGGACCGGATCACGAAAACCGGCGCAGCCGGGCCCAATGGGGAACCCGGCTGGCCTGTGGAACCGGGCCGCTACCGGCTGATCGCCGCGCGCGCCTGCCCGTGGGCAAACCGGACGGTCATCGTCCGCCGCCTGCTGGGCCTTGAAGACGCCATCTCCCTTGGCCAGCCCGGCCCCACCCACGACGCCCGGTCCTGGACCTTCGACCTGGATCCGGGCGGGACAGACCCCGTGCTCGGCATTGAACGCCTGCAGGAGGCCTACTTCCGGCGTTTTCCGGACTACCCGCGCGGCATCACGGTTCCGGCGATGGTGGACATCGCGAGCGGAGCCGTGGTGACAAACAACTATCCCCAGATCACCCTGGACTTCTCCACCGAGTGGACCGAGTTCCACCGCCCCGGAGCGCCGCGGCTGTACCCGGAGCTTCTCCGCGAGGAAATCGACCGCGTCAACAAGCGGGTGTTCACCGAAGTCAACAACGGCGTGTACCGGTGTGGCTTCGCCGGCTCCCAAGACGCGTACGACGCCGCCTACAGCCGCCTGTGGACCGCTCTCGACTGGCTTGACGAACGGCTGGCAGCGCAGCGGTATCTCGTCGGCGATTACATTACCGAAGCCGACGTCCGGCTCTTCACGACACTTGTCAGGTTCGACGCCGTCTACCACGGGCATTTCAAATGCAACCGGAACAAACTCAGCGAGATGCCGGTCCTCTGGGCATACGCCAGGGACCTGTTCCAAACTCCGGGCTTCGGCGACACCATCGACTTCGTGCAGATCAAGCAGCACTACTACATCGTCCACGAGGACATCAATCCCACCGGCGTCGTCCCGGCGGGGCCGGACCTTTCCGGGTGGCTGACTCCGCACGGGCGGGAGTCCCTGGGCGGAAGTCCTTTCGGCGAGGGCACTCCGCCAGGGCCCGTCAGGGCAGGGGAAGAAGTGGCCGCAGGGAACGGAGTCCGCTGACAGATTCCGCCGTCTCCCAGCCCCCGGCGAGGACGCTGAGGGGTTAGTCCACTTGTCGCACTCCGTTCGCCACCCTAGTGTGGGGCCCGATGACCACCACAAAGCAGGACACCCCGGCCCAGGAGCCTCTTCCGCGTAGAGTTTGGCGGCTCACGTCAGCCAGCGTGACCCGGGCCCTGGCAGCACCGCGGTTGCAGCTGGCTGCCAAAGCGGGCCTGGCCGCCGGCATAGCATTTCTGATCGCACCGCTGATGCCGGGCGCCGCGGCCCATTACCCGTACTACGCTCCGCTGGGCGCGCTGGTGGCCATGTATGAAAATGTTGCCGGTTCCATGCGACAAGGACTGCAGACCCTCGTCGGCCTGGCGGCCGGGATCGGACTCGCTTTCGTCCTGATCAGCCTGGGCGCCACGCCGCTGAGCGTTGGCGTCGTGATGGCATTTGGCGTCCTGCTGGCCGGACTCCCCCGCCTTGGGGCCGGCCGGGACTGGATTCCGACGGCGGCTCTCCTGGTCCTGCTGGTGGGTGGACGGAACCCGGACGACTTTTCGTTCGGCTACCTGCTCCAAATGGGCGTCGGCGTTGCCGTGGGCGTCGCCGTAAACCTGCTCGTTTTCCCGCCCCTCCACTTCAATGCTGCCGCCCTGAGCCTGGCCGAGTTGCGGCTTGCCCTGGCCCGTCAGCTGTCGGACATGGGGGCGGCGATGCACGAAAAATGGCCTCCGGAGCACGAAGCCTGGTCACAGCGGTCCGAAGAGCTTGCCAGGTCCGCCCGATCAGTCCGCGCCGCCGTCCAAAAGGCGGACGCGAGCAGGGAAGCCAACCCGCGCCGCCGTTTCCATCCGCGCGACGTGGACCTTGACTACCGCAACGTCCGAGACTTGGAGCGCGTCACGTTCCATATCCAGGACATGACCGAGGTGCTTGCCGACGTCATCTGGAACAAGGACATGCCCTTCACCATCCCCCTGCCGTACAGCGAGCCCCTCGCCAAAGCCCTGGCCGCCGTCGGGGAAGTGCTCCGCTCAGCGGAGGAGGACGACGCCGGCCGGCAAGCAGAGCTGATAACTGCCGCACACGCTGCGGTCGGTTCCCTGGAAAGGCGGATTGCCTCCGACGACGTCGACGCCGACGCCCCCAGCGCCGCGGAATCCATTTTGCTGAGCCTGCACCGGATACTGCGGGTCGCCCGCGTGGACGGCCAGTAGGCAGCCCGAGCTACAGCGCCGCCACTGAACCGCTGAAATGCTTCCGGCCCGAACGCGGGTTCCAGGCCACGTAGTCCGATCGCAGCCAGGCCGCACCATCCGTCTGGACGGTGCTGATGTCCAGGCCGACCGGCGCCGGAAGGAATACCGGTGCTTCAAACGTGACGTCCCAGCGGAATGAATCGCCCTTGGCTGCACCGACATCAGCCAGAGCCCGCGAGGCCAGGTACATCCCGTGCGCAATCGACCGCCGCATGCCCAGGGCCTTGGCGGACAGGACGCTGAGGTGGATGGGGTTGAAATCCCCTGACACTGCGGCGTACGCCCGCCCTGCATCCACGCCCAGTTGCCAGACGGCGGTGGGATCCGGAGCTTTGAAGTCCTCCGGCCGCACGGAGGCGGAGGCTTTGTCGATGCCGGGAAGGAATACTCCCTTCGCCAGATACGTGGAAATGCCCCGCCAGCGCACGGCCTCGCCGCCGGACACCCGGACCTCGGCAACTAGGTCCAGCTGCGTTCCAGACCTGTGCGCCCGGAGTGCTTCCGCCCGGGCAGTAATATCCAGCGGCTCGGTAAACCGAACGGGGCTGCGCTGCTCAACAACATTACGGAGATGGATCATTCCCAGCAGCGGCAGTGGAAAGTCGTCGCGGTTCATGACGCTCATGGCCACGGGGAACGCCAGCGCGTGAATGAACCCGGCGGGCAGCACGTCGCTGGCGGTTTCACCGATCAGGTGCTGATAGGCGGTGAGGTTTCCGACGTCGGCCTGCACTCCCCGAACTTCGTGGCCCACCGAAGGCAGCCCCGCACCCGCTGGGGAGCCAAGGATCCGTCGCCGGGCCGCCGCCGCAGCCGCGTTCACATAGAGTTTCGAAAGGGACGGCATCTCGCCTAGGATGATGGGCTGGCCGGTGTTCATGCACCCACCAGGTTTTGTCCGCAAACCCTCAGTACCTCTCCGGAAATGCCTCCTGCGGCGTCGCTGGCGAGAAAGGCAATGGCCTCGGCCACGTCCTCCGGACGACCGCCCTGCTGCAGTGAATTGAGCCGCCTCGCAACCTCGCGTGTGGCGAACGGGATGCGGGCCGTCATCTCCGTTTCGATGAACCCGGGGGCCACGGCATTGATCGAGCCGCCACGCTCCGCGAGCAGCGGCGCCGTGGCGCGGACCATGCCGATCACGCCTCCCTTGGAGGCTGCGTAGTTGGTTTGGCCCCGGTTGCCGGCGATGCCGCTGGTTGACGCGACTGACACGATCCTGGGAGCCGAGCGGAAATGCTCGGAAGCCAGCAGCTCCTCATTGATCCGCAGCTGGGCGGCAATGTTCACGCCGATCACGGAGCTCCAGCGCCCGTGATCCATGTTGACGAGCAGCTTATCCCGGGTGATGCCCGCGTTGTGGACCACGATGTCCAGGTGCCCGTGGCGTCCGACGGCATGGTCAATGATCCGCTGGCCGGCATCGTCCCGACTGACGTCGAGCTGCAGCGCTGTGCCCCGGACTTCGTTGGCAACGTCGGCCAGATGGTCACCTGCGGTCGGAATATCGACCACCACCACCGTGGCACCGTCACGGTGCAGCGTCCGCGCAATGGCCGCGCCGATGCCGCGGGCGGCCCCGGTAACCACGGCGACTTTTCCGGCGAGCGGTTTGTCAGCGTCGGCAGGCAGCCTTCCCGCTGTTGAGCCGATCCGCACGAACTGGCCGTCCACAAAGGCGGACCGGCCCGAGAGAAAGAAGCTGAGCGCTCCGAGCGCCGCAGGCGACGTGGCGCTGACATCCTCGGCGAGGACAATGCCGTTGCCCGTGGCGCCGGCGCGCAGTTCCTTGGCCAGTGAGCGCAGCAGCCCGTCGACGCCCTGCCGGACTGCGGCGGCGGCGGGTGTGGCTCCGTCGGAAGCGCGCGAAACAGTGACCACGCGTCCGTTCGGAGCCAGGTCGCGCAGCGACGGGGCGGCCGTCAGAACCGGCTGTTCGAGGTCGGCCGGTGACTCCAGATCGTCCAGAACCAGCACGATCGCGCCCAGCCTTTCCTTGGGAACGGCGTGCCGGCGGACGTCCAGGTCCCACTCAAGGAGCTGTGCCGCGAGCGCGTCTGCCCCCGGGCTGGAACCTTCGACCAGGACCGGTCCGCTGATGAGGGGCTGGCCGGGCTCGTAGCGCCGCAGCACGGCAGGCTGCGGGAGTCCGAGCTTCTTGGCGACGTCCCGGCCCAGCCCCTTGCTGACCAGCCGTGTGTAAGTGTCTGTCATGAGATATCCCTAGTGTGCTTCCAGAAGTGCCACGACGCCCTGGCCGCCGGCGGCGCAGACAGAGATGAGTCCGAGCGCCGGACGCCCGTCCACCGTCCCCTTGGCGTGCAGCATCTTGGCGAGTGACGCAACAATCCGGCCGCCAGTCGCGGCAAACGGGTGTCCCGCTGCCAGTGATGATCCGTTGACGTTGAGCCTGGCACGGTCCACCTTGCCGAATGCTCCGTCCAGCCCGAGCCGGGTGCGCCCGAATTCCTCGTCTTCCCAGGCAGCCAGCGTGCTCAGCACGGTCCCGGCAAAAGCCTCGTGGATTTCGAAGAAGTCGATGTCATCCAGTGTCAGGCCATTGCGCGCCAGCAGCCGAGGCACAGCGAAGGCCGGAGCCATGAGCAGCCCGTCCTTTCCGTGCACGAAGTCCACGGCGGCGGCCTCGCCGTCAAGGACTGTGGCGAGCTTGGGCAGACCGTGCTGGTCCGCCCACTCTTCCGAGGCAAGCAGCACAGTGGAGGCGCCGTCCGTCAGCGGAGTGGAGTTGCCTGCCGTCATCGTGGCCTCCGAGCCCAGGTTCCGGCCGAAGACCGGCTTCAGGGAGGCAAGCTTCTCGAGGGTGGTGTCTGCCCTGAGGTTGGAATCCCTGCTGAGCCCGCGGTAGGGCGTGAGGAGGTCATCGAAGAATCCGGCCTCATAAGCGGCTGCGAGGTTGCGGTGGCTGTTGTAGGCCAGCTCGTCCTGGGCCTGGCGGGTGATCTTCCACTGGGCTGTGGTCAAGGCCTGGTGCTCCCCCATGGACAGGCCCGTCCGGGGCTCGCCCGTGTTGGGCGCATCGGGGGCGAGGTCCTTGGGCCGGAGGCGGGCGAGGATCTGCAGGCGCTGCGGCAGCGCCTTCGCACGGTTGAGGTCCAGCAGGACTTCGCGGAGGCCCTCACTGACTGCGATCGGGGCATCGGACGCTGAGTCGACGCCGCCGGCGATGGCCGACTGGATCTGCCCGAGCCTGATTTTGTTGCCGAGGCCCAGCACAGTTTCCAGACCGGTGGCGCAGGCCTGCTGGAGGTCGTAGGCGGGAGTTTCGGCCGACAGGGCGGAGCCCAGGACAGCCTCTCGGGTCAGGTTGAAATCACGCGAGTGCTTCAGCACGGCACCGGCGGCGACTTCGCCGATCCGCTCGTCCTGCAGCCCGAAGCGGGCAATCAGTCCGTCCAGCGCCGCGGTGAGCATGTCCTGGTTGGAGGACTTCGTGTAGGCCCCGCCGGTCCGTGCAAACGGGATCCTGTTGCCGCCGACCACCACAGCCTTTCGGAGAGCCTGTGCTTCACGAAGGGACTGTGCCTCACGAAGGGACTGGGGCGAACCTGCCGCCCGGACGTTGGTGGTTTCTTCTGGTCCGGTTACTGACTGTCCATCGACGGACATGCTCTGTCTCCTTTGATCCGCGCTAATTATCGATACCCAGCGTACCTGATACGCTGGGTATCGTGAACATGAACCGGCCCCGCCGACTTCCCGAGCCCGTACCCGCCGCTGTCGACGGCCGCGCCTCCCGCTGGCAGTCGCACCGTGAGGAGCGGAGGCGAGAGCTCATCAAGTCCGCCCGACGAGCTGTTCACACCCTCGGAAGCGATGCGTCCATGGAGGACATCGCGGCCGCAGCCGGGACATCAAAGTCTGTCTTCTACAGGTACTTCGGAGACAAGGCCGGCCTTCAGCAGGCAGTGGGCGAAGTGGTATTGAGCCAGATGCAGCGGCGCATCCACGAGGCGGCCCAGAGCGCCCAGACGCCGCGCGAGGGCCTCTTCGCCATGGTCTCTGCCTATCTGCAGATGGCCGAGACGAGTCCCAACGTGTACGCGTTCGTGACCCGGCACTCGGCCGCGGAACAGGACGGCGGCCAGACCACCATTGCCACGGCCGGGGCCCTCGGTCACTTCTTTGATTCCATTGCCAAGATGATTGCCCGGCCCATGCGCGCGCATCTCGGCGCTGGCAAGGAAGCGGTCATCGGATACTGGCCCAACGCCGCGATCGGGCTGGTCCGCAATGCCGGCGAACAGTGGCTGGCCAGCCCGGTCTCCCCCGAGAAGCCCGACCAGGACGCAATGGCCCGCCAGATTACGGCGTGGCTGTGTGTGGGCATCGCACCAGAACTTACCGACGTTCAATAAACCCGTTCAACAACCCCTCAAATTGTCAGAACCAACGAAGGAATCGACATGACTGAAGTAGCGGACCGCCCCACGGGCGCACCCTCCCGACCCGCGCCGGAAGGCATTGCTACGGGTCAGAGCGCCAACGGCCTGATCCCCGGCGGGACGCCCGCCGTCGACGTCGCCGCACTGGGTGAGCAGCTGCTCGGCAAATGGGCAGACGTCCGACGCCAGGCACGCGAGCTGGCCGCCCGCCCGGAACTGCACAAGACGGAAGGCCTCACCCACACCGAACACCGGCAGCGCACGTTCGGCCAGCTTCGGTACCTCGTGGACAACGACGCCGTCCACCGCGCTTTCCCCACAGCCCTCGGTGGCTCCGATGACCACGGCGGAAACATCGCTGGCTTCGAGGAACTGGTCACGGCCGATCCCTCCCTGCAGATCAAGGCGGGCGTGCAGTGGGGCCTCTTCGGTTCCGCCGTGATGCACCTGGGCACAGGTGAGCACCACACGAAGTGGCTGCCTGGCATCATGAACCTCGACATCCCGGGATGCTTCGCCATGACGGAGACAGGGCACGGCTCGGATGTCGCCAGCATCGCCACCACCGCCACCTTCGACGCCGGCACGGAGGAATTCGTCATCAACACACCGTTCCGTGCAGCCTGGAAGGACTATATCGGCAACGCCGCCGTCGACGGCCTTGGCGCCGTGGTGTTCGCCCAGCTGGTCACGCGCGGCGTGAACCACGGGGTCCATGCGTTCTACGTCGATCTCCGTGATCCCGACACGAAGGAATTCCTCCCCGGGATAGGCGGCGAGGACGACGGCGTCAAGGGCGGCCTGAACGGGATCGACAACGGGCGCCTGCACTTCAGCAATGTCCGGATCCCCCGCACGAACCTGCTTAACCGCTACGGCGATGTGGACGCTGCCGGGAACTACAGCTCCCCGATCGCCAGCCCCGGCCGGCGCTTCTTCACCATGCTGGGCACGCTGGTCCAGGGCCGGGTCAGCCTCGACGGTGCCGCGGTGGCTGCCTCCAAGCTCGCACTCAAGACCGCCATTACCTACGCCACCGAGCGCCGCCAGTTCAACGCTTCCTCCCCCACCGAGGAGGAAGTCCTCCTGGACTACCAGCGCCACCAGCGGCGGCTCTTCACACGCCTGGCAACCACGTACGCTGCGGCGTTCGCCCACGAGCAGCTGCTGGAGAAGTTCGACGACGTATTCTCCGGCGCGCACGACACTGATGAGGACCGGCAGGACCTCGAGACGCTGGCCGCTGCCCTCAAGCCGCTCAGCACCTGGCACGCCCTCGACACCCTGCAGGAGTGCCGCGAGGCCTGCGGCGGCGCCGGCTTCCTGATCGAAAACCGCTTCGCGTCGCTCCGCGCCGACCTCGACGTCTACGTCACTTTCGAGGGCGACAACACGGTCCTCCTCCAGCTTGTGGCAAAGCGGCTGCTGGCTGACTACGCCAAGGAATTCCGCAGCGTCACGTTCGGAGTCCTCGCGCGCTACGTGGTCAACCAGGCGGCCGGAACCGCCGTCCACCGTACCGGGCTCCGGGGAGTGGCGCAGTTCGTCGCCGATAACGGCCTTCCCCAGAAGGCAGCAATTGCCCTGCGCGATGAGGATAGCCAGCGGGCGCTCCTGACAGACCGGGTGCAGTCGATGGTCGCCGAGGCCGCAGCTGCCCTCAAGGGCGCCAACAAGCTGCCGCAGGACCAGGCTGCTGCAGTGTTCAACCAGCACCAGGACGAGCTGATCGACGCGGCCCAGGCCCACGCCGAACTGTTGCAGTGGGAAGCTTTCACCGAGGCTCTCCCCAAGGTTGCGGACCCTGGAACAAGGGCTGTCCTCACGTGGCTACGGGATCTGTTCGGGCTGTCCCTGATCGAGAAGAACCTGTCCTGGTATCTCATGAACGGCCGGCTCTCGATGCAGCGCGCGCGGACCGTGGGCGACTACATCAACAGGCTTCTGGTCAAGATCCGTCCCCACGCGCTGGATCTTGTGGATGCCTTCGGATACGGCCCGGACCACCTCCGTGCAGCGATCGCCACCGGCGCGGAGAAGGTCCGCCAGGACGAGGCACGGAACTTCTACCGTGCGCAGCGCGCCAGCGGTGACGCCCCGGTGGAGGAGAAGTCGCTCCTGGCGCGGAAGGGCTAATCTGCGTTAAATCCCCGACGGCGCCGCTCCCCACCCAAGGGGAGCGCCGCCGTCGCGCTTTATTGCCTTGCTTTACTGAATTTGGGCAGTCCTGCTTGAGTGCCGGCTATTTGAGGACGGAACGGTAGACGTCGAGGGTGGTCTCAGTGATGGATTCCCAGGAAAAGTGCTCTTCGGCCCGGCGCCTGCCGGCCTCGCCCATGGCACGGGCGCGCTCGGGGTCAGAAACAACCTCTGTAAGGGCGGCGGCAAACTCGCTGACGAACTTTTCCGGATCCAGCGGGGTGCCGGTGCCGTCGGTGACCTGTTCAATATCCACGAGGAGCCCGGTTTCGCCGTGCTGGACCACCTCGGGGATGCCGCCGGTGGCACTGGCCACCACGGCGGCGCCGCAGGCCATGGCCTCGAGGTTCACGATGCCGAGCGGTTCGTAGATGGAGGGGCAGGCGAAGGCGGTGGCGTGGCTGAGAACCTGGATGAGCTCGTTGCGGGGCAGCATCCGCTCAATGAGCACCACTCCGCTGCGCTGGCTCTGGAGTTCCTCGATCAGGCGTGCAGTCTCCGCGGCGAGTTCGGGCGTGTCGGCAGCCCCGAGGCACAGCACCAGCTGCACATCGGCGGGGAGCTTCGCGGCAGCGCGCAGCAGGTAGGGAACACCCTTCTGGCGCGTGTTGCGGCCAACGAACACCACGCTGGGAAGGTCGGGGTCGATGCCCAGCGCACGGACGGCGTCGTGGTCCTCGTCGCGGTTCCAGAGGCTGACGTCGATGCCGTTGTGCACCACCTTGACCTTGGCGGGGTCCACCTCGGGGTAGCTGCGCAGGATGTCCTGGCGCATGCCTTCGGAGACCGCGATAATGGCCGCGGCGGCCTCATAGGCGGTCTTCTCCACCCAAGAGGACAGCGCGTAGCCGCCGCCAAGCTGCTCAGCCTTCCACGGGCGCAGCGGCTCCAGGCTGTGGGCGCTCAGCACATGCGGGATGCCGTGCAGCAACGAGGCCAGGTGTCCCGCCATGTTGGCGTACCAGGTGTGCGAATGCACAACGTCGGCGCCCGCGATGTCCGGCACGATCCGCAGGTCCACGCCGAGTGTCTGGACCGCGGCGTTGGCGGAACCGAGATCCTCCGGCACGGAGTAGGAGGTCACGGCCGCCCCGTGGTAGTCGGCGTCCCGGGGCGCGCCAAAGGCACGCACCTGCAGGTCGACGTGCTTGGCCAGGACCCGGCTCAGCTCGGCCACGTGGACGCCCGCACCACCATAGATCTCCGGCGGGAACTCTTTAGTCACAATGTCTATTCGCACGATACCCAAGGTAGTCGTTACGGTTGAACTGTTCTAGTGTGAAGGAGTCCGGGCGTGCCGGACTGTTGGGGAAGTTACGAAGGCGTACAGGAGCGACCACATGCCGTTGAATAAGAAAGTCCTGGCCATTGTCCTCGCGGGCGGCGAGGGAAATCGCCTCATGCCGCTGACGGCGGACAGGGCCAAACCCGGCGTGCCCTTTGCGGGAAGTTACCGGCTGATCGACTTTGCCCTGTCCAACCTCGTGAATTCCCGCTATCTGCAGATCGTGGTCCTGACGCAGTACAAGTCCCACAGCCTTGACCGCCACATCTCCGAAACCTGGCGGATGTCCACCCAGTTGGGCAACTATGTTGCGTCGGTTCCCGCGCAGCAGCGCGTGGGCAAGAGCTGGTTCCTTGGCAGCGCCAACGCCATCTACCAGTCCCTGAACCTGATCCGCGATGCCAACCCGGATATTGTGGTCGTCGTTGGCGCCGACCACGTGTACCGCATGGATTTCGCGCAGATGGTGGAGCAGCACGTCCGCAGTGGCGCGAAAGCAACGGTCGCCGCCGTCCGCCAGCCGCTGCACATGGCGGACCAGTTCGGCGTGATCGAGGTGGATCCCGAAGACTCCCAGAAGATCGCGGCATTCGTTGAGAAGCCGTCCTCCACCCCCGGGCTGGCCGCGGACCCCACCCAGTTTCTGGCTTCCATGGGCAACTACGTGTTTGACGCCGACGCCCTGGTGGACGCCCTGCACGTCGACGCCGAACGCCTGGACACGAAGCACGACATGGGCGGCGACATCATCCCCTACTTCGTGAACCAGGGCGAGGCCGGGGTGTACGACTTCACACTCAACGACATCCCGGGATCCACCGAACGCGACCGCACCTACTGGCGCGACGTCGGCACCATCGACTCCTTCTACGACGCCCACATGGACCTGATCTCTCCCCTGCCGGTGTTCAACCTGTACAACTCCGAATGGCCCATCTACACGCGGCAGAGCATCTCCCCGCCCGCCAAGTTCGTCCGCGGCGACAACAACACCGTCGGAACGGCCCTTGACTCCATCGTTGCCAGCGGCGTGGTCATCTCGGGCGGCATCGTGGAAGGCTCGGTCCTGTCCAACGACGTCTACGTCGGAACGGCAAGCCGCGTTGTGGATTCGGTCCTGATGGACAAGGTCCAGATCGGCGCGGGTGCGGTGGTCCGCCGCGCCATCATCGACAAGAATGTCAAGGTTCCCGCTGGTGCCGCGATCGGCCTTGATCCGGAACTCGACCGGGCCCGCGGTTTTAAGGTCACCGATTCAGGCATCACCGTGCTCTCCAAGGGGCAGGCCGTACCGGAACCGGACGACGCCGAGCGGAAGCTTTCGGCGGCCAATCTGCACCTGGTTCCCAACGCGGTGAAGGCCGCCACGGAGAACTACCCCGAAGTGCACAGTTCCGTGGAACAGGTAAGCCAGGTCCAGGCCGCCGCTGTGGGATCCAACTCTCCGTCGAGGTAGGCGCCCGGCCCCCCGCGCCGAGCGACCGCCCCCGGAAACCTTGAGGCAGGCCTGAGGCTCAACAGGCTGTAAAATCAGACCAATGAGCACCTCCGATCTGACGCCTGAAGAGATTCAGGCCTGCCTCAAGGTTTTGCACACCATCCACGTCTATGACGAGGAGCACCCGGACTACGTCTCGGTGCGCCGTGCCACCGGGAAGATGTTCAAGGCCGTCAAGCGGCACCGCCGGGTCTCGAAGCGCGACCTCATCGCCGAGGCCGACCGCGCTGTACTGGCGCAAACCGCCACGGCCGCCCCTGACCGGATCGACGACGAGACACGGGGCAACAAGCTCGCCCCCTCCGCTACCGGCAAGGTGGCCGGCCACCTGATCAGGTCTCGGCCCTGCTACATCTGCAAGCAGCACTACACGCAGGTGGACGCCTTTTACCACCAGCTTTGCCCGGAATGCGCCGCTTTTAGCCACACCAAGCGCGACGCCCGGACGGACCTCACCGGACGCCGGGCCCTGCTCACGGGCGGCCGCGCCAAGATCGGCATGTACATTGCACTCCGGCTGCTCCGCGACGGGGCGCACACCACCATCACCACCCGCTTTCCTAAGGACGCCGCACGCCGTTTCGCTGCCATGGAGGACAGTGCGGACTGGCTGCACCGGCTGAGGATCGTGGGCATCGACCTGCGCGATCCCTCCCAAGTCATGGCGCTGACCGATTCGCTGAACGCCGCGGGCCCTCTGGACATCATCATCAACAACGCAGCGCAGACCGTGCGCCGCTCGGGCAACGCGTACAAGCCCCTCGTGGATGCGGAAGACGAGCCGCTCCCGGCGGCCCTCGAGCCGGCCAACGGAGGTCCCGAGCTGGTCACCTTCGGCCATGCCCATGACAAGCATCCCCTGGCCCTTGCCAGCAGCGTCACGGAGCACCCCGTGCTCGCCGGCGATGCCATCACCTCGCTGGCACTCTCTACTGGTTCTGCGTCATTGGAACGCATCGCGACCGGCACCGCCATCGACGCCGGCGGACTGGTCCCCGACCTCGCCACCATCAACAGCTGGACCCAGGTGGTGGACGAGGTGGACCCGCTGGAGATGCTGGAAGTCCAGCTGTGCAACGTCACCGCGCCCTTCCTGCTCGTCAGCAGGCTGCGGGACGCCATGAAGCGCTCCACAGCCCACCGGAAATACATCGTGAACGTCTCCGCCATGGAGGGCCAGTTCTCCCGTGCCTACAAGGGGCCGGGCCATCCCCACACGAACATGGCCAAGGCCGCCCTGAACATGATGACCCGGACCAGCGCCCAGGAGATGCTGGACAACGATGGCATCCTTATGACGGCGGTGGACACCGGCTGGATCACCGACGAGCGCCCGCATTACACCAAGGTCCGGCTGATGGACGAAGGCTTCCATGCACCCCTGGACCTTGTGGACGGGGCGGCACGGGTCTACGACCCCATCGTCATGGGAGAGAACGGTGAAGACCAATACGGCGTTTTCCTCAAGGACTACAAGCCGAGCCCCTGGTAAGAGGCCGTCCTCCGGGTCATGACCTCCCTGTGCGCGGCCCGTGGCCGTACGATGTGTCCATGAACAGTGCACCGCACGACGGTAAGCTCACATTCGACGACTGCTGGGAGCTGCTGGCCTCAGCCAACGTCGGCAGGCTGGCCCTCATCATCGACGGGCATCCGGAAATCTTCCCCGTCAACTTCGTCATTGAGCGCCGAAGCATCGTGTTCCGCACGGCCAGGGGGACAAAGCTCTGGGGTTCCATGGAAGAGGAGCCCGCCGCCTTCGAGATTGACGGCTACGACGCCCAGACCGAAGAGGCCTGGAGCGTTGTGGCGCGGGGCGGCACCGTGGCAGTGGACGACCCCGCCGAGCGCGCTGCGGCGGACGCCCTTGGCCTGGAGCCGTGGGAGCCCGGAACTAAATCACACTATGTGCGGCTGTCGCCGAAAGCCCTGACCGGCCGGCGGTTTAAGGTAAACGCCCCCGATGTCTGGAACACCCGGCTTGGCGACCAGCGCCGGGCGTCCTTCGAGTAGCCCCCGCCCCTTCCGGCAGTCGCAAGAGTCGACGCGGTGGGCCCGCTCACGCCTGCGCGGCCCTGCCGCGGGTGGCGCACTGGCGAGCGTGTCGGAGCGGGCGTAGGCTCTGGTCCATGACTAATGTGCAGCCCGCCGCAGCGTCCCGGGAATCCGTGGAACACCTGGAATCAAGCCAGTGCTGGGAGCTTCTCCGGCAGGTTTCGGTCGGCCGGCTGGCCGTCTGGGTGGAGGACCATCCGGACATCTTCCCGCTCAATTACGCTGTGGACCACGGCACCCTGGTGTTCCGGACTGCCGAGGGAACCAAACTTGGCGGCGCCCTGGGCGACGCGCCCGTAGCGCTGGAAGCCGACGGCGTAGATGCCGGTTCCGGAATGGCCTGGAGCGTGGTGGTCAAGGGCAAAGCCGCGGCCCTCAAGGACACCGAGGAAATCCTTGATTCGGCGTCCCTCTACCTTTTCCCGTGGCAGGCCGGGCAGAAAGACCACTTCGTCCGGATCACTCCGGACTCCATCACCGGCCGGCGTTTCAAGGTGACACCGCCGCTCACCTGGTGGACGCAGCTCAGCGGGGCCGTAAAATCCTCCCCGGAGTAGGATCCCCTGGCCGAAAACCCGGCCGTCAGGCCAGCCGGGTGATCTCAACGCTTACGCTGAGCGTGGATCCCCCGCCGCCGGACAGGATGCCTTTGAGCGGCGGCACGTCGCGGTAGTCGCGGCCGCGGGCCACGGTGACGTGGAAATCTCCCGCCGGTTTGTGGTTGGTGGGGTCCCAGCTGCGCCATTCGCCGTCCCACCACTCCAGCCACGCGTGGGACTGGCCGGCAACGGACTCGCCGATGTCCGCCGTCGAACGCGGGTGCAGGTACCCGGAGACATACCGGGCGGGGATGCCGCTGCTGCGCAGCGCTCCGATGGCCAGATGGGCGAGGTCCTGGCATACGCCCTGCCTTTGCGTCCAGGCTTCCTCGGCGCTGGTGGTGACGCCGGTGGTGCCCTTCATGTAGGTCATCTCGCCGCGCATCCATTCGAAGACTGCCAAGGCGGCCTCATGCGGGTTCTTTCCGGCCACGACGCCGGGGATGATGCCGAGCACTTCCTCGCCCGGGCCGGTCAGCTGGGACTGGGGTGCCCAGTCGCTGAACTGGTTGAGGACCTCCGGCGAGGAAAGGACGTCCCAGCCCACGATGTCCGCCTCCGAGGGAATGCGTTCCACCCTGTGGACTTCGACGGTGGTTGTGGACAGGACCTCAAGGTACTCGTGCGGCATCTGCATGTCGAACGCGGTGACCCGGGTGCCCCAATAGTCGCGGTAGCTGCTGACCGCTGCCTGGGACGGGGAGACCTTCATCGAGGACTCCAGCACCACTTGCTGCGGATCCGTCAGCGGCGTCATGCGGGCCTCGTTGTAGGACAAGGTGACGCGCTTGTTGTACTTGTAGCCGGTGTTGTGAATGATGCTCAGCCGGGTCATGAAACTTCTCCCACCCAGGCCAGTTCGTCCGCCTGATTGAAGTACTTACGGGAAATGGCGTCCGAGGCCTGCGAAACAGCCTTCTGCACGCGCTCCATGTGCTCCGGCAGCTCCGACATGAGGTCGTCGGTCCGGTGGAACTCGAGGAAGGTGCGGGCCTGGCCGACAATCCGGCGGGCGTCGTTGATGAAGCCGACGCGCTGCGCCGAGGGATCCAGCTTCGCCAGGCACTCGTCGGCATCCCGCAGTGCGTAGACAATCGAGCGCGGGAAGAGCCGGTCCAGCAGGAGGAACTCGGCCGCGTGCTGGTCTCCGAAGGCGGCACGGCGCGTGCGCAGGAAGGACTCGTAGGCACCGGCGCAGCGCAGCATGTTCACCCAGGACATGCCTGCGGACAGGACGTCGCGGGTGGAGAGCATGCGGGCCGTCATGTCGGCCCGTTCAAGCGAGCGTCCGAGGGCCAGGAAGAGCCAGCTGTCATCGTGGCTGACGGTGGTGTCCGCCAGGCCGCTGACCATGGCGGTCCGTTCCAGCACCCAGTGGCAGTACCGGTAGGTGCCCACCACGTCCTTGCGGTGCTGGTTGAGGCCGTAGTACGTGGTGTTAAGGCTTTCCCACAGGCCGGACGACACGGTCTCACGGGCACGGCGGGCATTCTCACGTGCGGCGCCCAGTGACCCGGCGATGGATGTGGCGCTGTGCTTGTCGTACGCGAGGGCGTGCAGCAGTTCCTCGAGTCCGAACTCCTCGCTCTGCGGGCGCGCTCCCATGACCGCGAGCAGTTCGCGGGCAACGCTGCGCCGCTCCTCAGTGGGCAGGTGGTTCAGCCGTTCGAGGTGGACATCCAGGATGCGGGCCGTTCCGTCGGCCCTTTCAACGTAGCGGCCGATCCAAAAAAGGGACTCGGCGATTCGGCTAAGCATGTGCGGCTACCTCCTGCGCGAGCGTGGTGGCGGGAAATCGGTCTGATGACAAGGCTGTGGATGCCGGCATGAGCGGCGCCTGCCGCCTCACTGCTGCTGCTCCGACTGGCGGTCGCGCCAGTTGCTCTCGACCGGCCACACGGAGACCCGTTCCCGGACGGTGATGGACTGCCGCGGCAGCCTCTCCACGGGGACCTGCGGGGAATCTGCCAGCACCCAGGTGTCCTTGGACCCGCCGCCCTGGCTGGAGTTCACGATCAGGGAACCCTCCTTCAGGGCAACGCGGGTGAGGCCGCCGGGAAGGACCCAGACGTCGTCGCCGTCGTTGACGGCGAAGGGGCGGAGATCCACGTGGCGGGGCCCGAACTTGTCCCCACTGAGCGTGGGCACCGTCGAGAGCTGCAAAACCGGCTGGGCAATCCAGCCGCGGGGATCAGCGATGACGCGCTTGCGCAGGGCTTCCAGTTCCTCCTTGGACGCGTCCGGGCCAATCACGAGGCCCTTGCCGCCGGAACCGTCAACCGGCTTGACCACCAGTTCGTGGAGCCGGTCGAGGACATGCTCGCGCGCTTCCTTTTCTTCCAGCCGGAAGGTGTCCACGTTGGCGATGACGGGTTCTTCGCCGAGGTAGTAGCGGATCAGGTCCGGAACGTAGCTGTAGACCAGTTTGTCGTCAGCCACGCCGTTGCCCACGGCGTTGGCGATGGTCACGCCGCCGGCGCGGGCGGCATTCACCAGGCCCGGGCAGCCCAGCATGGAATCGGAGCGGAACTGCAGCGGGTCGAGGAAGTCGTCGTCGATCCGCTTGTAGATGACGTCCACCCGCTGCTCACCGGCGGTGGTGCGCATGTACACGCGGTTGCCGCGGCAGATGAGGTCGCGGCCCTCCACGAGCTCCACGCCCATCAGCCCGGCGAGGAGGGTGTGCTCGAAGTACGCGCTGTTGAAAACACCCGGGGTCAGCACCACCACGGTGGGATCGTCGACGCCGGAAGGCGCCGTCTTACGCAGGGCGGACAGCAGCCGGCGGGGGTACTCCTCCACGGGACGGATGAGCTGCTGGCCGAATGCCTCCGGGAGGCCCTTCGCCATCGCACGCCTGTTTTCCAGCACGTAGCTGACCCCTGAGGGGACGCGGACGTTGTCCTCAAGAACGCGGAAGGTCCCTTCCGCATCGCGCACCACGTCGATGCCGGAGATATGCACGCGCACGCCGCCGGCCGGTTCGAAGCCGTGGACGGCGCGGTGGAAGTGCGCGCTCGTGGTGACCAGCTGCCTGGGGATCACGCCGTCGGACACGACCGTCATTTTGTCGTAGACGTCATTGAGGAAGGCCTCAAGAGCCCGGACCCGCTGGGCTACGCCGCGTTCCAGCACGTCCCACTCGTCGGCGGGGATCACCCGCGGAACGATGTCCAGGGGGAAGGGGCGTTCCTCGCCGGCGAAGTCAAAGGTCACGCCGCGGTCCAGGAACGTGCGCGCCATCGAGTCTGCGCGGGCGGTGACGTCCGCGAGGGAAAGCTCCCGGAGAGCGCCGGCGACCTGCCCGTAGGACGTGCGGGCCATCTGCCCGGGGGCAAACATCTCGTCATAGGCGCCCGTGCGGCCGGCCGCCTCAGAGTAATCCTGGAATAGGTCAGACATGGTCATTAGCCAACCACCTTTTTGTTGCGAATTCATTTCCGGACCCCGTCCTGGCGTGTTGGCGGGTCCTCCCGGTTGGTCTTTTGCCGCCCCTGTCCGGCATGGTAGGGACGTGCCAGACTTCCGATCCCCGACGACGCCGCCGCCGCAGCTGCGCAGGGTGGTGCACCAGAACCTTACCCGGAATCTGCCCGGCCTGCTGACGGCCGTGGTGGCACTGGCCATTGCCTTCTCCGTCCATGCCGCGGTTCCGGCCCTTCCGGCGATGACACTGGCCGTGGTCCTTGGGCTGCTGGCGGCCAACCTGCCGTTCACGGCGGTGTGGACGGCAGGACGGGCCCGGCCTGGACTGGACTTCGCCGGGAAGCACCTGATGCGCGGCGGCATCGTGCTGCTTGGACTCAAGGTGGGAATTGCAGACGTGCTGGGCCTCGGCTGGACATCCCTGCTGCTGATTGCGGGTGTGGTGCTGGCCAGCTTTGCCGGCACGTACGGAATTTCCCGCCTCTTCAGGCTTCCGCGGGAAGCCTCCCTCTTGATCGCCACGGGGTTTTCCATCTGCGGCGCTTCGGCGATCGGTGCCATGGCCGCGGTGAGGCGGATCAGGCACCCGGACACCGTCCTGCCGGTGGCTCTCGTGACGCTCTGCGGCACGCTGGCCATCGGCGTGCTGCCGCTGTTGGTCCATCCGCTGCGCCTCAGCCCCGAGATTTTCGGCGCGTGGACCGGCGCCTCGGTCCACGACGTCGGCCAGGTGGTGGCCACGGCGCAGACCGCAGGTCCTGCGGCGCTGGCGATCGCCGTCGTCGTCAAACTGACACGGGTCATCCTGCTGGCTCCCATGGTGGCGGCAGCGGGAGTGCACCAGCGGATCGTTTCGGTCCGCCGTACACACCGCGCCGGGAAGGTACAGCCGGGCGCAAACGCGGAGCTGCCCCTGGTGACCCCGGAGAGGCTGCCGCCCGTGGTTCCGCTCTTCGTCGTCGGGTTCGTGGTGCTCGTGGCGCTGCGCTCCACCGGATGGGTCTCTGCCGGCTGGCTTGAAGCGGCGGCCGCACTGCAGGACATCCTGCTCGGGGGTGCGCTTTTCGGGCTCGGGTCCGCGGTGCGCATCCACACCCTGCTGCACACGGGGCTCCGGGCAGTGATGGCGGCGCTGGCCGCCTGGCTGCTGATAGCGGTCCTTGGCCTGGCCGCCGCTTTCCTCATGATTCAATAGCGGAGTGTCGAATGAGAACCTCCAGCGCAATGAAGCGGCAGAACGGTCAGCACTGATCACCACCCACGGCTACGACGTCTCCCTCGACGTCCGCAACGCGCCCGATCAGGACGCGGCCGGCTACACCAGCCGGACCACCATCACCTTTTCGGCACGCGAACCGGGAACATCGACATTCCTGGATTTCATCGGCGACGTCCAGAGCGTGGTCCTCAACGGCACCGAACTGCCGGCGGCCGGGATCGTGGACGGTTCGCGGATCCGGCTGGACGAACTGCAGGCCGAGAACACGGTGACGGTCACAGGAACCGCCCGTTACAGCCGGTCCGGCGAGGGCATGCACCGGTTCTTCGATCCCGCGGACGGCCAGTGCTACCTGTACACCCAGTACGAGCCCGCCGATGCCCGCCGGGTGTTCGCAAACTTTGAACAGCCGGACCTCAAGGCCTCCTTCACCTTCCACGTCACCGCCCCGTCCGGATGGCACGTGGCCTCCAACGGGGCCGAGGCGGCCCGGCTCCCGCTGGCGGACGACGCCGGAGCGAGCCGCTGGGACTTCGTTCCCACACTGCCGATGTCCACCTACATCACCACCGTTCTGGCAGGCCCCTACTTCAAGGCGCAGGATCTGTGGAGCAGAACCTCCGACGACGGCACGCGGCTTGAGGTGCCGCTGGCACTTTACTGCCGGGCCTCCATGGCGGAATCCTTTGACACTGCCGAGCTGTTCCAGCTCACCAAGCAGGGACTGGAGTTCTTCAACAGCCTGTTCGACTACCCGTACCCGTGGGGGAAGTACGATCAGGCATTTGTGCCCGAATACAACCTGGGAGCCATGGAGAACCCAGGCCTGGTCACCTTCACGGAGAACTACGTCTTCGCCTCCCGGGCCGCCGATTCGCAGTACCAGGGCCGCGCCAACACGCTGCTGCACGAAATGGCCCACATGTGGTTCGGTGACCTGGTCACCATGCAGTGGTGGGATGACCTGTGGCTGAAGGAGTCCTTCGCGGACTACATGGGGACACTCGGTGTGGACCGGACCACCGGATGGGACACGGCCTGGGTGAACTTCGCGAACAACCGCAAGGCCTGGGCCTACGTCCAGGACCAGTTGCCTACCACCCACCCGATCGTTGCGGACATCCCCGACCTTGAGGCGGCCAAGCAGAACTTCGACGGCATCACCTACGCCAAGGGCGCGTCCGTCCTGAAGCAGCTGGTGGCCTATGTCGGTTTTGACGCGTTCATCGCCGGCTCCCGGCAGTATTTCAGGAGCCACGAGTACGGCAACACCACACTGGCTGACCTTCTGGGTGCACTCAGCCAGGCGTCGGGCAGGGACCTGACGGTATGGGCCAGGCAGTGGCTCCAGACGTCCGGCATCTCCACGCTCCGGGTCGAGCTGGAGCTTGCCGACGACGCACCGGGCCACGGCACGATGGAGCAGGTCACCCTGCTGCAGGAAGCGATGGACCCCGCCACCGGCCGGAGCGAGCTGCGGCCGCACCGCCTGCGGATCGGACTGTACAACTTCGACGACGCCGGCATGCTGGTGCGCACTGATTCGGTTGAGACGGACCTGCCCGGGGCCTCGGAGCCGGTGGCTGAACTGGGCGGCAAGGCCCGGCCGGCCCTGCTGCTGGTGAATGACGAGGATCTGAGCTACGCCAAAGTCCGGCTGGATCCGGTCTCCGAAGCCACGGTGCGTGCATCGCTGGACCGAATCGCCGATCCGATGGCCCGCGCCCTGTGCTGGACTGCGCTGTGGAACTCCGCCCGGGACGGTGAAACACCTGCGGCGCTGTACGTGGACGCCGTCCGCAGATTTGCCCCGGCCGAAACGGGAATCGGCGTGCTCCTGAACATTCTGGGAAATGCCTCAACGGCGCTGGATCACTACGTCCCCGCAGACGAACGTGATGCCCTGCGGGCGGCGTTTGCCGCCGCGGCAGCCGGGAAACTTCGCGCAGCGGAGCCGGGCTCGGACCAGCAGCTGGCCTGGGCACGCACGCTCGCCACACTCAGCCGCACGGACGGCAGCCAGCTGCCAGTGCTCCGCAGCCTGCTTGACGGCGCCACCGTGGTGCCTGGACTCGCCGTGGACGCCGAGCTCCGCTGGAGTCTGTGGCATGCCCTGGCCGCTCACGGCCAGGCAAGCGTTGCCGAGCTGGACGCCGAGCTGGCACGGGACACCACGGCGTCCGGACGGGCCGGACATGCCACGGCGCTCGCAGCCCGGCCCGAGGCCGCGGTCAAGGCAGCGGCGTGGGAGGCCGCAGTGCGCGGCACAGGGTTGTCCAACCAGCTGCTCAGCGCCACCATCGCCGGCTTCAATACCGGCCCGGCAGACCTGCTGGACCCCTTCGTGGAGCCGTACTTCGGCTGTCTGGAAGCGGTCTGGGCGGAGCGGAGCATCGAGATCGCCAGCCGGATTGTGCGCGGGTTCTACCCCGGGTCCCGTGACCTTCTTCCAGGTGCCGGCTCCCCCGACGAACATCCGGTCATTGTGCGGACTGACGCCTGGCTGGCTGACCACAGGGACGCGCCCCGGGCGCTGCGCCGCATCATCATCGAGCAGCGAAGCCACCTCCACCGGGCGCTCACCGCCCAGTCCGCCTCGAAAACACCATCGGTTGCTCCGTAACTGCCGTTTTGAGCGCCCAGAAGGGCAGTTATGGAGCACTCGATGGATACCTATGGCACGCGGTGCAGCCACTCGTCGGTGCCGAACTTCGCGGCAACCCGCGCGCGTGCCGTCTCGAATTCCTGCGCAGTAATCTCCGACGGCGTGGCTCCGTACCGTCCGGCGAACACGTCCATCATGGCGGCCACGATGTCTGTGCGAGCCAATCCGGTCTGGCGCCGCAGCGGATCCACCCGCTTCTTGGCGCTGGTGGTTCCCTTGTCTGACAGTTTCTCCTTGCCGATCCGCAGCACTTCCACCATTTTGTCGGCGTCGATGTCATAGCTCATGGTGACGTGGTGCAGCATGCCGCCGTTGGCGAGCCGCTTCTGGGCGGCCCCGCCGATCTTGCCCTGGTCCGTGGCGATGTCGTTCAGGGGCACATAGAAGGCGTCGATGCCGAGCTGCTTCAGGGCGGCCATCACCCACGCGTCCAGGAACGCGTACGAGTCGGCGAAACTGATGCCGTCCACGAGCGTCTGTGGCAGGTACAGCGAGTAGGTGATGCAGTTGCCGGCCTCCATGAACATCGCTCCCCCGCCGCTGATCCTGCGGACCACCGTGATTCCGTGCCTGGCCACACCGGCGGGGTCAAGCTCGTTGCGGAAGGACTGGAAGCTGCCGATGACCACAGACGGCTCCTCCCAGTCCCAGAAGCGGACCGTGGGATTGCGCCGGCCGGCGCCGACCTCCTCGGTCAGGACCTCGTCCAGCGCCACATTCAGGTGTGTGGGCAACACCGTGGGGGCAATGATGTTCCAATGGTGGTCGGACCAGGCGGTGGCCTTGGACAGTGCCCGGCGGACGGCGACCGCCACAGCATCCGCCGAGAAGCCGAACATCACGGCGCCCGGCGGCAGGGCTGCCTCCACCGCGGCGGCGATCTCGGGCGCCGTCGAGCTTTCCGGGAGTCCCTCCAGCGCTGCGTTGATGTCGGGCAGGGCCTCGTCGGGTTCGAGGAAGAAATCGCCGCTGAGGGAGATGCCGGCAAAGGTGCCGTCGACGACGTCGAGGTCCACCACAACGAGCTTGCCGCCCGGAACCTTGTACTCGCCATGAAGGCGCGGGGCACCGCCGTCGTTTGCAGAATATGGCGTGGCAGTCATGCCTTCCATCCTGCCCCACAAACGCAAAAAACCCGCACCGTTCCCGGTGCGGGCTTTTCCAAAGAACCTTGGGGAGAAGTAAGTTACTTCTTGCCGCCGAAGCCCTTGAAGCGAGCGTTGAAGCGCTCGACGCGGCCTGCAGAGTCCATGATGCGCTGCTTGCCCGTGTAGAACGGGTGGGACTCGGAGGAGATTTCGACGTCGATGACCGGGTAGGTGTTCCCGTCTTCCCACTCGATGGTCTTCTTGGAAGACACGGTGGACTTGGTCAGGAACTTGACGCCGGAAGCCAGGTCGTTGAAAACAACAGCTTCGTACTTCGGGTGGATATCAGACTTCATAATGGGACCTTTGTTCGCACAACTGGATTTTGCCAGTTGCCAGGTATGAATGGGATGGCCGCTGTCTGCATCAAAGGCAAGCAAAAGACGCAGTGCAACCAGCTATCAATCATAGCGGATCCGCGATGCAGTGACGAACCGATGGCCGGGCCGGCACACGGACTCAGTCGAGCAGGAGCCCTGTTCCGCTAGCAGTCACAACGTTGCTCCAATACGCTGCAACAGGACACAACAACACCGCCGTACCTGGCCGAACTCATCGAAAAGATTTCCACGAACAGATGGGCACTTCAATGACAACGCGAGAAATCAACTCAGTCGGCGCGCCGTGCTGGGTCGACACGTTCCAGCCGGAGCCCCGGGCCGCCATGGACTTCTACGGCCCGCTCTTCGGCTGGAGTTTCGATGATCCCACCCCAATGCCGACCGGCCTCGAGGGCGACTACTTCGCCGCGCGCCTCCGCGGCCGGCTGGTGGCCGGGATCGGCCAGGCGCCACAGTTATCCCCGCCGGTGTGGAACACCCACGTGCGTGTCAGCGACGTCGCCCAGACCCTTGCACGTGCCGAACGAGCGGGAGGCACGTGCCTGGCAGGACCATTTGGTGGCGGCTCGGACGGCGGCATTGCTGTCCTCGCCGACGCCACCGGCGTCCCGTTCTGCGTGCGGCAGGCTGGCGAGAGGGACGGCGCTGAGGTAGCCAACGAGCCGAACTCGTGGGCGATGAGCTCGCTGCACACGACGGACGTCGAGCGAGCGCAGGCATTCTACGGCGCTGTGTTCGATTGGGAGCTCGAGTCGGTGCCGGACGCTGCCTTCTCGCTGTGGCGACGCTCAGAGCGAGTCGTGGCCGTCGTGACGGCGACGGACGGCGTCGCGGTCCCGCCACATTGGAGCGTCAATTTCTCCGTCCACGACGCGGACGCCATCGCCCAGCACGCTGTCGCCCTTGGGGGCACCATCTTGATGGCCCCAATAAACACCCCGGGATTTCGCAGCGCGGTGATCGGCGACCCTCAAGGCGGCTTCATCGCGGTCAGCGCAGCCGCCAGCTGAGCGTGCCGTATATGGGGCCGTCGCGAGGGATGGACTCATGACACATGCACGTTTTGGGACCCTCGGCACCAACCCGGGTGGGCGCGATGAGCTCGAGGTTCGACGTGCAGGAGCTGCTGCAGCGCTCGACTGCCCGGCGATCAATTACGGGGCCGCAGCTCCCAAAAGGCCACGGCGGATGCGGCCGCCACGTTCAGCGAATCGACTCCGGTGCGCATGGGGATCTTTATGGCGAGGTCGACGGCGGCCAGCGTCTCTGCGCTCATGCCGGCACCCTCCGTTCCCAGCACCAGCGCAAGCCTTTCCGGGTTGCGCGCAGCAAGCTCGTCGAGATTCACAGCGTCCGGTGTGAGTTCCATGGCCGCCACCGTGAAGCCCTGGTCCCGGAGCAGGCCAAGGTCCTGTGGCCAGCTGTGCAGCCTCGCCCAGGGCACCTGGAACACCGTACCCATGCTCACGCGGACGCTGCGCCGGTACAGCGGGTCCCCGCAGCGGGGAGACACGAGGACGGCGTCCACGTCCAGTGCCGCCGCGGAACGGAAGATGGCCCCGACGTTCGTGTGGTCCACGATGTCTTCCAGCACCGCCACCCGGCGGGCACCGGCGAGCAGTTCGGGGAGCGGAACCGGCGCGGGCCGGTGCATGGCCGCCATGGCCCCCCGGTGGAGGTGGAAGCCGGTGATCTCCTCGAGGAGCACCGAGCTTCCCACATAAGCCGGAACCTCCGGATACTGCTCGAAGACGTCCGCAAGGTCCGGAAGCCACTTTTCCGCGAGGAAGAACGACCGGGGCCGGTGGCCCGCTGCAAGTGCCCGACGGAGCACCCTGGAAGATTCCGCGATGTACATGCCCTCGGCCGGCTCACGGACCTTGCGCAGGTGCACGTCCGTCAGCTGGGTGTAATCCGAGACGCGCGGGTCTTCGGCGGTTTCGAGATAGTGGAAAGTCACCGGCCGATTATTTCAGCAGATTGGCGATCATGAAGCCAAGAGCGACGAGCCCAAGGGCGAAGATGATGCCGCGCAGGACAGGCGGCGAGAGCCTGCGGCCCACCTTGGCGCCGACCAGGCCGCCGATGAGCGAGCTCACGGCGATGATTGCCACCACGGTCCAGTTGATCCGGTCGAAGGCGAAGAGCATGTAGGACGTGGCCGCGATCAGATTGACCCCGAGCACCAGGATGTTCTTCATCGCGTTGGCGTTCTGGATCGTCCCCGTCATGAAGACACCAAGGATGCCGACCAGCAGAATTCCCTGTGCGGCAACGAAGTAACCTCCGTAGACGCCGGCGAGATAGACGAGCACCACAAGGAGGACACCGTGGTGCTTGTCCCGGAGGGCATGCTCAGGATTCTCTTCCCTGTTGCGTACCCAGCGCTGCAGCCGGGGCTGGAACACGACCATCAGCAGGGCCAGCACAATCAGGGCCGGCGCCGCATAGTGGAAGACTTTCTCGGGGAGATGGAGCAGGAGCCACGCGCCGGTTATGCCGCCGAGCAGAGAAGCCGGAAGCATCTTCAGCAGCTGCCGGCCGCGTCCTTCGAGCTCACGGCGGTAGCCCCACGCGCCGGCCGCGCCTCCGGCCACGAGGCCCATGGCGTTGCTCATGGAGGCCGTCACCGGCGCCAGTCCCAAAGCAATCAGAACCGGGAAGGTGACCAGGGTGCCGGAGCCCACCACGCTGTTGATGGTGCCGGCCCACAGGCCGGCAAAGAACACAAGGATGCCGCTGAAAAACTCCACGCTGCCCCGGCCGACCCGTCAGCGGCGGGCAGTTGCGGTGTAACGCCCGGCGTTGACCGCGACATCCAGAGGCAGGCCGAAGGTCTCGCTCAGGTTGCCGGAGGTGAGGACCTCCTCGACGGCACCGGAAGCCACGACGCCGCCGTCGCGCATGAGCATGGCGTGGGTGAAGCCCGGGGGGACTTCCTCCAGGTGGTGCGTAACGAGCACGATGACGGGAGCGTCCTCGTCGCGGGCCAGTTCGCTCAGGCGGTGGACCAGGTCCTCGCGGCCGCCAAGGTCCAGTCCGGCGGCCGGCTCGTCCAGCAGCAACAGTTCGGGGTCGGTCATGAGCGCGCGTGCGATCTGGACACGTTTGCGCTCGCCCTCGGAAAGCGAGGCGAAGGAACGGTTCAGCAAGGGCCCCATCCCCCACTCATTCAGGAGGGCAAAGGCGCGGCGTTCGTCGTCCTTCTCGTATCCCTCGCGCCAGCGTCCGGTGACGCCATAGGCGGCCGTGACCACAACGTTGAGCACCGTCTCGTGCTCCGGGATCTGGTTGGCCAGCGCGGCTGAGGACAGACCGATGCGGGGCCGCAGTTCGAAGACGTCAACGGCGCCGAGGATCTCCTCGAGAATGCCGGCCATGCCGCTTGTCGGGTGAAGCCGGGCGGCTGCGATCTGCAGCAGAGTGGTCTTGCCGGCGCCGTTGGGTCCGAGGATCACCCAGCGCTCGCCTTCCTGGACCTGCCAGTCCACCTTGCTCAGGAGCGTTTTGGCTCCGCGGACAACGCTGACGGCGGCCATTTCAAGAACATCACTCATAGGAGTAGACACTAGGACAAAACAGGGTGCGACTGATAACTGGAACGCTGTTCCCTGACCCGCACCCGCAGCCGCCGAAACGAATTCGGGGGCCACGGATGCGCTCGCTAAGATTGCAGCCATGACTTCGAACGTGACTGCGGTCAGCTACGGCGTGAAATTGTCCCCCTCGGAACCGGAAAATCTCAGGTCCCTACTGGCCGGCTCCGGCACGGATTTTGAGGCGGCTTCCCGCAGCGAAAACGGCCGCTATGACGTCTGCACGGTTAACTTTGCGGTGCCGTCCGGCTCCGCGGCGGACATCGCTGGCCTCCGGCACCGCGTGGCCGCGGCGAAGGAGCAGGCGGGCCGTGACGGCGTGGATACGGCCATCGTGCCCGCGGAACTGAGGACGGCAGAGCGGAAGTTCCTCATCATGGACGTGGACTCCACGCTCATCCAGCAGGAGGTCATCGAACTGCTGGCCGCCTACGCCGGCAAACGTGACGAAGTAGCTGCGGTCACCGAAGCCGCCATGCGGGGGGAACTGGACTTCGCCCAAAGCCTCCACGCCCGGGTGGCCGTGCTCGCCGGGCTGCCGGCCGCCGTCGTCGATTCCGTGCGCGCTGAAGTGAAACTCAGCGAGGGCGCCGCGGAGCTGGTGGCGGCGTTCAAGGCCGCGGGCCATGTGGTGGCAGTGGTGTCCGGCGGCTTCAACCAGATACTTCGCCCCATCGCCGAGGATCTTGGCTTGGACTATTGGATCGCCAACGAGCTGGAAATTGTCGACGGCGCCCTCACCGGCAAAGTGCTTGGTGCCGTGATTGACCGTGCCGCGAAGGAGAAGTACCTGCGCGAATGGGCCGCCGCGGAAGGCGTCGCGATGGAGCACACTGTCGCCGTGGGCGACGGCGCCAACGACCTGGACATGCTCGGGGCAGCCGGAATCGGCGTTGCTTTTAACGCCAAGCCTGCTGTCCGGGCCGTGGCGGATGCCGCGGTGAACATGCCGTATCTCGACGCCGTCCGGCACATCGCCGGCGTCTGAGCCGCAGAAACGCTCGTTGGCTGGCTCGATTCAGCCGGACGGCGGCGCGTACTGGCTCGCCGTGAACACCGCTCCTCCGGGATCCCGGATCAGGACCGTACGCGTCCATGCGGTGTCCTCCTGCCGCAGGACGTCGGCGCCCAGCCGCTCTGCATCGTGGGCCGTCCGGTCCCGGTCTGCGACAGTGAACGTCACGTGCCACCGCGGCCGCTCGCCGGGGCCCGCGGAGACAAGCCAGCCGACGGCGTCCTCGAAACCGCGGGGGACGGCGTCCCCCGACTGGCGAGCCCTGATGTCGGGATCGACAGTGGCCTCGAGGTGGTCACCGTACCCGGGGCAGCGGATCATCGTTCCGAAATCGAGGGAGTCGAACTGCCAGTCGAAAGCCTTGGTGTAGAAGGCGACCGCTGCCTCGATGTTTGTTGTGTGGAGGTCGCTGAAGTTCCACCCGCCAGGCCGGTTGACCGCCTGGGCACCGGGCCGCTCCCGGGCCTGCCAGATACGGAACTCGGCGCCGTCGGGGTCGGCCAGCACCGCCTGCACGCTTCCTGAGCCCGCATCGGCAGGAGCCGATTTCAGTGTTGCGCCAACAGACAACAGGTGGCGCGCGGCGGCGTCCGCGTCCTCGACGGAGACGTACGTGTTCCAGGCGGGGGCGCCGGTTCCGGGTCCGCCGATCGCGGCAGCCTCCTGGCCGTCGAGCCTGGCTATTACGTACCTATCAGGTGCACGGGGCGGGGCCGTGTCCTCGAACTCCCACCCGAAGAGTCCGCCGTAGAACACCATGGCGGCCTCCACATCAGGCTGTTGGGTGTCCACCCAGCACGGGACACCCGACGGGTAGCTCCGGCGGGCCGCCTCTCCTTGCTGTTCCATGCATAAGACCCTAAGCCGCGCGGGCTCCTCGGACAACGCCTCGACGCCCCGAAAGAGCCTCAGTCACAGAAGAGAGCTCCGGGCAGGCGTACTGCCCGGAGCTCTTCGTGATTAGTGCCGTCGCCTGGAGAACCGGCTCTCCAGGGAGACCGGGAATCGCTACTCGGCGCTCTTGCCGAAGTAGTCGGCGCCGCCGGCATATTCCGTGTGGCCGGACTCGACGTCGGCAGTTGCCATGCCCGCTACCACTTCAGCAAACTCTTCGACGGAGTACAGCTTGCCGGCTTCCGCGCGACGGGCCTCGATGGCGCCCGGGTTGGAGCGGTCCAGCAGGGTCGCCGTCACGGTACCTTCGATCATGTCCCCGGAAACGACCACCAGTGAGATGCCCTTGTCTGCCAGGTTGGGCAGCAGTTCACGGAGCGCGTCCTCGCCGGCGCGCTTGCTGCGGGCAACCGGCTCGTACTCCGGCATGGTGGCCACTGAGTTGATGAAGTGGGCCTGGTGGCTGGTGACGAACACCACGCGCGAACCCTCCTTCATGAGCGGAACGGCGGCGTTGAGCATGTTGACCTGAGCGTCGCGGTTCAGCTTGAGGGCGTAACCCTCTTCCATGCCCGACTCCATGCCGCCCGATGCGTTGAGCACCAGAACGTCCAGCGAGCCGAAGTTTTCCATGGCAGCACTGGCGAGTGCCTGCACGCCTTCCTGGGTGGTCAGGTCCGCACCGACTGCCACCGCACGGCCGCCCGCGGCTTCGATTCCGGCCACGACTTTGTTGGCGCGCGGCGCCTTCTGCCGGTAGTTGACGACGACGGCGGCACCCTCGCCGGCGAGGTTCTTGGCCACTTCGGCACCGATTCCCCGCGAGGATCCGGTCACGATGGCGGTCTTGTTGTCCAGCAGGCCCATACGAGCTCCCTTTGTTCGAAACGTCTAAATTGCTGTAGGTCTGCAGTCAATCATGCCAGCGCACACTCCCAATTCCTTTGTTTGACCTCCACAAAGAAGCCCGGGGCAGGTAGTCCGGCCGACGCTCTGTTGGACACCGCCGGCAGGGCGTTGGTCCCCGGGGTGGGGGCGCAGCGTGAGCGTCCGGCTCCTAGTGGCCCATCCCGAGGCCGCCGTCGACCGGGATGACGGCGCCGGAGATGTACGACGCCTCGTCGCTGGAGATCCACCGGACAACGTTGGCCACCTCGGAGGCGTCTGCGAATCGTCCCGCCGGCACCTTGGAGAGGTAGTCCTTCTGGGTAGCCTCGGGCAGCTCTGCCGTCATGTCGGTGTTGATGAAGCCCGGCGCCACAACGTTCGCCGTGATGCCGCGCGAGCCGAGTTCGCGGGTGAGGGAGCGGGCGATCCCGACGAGTCCGGCCTTGGAGGCGGAGTAGTTGATCTGGCCCGGTGCGCCGTAAAGACCGGAGACCGAGGAGATGAGGACCACGCGTCCCTTGCGCAGCCGGATCATGCCCTTGGAGGCACGCTTGATGACGCGGAACGCGCCGGTGAGGTTGGTGTCGATCACTGAGGTGAAATCGTCTTCGCTCATGCGCAGCAGCAGGGTGTCCTTGGTGATGCCGGCGTTCGCGACCAGCACCTCAACGGGGCCGTGCGCGTTCTCGACCTCGGTGAACGCGGCGTCGACGGACGCTTCGTCGGTCACATCGGCCCTGACCCCGAGGATGCCGTCCGGAAGCTTGGATTCGCTCCGGTAGGTCACAGCCACTTTGTCCCCGTTGGCCAGGAAGGCCTCGGCAATGGCGAGGCCGATGCCGCGGTTTCCGCCGGTGATGAGGACGCTGCGGGCCGGGGCGGCTGCTTCAGACATGGGTACTCCGGATTTCTGCGAAGCCTGGCTCCGCTGTGGTGGCTCGATTTTTGACTGCCTCCGATCTTAGCGCCCGTTTGGGCGGCTCCCCCGGATGGTGAGAGAATTAGGTAAGCCATTGGAGCGTGATTAGACAGCCGTGACAACCCACCACCAGCCCGGACAGCCGATGCCCGAGAAGCCTGGCACCGCATCCGGTCAGTCGGAGGTGCACAGCATTACGGACGCCGCTGCAGCGCATTCCGAGGACATGCGGGATCGCATGATCAAGTACGCGGTGGCCATGGGGATCCGCATGGTCTGCCTCATCCTGATCTTCGTGGTGGATGGCTGGCTCAAGCTCGTGGCTGTGGCGGGTGCGGTCTTCCTGCCATGGATCGCCGTGGTGATCGCCAACGGTTCCGACCAGGCCGAAATCCACAGCGACTCGCTCCTCGACTACACACCGTACGCTGAACTGGAAGCATCCGGCATCGCCTGGGAGGGTGACGCCGAGGGAGAGCCGCCAACGGTGTTGCAGGGCGAGCTGATCAGCGATGAAGAAGACGACGACGGCCGGGGACAGAAAGCTTCATGAACATTTTCAACCTGGGCGGCGGTGCGGGCGAGACCGCCGGCCCGGCCTCCGCAGCCATGTGCTCACGTAAAGCCTGCCGCGCAGACGCGTCGTGGCAATTGCTCTGGAACAACCCGAAGATCCACACTCCGGACCGCCGCAAAGTGTGGCTGGCGTGCGGTGGGCACAAGGAATGGCTGGAAGACTATCTGCAGACGCGCGGGCTGTGGAAGGAAACTGTCCCGCTCGACGCCGCCTCAACAACCGGCGGGAACAGCTGAATGTACCGGTTCCTGTTCTCCAGCAAGTGGCTGGGCTATCTCCTGCTGGCTGCGGTCTTTGCCACCGGCTGTGTGTTCCTGGGCCGCTGGCAGATGGACCGCCGCGCGGAAACCCTGGCTGAAATCCAGCGGGTCACGTCCAACTATTCGGCCGCGCCGATCAGCTTTTCGGACGCAAAAAACCAGTTCCGGCAGCTCGATGCGTCCAAGGAGTGGACGCAGGTGGAGCTGCGCGGCAGCTACGACTCCGCGGGGCAGCGCATCGTCCGCAACCGCCCCCTGAACGGCCAGCCGGGCTACGAAGTCGTGGTGCCGTTCAGGCTGGTCTCCGGCGAAACCGTCGTGATAGACCGCGGCTGGCTGCCGATCGGCAACAACAATCCAGGGCACCCGGATTCGGTTCCGGCGCCGCCGTCCGGGCAGATTACCGCAGTGGTGCGGCTGAAGCACGGTGAACCGGCCCTGCAGCGCGGCGCCCCGGACGGGCAGCTCCCCTCCATCGACCTGCCGGCGTACTCGGCCCAACTCGGATATCCGCTCCTGACCGGCGCCTATGGCCAGCTCGCCTCCGAAACGCCGCCGGCTGCCGAGATGCCCCAGGCGTTCCCGATGCCGTCGGTCGAAGAAGGCACACACCTTTCCTACTCGCTCCAGTGGTTCGCGTTCGGCATCCTGATGTTCGTCGGCTTCGGGTACGCCGCGCGCCAGCAGGCCCGGAACGCAGCGATTGACGCCGAAGACGCTGCGACTTCCGGCGCCGGCGGTGACACTGGCCACACCGCCGCGGGAGCCCGCCGTCGTCCGCCCGTACCGCGGAAACGGAAGCGCGCCACGGCCGAAGAAGAGGAAGACGCGATCCTGGATGCCCAGGGATACTGACGGCAGGAGCAAGGACATTCCTTCCGATCCTGTGGCCAACGTACGGCGCGCCCTCACCGAGGCAGGTGCACGCGACACTGTCACGGTGTTGCCAGGCAAAGTCCCGACGGCGGCCGCCGCGGCTGCCGCGCTCGGCTGCGACGTCGCTGCTATCACCAACAGCCTGGTGTTCGAACTAGACGGCGCTCCCCTACTCATCCTGGCCAGCGGCGCGGCCAGAGTTGACACGGGCTACGTCTCAGACCAGCTGGGGTCCGGAAAGGTCCGCCGCGCAACCCCGGCCTTCGTCCTGGAACACACCGGACAGGAAGTCGGCGGCGTGGCCCCGGTGGGCCATCCGCAGAGGATCCGGACACTCCTGGACGCATCGCTGGCAGCCCACCCCGTGCTCTGGGCCGGGGCGGGAGACCACCATTCGATGTTCTCGATCACGTACAAGGAGCTTGAGCGAATCACCGGAGCCCATGCGATACGGGTGCGGTAGGACCGGCCTCGGCGGACCGCAGCCGGCCCTTCCGGCCCGACGCTTCTTGATGTGCGCCCCGGGGCCGGCGGCGGACTGGGCTGAGCCAGCAGGCATGGGGGACACGAGCTGCTCAGGTGCCGCCGCCGGCCTGCCTAAATTCTACGCGCGCCGGCCCCGTTCAACCATGAGGTTTTTCAAGCCCGGTCCGGCACCATTCAACCTTGATCTTCGACGTCCTGGACGGATCGGGACAGCAGGCAGAACTCGTTGCCCTCGGGATCACCGAGTACCACCCAACTGACTTCCGGGCCCTGGCCCACGTCTGTGCGCCGAGGGCGAGCCGGCGCTCGAGCTCCTCGGAAGTGGACACGCCGTCAGCCGGCAGGTCGAAATGCAGCCGGTTCTTGATGGTCTTGCCTTCGGGCACAGCGATCACATCGATGGAAGGCCAGGTCCCCATCCTGCGGCGCAATGCTGGCCTCTTGAGGATGACCCGAAACCAGGGAGCCATTGCGAACAGGAGGCCTGCTAAGCCAGCGTGATGAGGTCCAGGTAGTCCTCGTTCCAGTGGTCCTCCACGCCGTCGGGCAGCAGCACGACGCGCTCGGGGTTCAGCGCCTCGACGGCGCCTTCATCGTGGCTTACCAGCACGACGGCGCCGGTGTAGTTGCTCAGGGCGCCAAGGATTTCAGCGCGGCTGGCGGGGTCGAGGTTGTTGGTGGGCTCGTCGAGGAGGAGCACGTTTGCGCTCGAGGCGACGATGGTGGCCAGCGCCAGACGCGTCTTCTCACCGCCGGAAAGCACACCGGCGGGCTTGTCGACGTCGTCGCCTGAGAACAGGAACGAGCCGAGGATTCCGCGCACTTCGGAGTCGTTCATGTCCGGGGCGGAGGACCGCATGTTCTGCAGCACGGTCCGGTCGACGTCGAGCGTCTCGTGTTCCTGGGCGTAGTAACCCACCTTCAGGCCGTGGCCGGGAATGACTTCGCCGGTGTCAGGCTTGTCGACGCCGGCGAGCATCCGGAGCAGCGTGGTCTTGCCGGCGCCGTTGAGGCCCAGGATGACCACCTTGGAGCCGCGATCGATCGCGAGGTCCACATCGGTGAAGATTTCCAGCGAGCCGTAGGACTTGCTGAGGCCGTCCGCGGTGAGCGGGGTCTTGCCGCAGGGCGAGGGATCCGGGAAACGCAGGGCTGCCACACGGTCGGTCTCGCGGACTGCCTCGAGCCCGCCGAGGAGCCGTTCGGCACGCTTGGCCATGTTCTGGGCGGCGACAGCTTTGGTGGCCTTGGCGCGCATCTTGTTGGCCTGGTCGAACAGGACCTGGGCCTTCTTCTCGGCGTTGGCGCGCTCCCTCTTGCGGGCTCGCTCGTCGGTTTCGCGCTGCTGGAGGTAGCGCTTCCAGTCCATGTTGTAGAAGTCGATCTGCGCGCGGTTGGCGTCGAGCAGGAAGACTTTGTTCACGGTGGCTTCGAGCAGTTCCGTGTCGTGGCTGATCACGATCAGACCACCCTGGTGGCTCTTGAGGAACTCACGAAGCCAAGAAATCGAATCGGCGTCGAGGTGGTTGGTGGGCTCATCGAGGAGCATTGTCTCGGCGCCCGAATACAGGATGCGGGCGAGTTCCACGCGGCGGCGCTGGCCACCGGAAAGCGTCTTCAGCGGCTGGTTCAGCAACCGGTCCGGCAGGGCGAGGTTGGAGCAGATCGCCGCAGCCTCGGCCTCTGCCGCGTAGCCGCCTGCCGCCAGGAACTCTGATTCCAGCCGGTCGTAGCGGTTCATGGCTTTGCGCTGGACGGCGGCGTCCTCGCTGGCCATCTCTTCGTGTGCCACGCGGAGCTTGCTGACGGCGACGTCCAGGCCGCGGACGGACAGGATGCGGTCACGGGCGAGCTGTTCCATGTCCGGCGTGCGCGGATCCTGGGGCAGGTAGCCGATCTCGCCGCTGCGGGAAACCTTGCCGCCGGCGGGCAGGCCCTCGCCCGCGAGCACCCGGGTCAGCGTGGTCTTGCCTGCACCGTTACGGCCCACGAGGCCGATCTTGTCTCCCTTGTCGATCCGGAAGCTCACCTGGTCCATAAGGAGGCGGGCGCCGGCGCGCAGTTCAAGATCCTGGACGGTAATCAAAGCAGGTAAGGCCTTTCACAACAGGGAACGCAGCGGCACAGCGGATCGTAACTTGTGGGTGCCGGGGCGGTGCGGCCGAGAGAACGGCCTATACAAGTCTACCGGCCTCGGGCGCCCTCCATAACCGGCACGAACACAGTCGCCTGACTGCGCTGGGCGCGGGCTTTTGTGCCCAGCGCTAAGGCCCGGCACGCCTCCCTTGTAGAACAGCTACAAAATGCACCTATCTCCGGGCCAGTAACGTCAACATCAGCCGATAATTGTTTGTATCTCTCCGACAGGACCTCCCATGACCCAGACCCGTCCCCCCGCCGCCAGCGTGAAGAAACGCAGCCGCTGGAACGCCACCGACCTCGGCCTCATCGCCGTTTTCGCCGCCCTGGTGGCCGCCTCCGCTCTCGTAGCCGCGATTCCCGTGGGCGGACTGGGCGTTCCCATCACGCTTCAGACCCTCGCCGTGATGCTCACCGGGCTGGCGCTCGGACCGGGCAGGGCGTTCGCCGCCGTGGGGCTCTACACCCTGCTGGGACTCGCCGGACTCCCCATTTTTAGCGGCGGCCGCAGCGGGCTGGGCATCCTGGCCGGCCCCTCGGCCGGCTACATTATCGGCTTCCCACTGGCCGCCGCCGTCGTCGGCTGGCTCGCAGCCATCGTTATACGGCGCACGCTCAAGTACCGCGGCGTGTTCCTCTTCGCCGCGGCCATGGTTACGAGCATCGTCGTCGTGCACGCGCTCGGCGTGCTCGGCATGATGGTCAACGCCAAGCTGGACCTGTCCAAGGCCTTCCTTGCCGACCTCCCCTTCTACCCGGGCGACATCATCAAGAACGTCCTCGCCGTCACGGTGGCGCTGGCCCTGCACAAGGCCTTTCCGGACCTGCTTGCCCGCCGCGTCCGGCCGCTGGGTTCCCCAAGCGCGTCCAGCGTGGTTCCCTCAACGGCACCTCCTTCAAGCGCAGCTCCTTCTAGCGCGGCGCCCTCCGGGCAGCAGTCCTCCAACCAGCCGTGAGCCTGATCTCCCTCAGCACCGTGGGTGTCCGGGTGGCCGTCGACGGCCACCCGGACCCTAAGGTGCTGCTTCAGGACGTGACGCTCAGCCTCGCCGAACGGCGGATCGGCGTTATCGGCGCCAACGGATCCGGCAAGTCCACCCTCCTCCGGCTCCTGAACGGCCTCGTCGCGCCCACCGAAGGAACGGTCACCGTCAACGGTTTGGACACCGTCCGGAAAGTGCGGTCCATCCGTCAGCAGGTTGGCTTCGTGTTCACCGATCCCCTGTCCCAGCTGGTCATGCCGACGGGCAGGGAGGACGTTGAACTGTCCCTCCGGCGCTCGGTCAGGAACGGAACCGAACGCCGCGAAAGGGCCGACGCCGCGCTGGACCGCTTCGGCCTCCTGCCGTTGGCGGACCAGAGCATCTACGAGCTTTCCGGCGGCGAACGGCAGCTGCTGGCGCTGGCGGTGGTACTCGCGGTGGAACCCGACGTACTGGTCCTGGACGAACCGTCCACGCTTCTGGACCTCCGGAACCGTGAACTGCTGCGGCGCACGATCGCGGGACTCCGCCAGCAAATCGTCATGTCCACCCATGACCTTGAGCTCGCCCTCGAGATGGACCGCGTCCTGGTAGTCGAGTCCGGCCGGATAGCTTTCGACGGCGATGCTGCCGCCGCCGTCGCGCATTACCGCTCGTTGTGCGCCGCTGGCCTTGAGGTCCCGCACAGTGGGGGCGCGGGCAGTGGGGATGCGAGGTGAGGGGGCACGGCTTCCTGCTCGCCAACTACGTGGCAGGCAGGTCCCTGATCCACCGCACTCCCCTTTGGCTGAAGTTCCTTCTGGTGGTGGGCTGCGGCATGGCCTCGTTCCTGATTGTCGACTGGCGGCTGGCGGCCGCCGCGCTCACCCTGATGTGCGCCTTGTTCCTGCTGAGCGGCGCGGGTCCGGCCCGCCTCTTCCGCGCTGTCCGCCCGCTGCTTCCGGTGCTGCTGGCCATCGGCGTGTTCCAGTGGTGGCAGCTTGGGGCGCCCGTGGCGGCACGCATCGTCCTGAACGTCCTGCTATGCGTCGTGGCGGCATCGCTGCTGACGGCAACCACACCGCTGCAGCGGCTCCTGGACGGAGTGGTGTCCCTTGCCCGGCCGTTCACGCGCTTCGGGGCGGATCCCGAACGGTTTGCCCTTACCATCGCGATCATGCTGCGCAGCATCCCCTTCATCGCCGGGGCCTACGCGGACGTCCGTGACTCGGCGCGCGCCCGCGGCCTGGAACGCAACCCGCGCGCGCTGGTCCTGCCGGTGTTTATCACCACCGTTGCCTATGCTCGCCACACCGGTGATGCCCTGGCCGCCCGCGGTTTGGGTGAACCCGAGGACGACTGACTCCGGCCGTGCTGCCTGCGGCCTAGAGCCGGGCGTACCTGAACAGGGCAGCCGTTCCCATGCCCCCGGCAATGCTGATCATCGCGAGAGCGAGTTTCTCCTGATCCGGAGTGCGGCGGGCCTGGGCCAGCAGCCTCGTGACCAGGACGGCGCCGGATGCCCCGTACGCATGGCCGAGCGCCAGAGCACCGCCGTCGGCATTGGCTCGCTGCGGATCGATGCGCAGCCGGTCCATGCATGCCAGCGTCTGGGAGGCGAACGCCTCATTGAATTCCACAAGGTCCACGACGTCGGCCGTCTCACCCCGCGCTGCCAGCAGCCGCTCTGCGGCTGATGCGGCGCCGATGCCGAGGAGCCGCGGCTCCACCCCGGCTGTATCAGTTCCCAGGACGGCCAGCCCATCAGCCGCGCCCAGTTCCTGTGCCCGCGCCAGCGAGGTGATGACGACGGCGGCAGCGCCGTCCGCGTCGAAGCAGGAGTTACCGGCGGTGACGGTCCCGGATTCCACAAAGGCAGCCGGAAACCTCGCCATCAGGGACTCACTGAGCCGGGGCCGGGGCCCGTCGTCGGCTGTCACCCTGCCGGCAGCCGCCTCCAGCGGGACGGTCTCCCGGTCGTAGGCGCCGTTTGCGGCGGCGGCAACAGCCCTGCGGTGGCTGCGCAGCGCGAAGTCGTCCTGCCGCGAACGGCTGATGCCGAACTCGGCTGCCACGTTCTCAGCGGCCACCCCCATGTCCGGATCGCCCATGCTGTGCGGCGCAAACTGGGCCCGGCTGAAAAAGGCGGGAACGCCGTCGTCGTCCCGGTGCGCGCGCAGCGGCGCGGTGCTGATGCTTTCCACTCCCCCGGCCAGATACAAGCCGCCGCCACCCGCCGCAACGAGCCGTGACGCAAGGACGATGGCGTCAAGGCCGGAGCCGCACTGCCGGTCGACGGTAAGGCCCGGGACAGTGACCGGGAAGCCTGCCTCAAGGGCCGCCAGCCGGGCCACGTTGCCGCCGCCGCCCACCGCATTGCCGATGACGACGTCGGCCACTTCAGCAGCCCCGATCCCGCTTTGGGCCAGCAGCGCGCCCAGCACCGGCGCCAGGAGTTCGTGGGCGCGGAGCCGCTTCAGGGCGCCGTTTGCCCGGCAAAGGGGCGTGCGCAACGCGGCGATGATGACCGGCTGCCGCTCAGCCGGGAGGGGCTGCTGCGCCTGCGTTTCTGTCCTGCCCGCCTCAGACACGCGATCCGACTCAGACAAGGCGCCGGACGCGGGAGTCGCGGGCGGTGATCCAGTCGAGCATGACGCGGCGGCTGATCTTTCCACGGTCCGTCAGCGGAAGCTCGGCAAGGGCGAAGTACTGCAGCGGCCTCTTGTCCTTCGGCAGGATTTCCTCGAGACGGGTCTTGAGCTGGGTGGCGGTGACCCCGCCGTGCGACGGGACGATCCCGGCCACCACGCGCTGGCCACGGACGTCGTCGTCCATGCCGGCCGCCACGGCCGACGCCACGCCGGGAACGGAAGCCAGGGCCAGCTCGACTTCGTGCGGGTAGACATTCTTGCCGGCCGTGATGATCATGTCTGCGCGCCGGCCCAGGATGTGCAGCTCGCCGTTCTCCAGGTACCCCTGGTCCCCCACTGTGAACCAGCCGTTGAAACACCGGAGCGCCTGCCCGTCGTCGCCCCACAGGTACCCGTTGCTGACCATGCCGCTCCGGACGCTGATGTTCCCTGCAGCCCCGTCGGTAAGGACAGCGCCGGCGTCGTCCATGATCCTGACGTCGACGCCGGGAAACGGCCGGCCGATGCCGGTTCCACCGGCGTCCAGCGGCCTGCCGGCCGGAAGGCCGGTGCCGGACACGAAGCTCAGTTCCGACGCGCCGTAGTACTCGAAGATGGTGGCGTTCGGCGCCCACCGGCGGGCTGCTTCGAGGGTGCGGGCGTCAAGCTTTGAACCGGCGCAGATGATGCTCCGCAGGCCGGAGGCATCAACACAGCCGGTCAGCCCGCGTTCACTGAACAGTCGGAGCATGGTGGGGACCAGCACCAGCCGGGTAATGCCGTCGTGGCTGATGGCGGCGTGGACGTCGCCGACGTCGAAGGACTCGAGTGTGTGGAATTCCGAGCCCGCGTAGAGGCATTCGGCCAGGGCATAGAGGTTGAGGCTCGCCGCGAGCGGCCCCGGGGCAAGGGTTTTGTCCTCCTGGCTGAGGCCGAAGAACTCCATGGAGGCCTCGAAGGACTGCTGCCAGGAGCGCCTGGAACGGGTAAACGCCTTGGGAACGGAAGTGGTGCCGGAGGTCAGGCCGATCAGGAAGGACGACTCCGGATCACCGTCAGCAAGCCGCCCGTCAGCAAGCCGCCCGTCAGCAAGCCGCCCGTCCGCGGCTGGCGCCCCCGCCGCTGCGCCCGCCCTTCCGGGGACCGCTTCAGCGGCTGGTCCCAACCGGTGAACGATCTCCGCCCGCAACTGCTCCGGCCATGTTGGATCGAGAACTGCGCACTGCCGCTCACCCGCTACAGCGGCGGCGAAGGCGACCGCAAAGTGCGTGGAATTCCGTTCGGCGAGCACCGTGATTTCGGCAGCGCCGCCGGCGGCAATGGCCTCCGCTTCGTCGCGGAGACCGGACCAGCTGAGCCGCTTGCCCGCCACGACGACGGCGGTGTCGTCGGGGCGTTCATCGGCCCAGCGCTGGAGTCTGTTGAGAAAAGGCATCGGACCAACTTTACCGGCGGAACCGGCTGCACCCCTGCTGCAGACGACTATTGTGACAACATGAGCTTCAATGACGGAGTCGAAATAGACTCATCCCAAGTGGAAGACCGGCGGGGCGGCGGAATGGGCCGCGGACCGAAAATCGGGGGTGGCATCGGGGGCGGCGTAATCCTGCTTCTGGCTGCGCTGTTCGGCATCAATCCAGGGCTCCTCGAAGGACTGGTCGGCTCGGGGCAGGAACAGCCCGGCCAGAGCCAGGGAACGGCGCCCACGGAATGCAAACTCGGTACGGACGCCGATAGACGGCTCGATTGCAGGATCACCGGAACAGTGACCAGCCTCAACGCGTTCTGGCCGGCGTATCTGGCCGACTACAAGGTCAAGTACCCCCGGCCCAAGACGGTGCTTTTCACCGGCGGCACGGGCACCGCCTGCGGCGCGGCCACCTCAGAAGTAGGCCCCTTCTACTGCCCCGCGGACACAACGGCGTACTTCGACCCCGGTTTCTTCCAGGAACTCGTGGACCGCTTCGGCTCGTCGGGTGGCCCGCTGGCGCAGGAATACGTCGTGGCCCATGAATTCGGCCATCATATCCAGAACATCCTGGGCGACCTGGACAAGGCTCAGCAGGATCCGCAGGGTGCCCAGTCGGGTGGCGTCCGCGTTGAACTGCAGGCCGACTGCTACGCCGGCCTCTGGACCCGATACGCCACCACGCAGAAGGATCCCAAAACCGGCAAGCCGTTCCTGGAGCCGCTTACGCAGAAGGACCTTAACGACGCCCTCTCTGCCGCGTCCGCAGTCGGCGATGACCGCATCCAAAAGGCAGCCACGGGCCGGGTCTCGCCCGAGGGCTGGACCCACGGGTCCAGCGCCCAGCGGCAGAAGTGGTACTACCAGGGCTACAAGACCGGCGACATCAACCAGTGCGACACCTTCAGCGCCGCCGTCGTACTTTAAGCAGTTTCCTTAGATGTTGAACCCGAGGGCGCGCATCTGGTCCTTGCCGTCATCGGTGATCCGCTCCGGACCCCATGGCGGCATCCATACCCAGTTCAGGCGCCACTCGTCCACGACGCCGTCCAGCGCCTTGCCGACCTGCTCCTCGAGGACGTCGGTCAGCGGGCAGGCCGCTGTGGTGAGCGTCATGTCGATCAGTAGGGCGCCATCATCCTCCGAGTACTTCAGGCCGTACAGCAGCCCGAGGTCCACGATGTTGACCCCGAGTTCGGGGTCGATGACATCCTTGAGTGCCTCTTCGACATCCTCCAGCCCTGTGCGGGCTGCGTCGATTTCTGTCATGGCGTGTCCTAACTAGGCCTGCGCTGCGGCGGCAGCGGCAGCGATCGTGGCTGCCCCGGCGCCCGTGGCGTAGCGGTCGTAGCCTTCTTCTTCGAGGCGGTCGGCGAGCTCCGGGCCGCCTTCTTCCACAATCTGGCCGTCAACGAAGACGTGGACGAACTCAGGCTTGATGTAGCGCAGGATGCGCGTGTAGTGGGTGATGAGCATGGTGCCCATGTTGCCTTCGGCGTGGGCGCGGTTGACGCCTTCGGAGACGATCTTCAGGGCGTCGACGTCCAGGCCTGAGTCGGTCTCGTCAAGCACGGCGAACTTGGGCTTGAAGAGTTCCAGTTGGAGGATCTCCACGCGCTTCTTTTCGCCGCCGGAGAAGCCTTCGTTGACGTTGCGCTGGGCGAAGTCGGCATCGATGCGCAGCTGCTGCATGGCGGCCTTGACATCCTTGGTCCAGGTTCGGAGCGCAGGTGCCTGGCCGTCGATGGCGGTCTTCGCGGTCCGCAGGAAGTTGGTCATCGTGACGCCGGGAACCTCCACCGGGTACTGCATGGCCAGGAAGAGCCCGGCGCGGGCACGCTCGTCGACGCTCATGGCCAGCACGTCTTCGCCGTCAAGCGTGATGGTGCCGCCGGTGACCTTGTAGCGCGGGTGGCCGGCAATGGTGGAGGCGAGAGTGGACTTACCCGAGCCGTTGGGGCCCATGATGGCGTGGGTCTCACCGGTCCGGATGGTCAGGCTGACGCCCTTCAGGATCTCCTTGGTGCCCTGCTCGGTGTCAATGCTGACGTGCAGGTCCTTGATCTCAAGAGTAGACATGTGTCTTGTTCTCCTCTGCACCGTGCCGTTGCGGCTGCGGTGCGGTCTTTGGTCTGGAAGTTGTTAAGTTCTGGTACAGGCCGGGCTCGGAAGCAGGCCCGTGGCTAGCTGAAGTTCGGTGCCTCGGCGCCGTTAAGGACGTTGGTGAAGTCCACGTAGACCTCGTCTCCGACGATCTCCACCGCGAACACGGGTACGGGGTCGTACGCCGGGAGCTGAAGCGGTTCGCCGGTGCGCAGATCGAACTGCGACCCGTGGCCCCAGCATTCGATGGCGCAGCCTTCGATCTCGCCCTCCGAGAGGGAGATGTCCGCGTGCGAGCAGGTGTCGCCGATCGCGTGGATCTCTCCCATGGAGTCCTTGACGATCGCGACCGGGTAGTCGTCGATCAGGATCCGCAGGGCCTGCTTGAGCTGGATCTCGTTAGCGTTGCAGACGAGCTCGCCCTTTGGCTGTTCGGTCATCCGTTGTCCTGTACTTTCCGGCTGCTTAGTTTTCGGTCGCGGCGAGTTCACGCTCAACAGCCACGGTCAGGCGCTCTTCGAGGGCCGGAACCTTGATCTGCTGGATGATCTCATTGAGGAAGCCGCGGACGACGAGACGTCGCGCCACCTCTTCGGGAATGCCGCGTGCCATGAGGTAGAACAGGTGTTCGTCATCAAAGCGCCCAGTGGAGCTCGCGTGTCCGGCACCTTCGATGAGACCGGTTTCGATCTCCAGGTTCGGGACCGAGTCCGCCCGGCAGCCGTCCGTCAGCACGAGGTTCTGGTTCTTCTCGTACGAGTCGGTGCCCAGGGCCTGCTTCTGGATCAGGACGTCGCCCACCCATACGGTGTGCGCGTTCTTGCCCTGCAGGGCGCCCTTGTACAGGACGTTGGACTTGCAGTTGGCCACATTGTGGTCTACGAAGGACCGGTGCTCCAGGTGCTGCCCGGCGTCGGCGAAGTAGAGGCCCAGCAGCTCGGCCTCGGCACCTTCACCCGAGAAGCGAACGTTGGAGTTGAGCCGGACAATGGATCCGCCCAGGGACACGGCGATGTGCTTGTACACAGCGTCCTTGCCCACCTCGGCGTCGTGCTGGCCGAGGTGCTTGGCGTCGTCTTCCCAGAGCTGCACCGAGATCACGGTGAGCTTGGCGCCCTCGCCGACGATGACTTCCAGGTTGCCGTTGTGATCGGCTGCGCCGGTGTGTTCCACGATCACGACGCTGCGTGAGTTGGCACCGGCCTCGATCACGAAGTGTGCGTTCGAGCGGCGGCCGGCACCTGCACCGTGGACCAGGATCCGCAGCGGCTCAGCCGGCTCTGCCTCGGCCGGAATGACCAGGTGCAGGGCCTCGTCAACATTGGCGGAAGCGACGACGGCGGCACGGTCGGCCGGCGTCAGCACGGTTCCGCGCGGGGCGGCTCCGGGAGCCAAAGTGCCGCGGACGTAGCCTTCGGGCGCTTCCACGGTGAACGCGGTTGCGGGCTCGGGATCAAGCTCCGTTGCAGTGTCCGAGAGGAGGTTGGCCAGTCCGCGTACCGGGCTGAAGCGCCACTCTTCCTCGCGGCCGGTGGGCAGCGCGAAGTCAGCGACGTTGAAGCTCGTGAGCCTCTCGGCGCGGGAGGACATCACGGTGACGCCGTGGTTGTGGCTGTGGTCAACCTTGGCGGAGACCAGCCCCTCGCCTTCCTCGGTGAAACCTGCGATGGAAGGCGCTCCGATGCGGGCCTTTTCAGTAGTAATTTCGGCAGTCATTAACCGACGGATCCTTCCATCTGGAGTTCAATGAGGCGGTTCAGCTCGAGGGCGTATTCCATCGGCAGTTCGCGGGCGATCGGTTCGATGAAGCCGCGCACGATCATGGCCATGGCTTCGTCTTCGCGCATGCCGCGGGACATGAGGTAGAAGAGCTGCTCTTCGGAAACGCGCGAGACAGTTGCCTCGTGACCCAACTGGACGTCATCCTCGCGGATGTCGATGTAGGGGTAGGTGTCCGAACGGCTGATGGTGTCCACCAGCAGGGCGTCGCAGCGCACGGTGTTGGCCGAGTGCTTGGCGCCTTCGCGGATCTGGACCAGGCCGCGGTAGGCAGCGCGCCCGCCGCCGCGGGCCACGGACTTGGAGATGATGGAGCTCTTGGTGTTCGGCGCGATGTGGACCATCTTGGAGCCGGTGTCCTGGTGCTGGCCCTCGCCGGCGAACGCGATGGACAGGGTCTCGCCCTTGGCGTGCTCGCCCGTGAGGTAGACAGCCGGGTACTTCATGGTGACCTTGGAGCCGATGTTGCCATCGATCCACTCCATGGTGGCGCCTTCTTCGCAGATCGCGCGCTTGGTCACGAGGTTGTACACGTTGTTGGACCAGTTCTGGATGGTGGTGTATCGGACGCGGGCGCCCTTCTTAACCACGATTTCCACCACGGCGGAGTGCAGCGAGTCGGACGTGTAGATCGGGGCCGTGCAGCCCTCGATGTAGTGGACGTAGGAGTCCTCGTCCGCGATGATCAGGGTGCGCTCGAACTGGCCCATGTTTTCCGTGTTGATGCGGAAGTACGCCTGCAGCGGAATGTCCACGTGGACGCCCTTGGGCACGTAGACGAAGGAACCGCCGGACCACACGGACGTGTTCAGCGAGGCGAACTTGTTGTCGCCCACCGGGATGATGGTGCCGAAGTACTCCTGGAAGATCTCCGGGTGCTCCCGCAGCGCGGTGTCGGTGTCCAGGAAGATGACGCCCTGCTGTTCCAGGTCCTCGCGGATCTGGTGGTAGACCACCTCGGACTCGTACTGCGCGGCCACGCCGGAAACCAGGCGGCTGCGCTCGGCTTCCGGGATGCCGAGCTTCTCGTACGTGTTGCGGATGTCTTCGGGCAGGTCTTCCCAAGTGGCGGCCTGCTTTTCCGTGGAACGCACGAAGTACTTGATGTTATCGAAGTCGATGCCGGACAGGTCCGCGCCCCAGGTGGGCATGGGCTTGCGGTCGAAGTACTTCAGGCCCTTGAGGCGCAGGTCCAGCATCCACTCCGGCTCGCTCTTCTTAGCCGAAATGTCGCGGACGACGTCCTCGTTGAGACCACGCCGGGCGTTGGCCCCGACGTCGTTCTTGTCGGCCCAGCCGTACTCGTAGGTGCCGATGCCGTGCAGCTCGGGATTCTTCTCCAGAATCTCCGAAATCACAGCAGTCTCAGCAACCTTGTTCTCTGATAGTTGGTCCGTCATAGCGGCCTTTCTTGCAGATGGTTGGATACTTCGTGCAGGGTGCCCGGTTCCGCTCCCGGAGCGTGGGCCCCCGTCGCGGCCGGACGGCCTGTGGGTATGTGGGTGGTGCAGACGTGGCCCCCGCGGGCCAGGGTGGACAGGCGCCTGACGTCCACGCCCACCAGCCGCGAAAACATTTCCGTTTCCACGTCGCAGAACACCGGGAACTGCGTGGCGAGCTGCTGGATGGGGCAGTGGCCCTGGCACAGCTGGACGCTGGACAGCGCCGCGGGAAGCGGGGCCTTGGCTTCGATGGAAGCGGTGGAGGCGACGAAGCCGTCCCGGGACAGGGCGGCGGAAAGCGCCTGGGAGCGGGCCGTGATATCGGTTCCGGCCTGGTCCACTTCGGGAGCGTAGCGGCGTTCCATGTCGGCAAAGCGCTCGACGGCGAATTGGCGGACCGCTTCGGTGCCGGCGATCTCCTGGAGCTGCTTGAGCGCCGAGCTGGCGATGTTCAGGTAATCGTCGCCCAGCGTGGACTGGCCCTGGGAGCTCAGGACGTAGCGGCGGGCCGGGCGGCCGGCGCCTGCCCCGGCGCGGGCGGCACGCTTGACCTCGATCACACCGGCGCGGGACAGATGGTCGAGGTGGCGGCGGACGGCGGCCGGGGTGAACCCGAGCAGATCACCGAGTTCGGCCGCGCTGACGGGGCCGTGTTCCAGCACCGCATTGAGGACGCGGTCGCGCGTGCGCTCGTCGGCGTCGGCCGCGGGCGGCAGCGCGCCCTGGGCAGCCGGCTTTCCACCGCGCAGCACGCTGATCCGCGCGCCGGATCCGGCCAGGGGCACGAATGTGGAGTTGGTCATGGAATACACAACACAATCATGTCGTAATTTACTCCGGTCATCCAGTAAGGCTTGGCTGACCTGGGGTTGGCGGTCACTCAGGAAGGGCAGTACTACTTCACGTAGAATGCTGGGGTGCGATCCCTCAAATCCCCCGTTTTGGCCATCAGCGGGCTCATTAAGGACGTTGGTCCGCTACCCACCCTCGATGGCAGGATGCTGAGGGTGGTGAGCGACGTGTCACTCGTCGCCGGACGCGGCGAAGTGACAGCCCTGCTAGGAGCAAACGGCGCCGGCAAGACCACTACGATTGAATGCGCCCAGGGCCTGCAGAAGCGTACCGGCGGTACGATTTCGCTCCTGGGCCAGGATCCCGGCAAAGCCGGCGCTGACTTGCGCTCCCGCGTCGGTGTCATGCTCCAGGAAGGCGGCCTCCCGCCGTCGGCCCGTCCTCTTCCCCTCCTTCGCCACATCGCCGGCATGTACCGGAACCCCAAGCCGATCGGCGAGCTGGTGGAGCGGCTCGGCATTGACTCCTTCAGCCGCACGAATGTCCGCCGGCTCTCGGGCGGGCAGAAGCAGCGGCTGGCTCTCGCAGCGGCCCTCATCGGCAACCCGGAAGTGCTGTTCCTGGACGAACCGAGCGCCGGCCTTGATCCCCAGTCGCGCCAGCTCGTGTTCGGGCTGATCTCGGAGCTCCGGGACAGCGGGATGGGCATCATCCTGACAACCCACCTGATGGACGACGCCCAGCGCCTGGCCGACTATGTGTACATCATCGACGCCGGCAGGAACGTTGCCGAGGGCACCGTCGCCGAGCTCCTGCAGCACCATACTCCGGAGATGACCCACAAGGGCCACATCCGGACGCTGCACTTCGAGGCCCTGCCCGGCCTCGACTTCACGGGCGTGCTCCCTGCAGAGGTGGAGGTCCGGGAAACCCGGGCCGGAAGCTACTCGGCCACCGGCGCGCTCACTCCGGATGACCTTGCGGCCCTAGCAGGCTGGTGGGCCCGGCACGGTGTGATGCCCGGGTCGATGAGCATGGAGGCGCGAAGCCTCGAAGATGTTTTCCTCGACATTTCCGGAAGGGACGTCCGATGACGCCACTCACCGACAGCACCCGCAGCAGTGCCGCTCCCCTGCTCCGCCGCATCATCCTGCAGGGCAAATACGAAGCGCTAACGATGCTCCGGAACGGCGAACAGCTGATTCTCGCGATCGTACTGCCGCTGCTGGCCCTCGTGGGGCTCACCGTTACCCCGCTGCTGGACGGCATGGGGGACAGCAGGATCAACGTGGCAGTGCCGGGCATCCTCGCCCTTTGCGCGATGTCCACGGCATTCACCGGACAGGGAATCTCGACCGGATTTGACCGCCGGTACGGAGTGCTGCGCTTCCTGTCCACCACACCGCTGGGCCGTACCGGCCTCATCGCAGGCAAGATTCTCGCCGTGCTTGCCGTGCTCTTCCTGCAGGTCGTTGTGGTCGCCGCCGTCGCCTTCATCCTTGGCTGGCGGCCCGAGGCGTCGGGCTGGCTTCCCGGCCTGGGGCTGCTGGTACTGGGCGCCGCGGCGTTCACGGCTCTGGGGCTGCTGGTTGCGGGCACGGTCCGCCCCGAGGCCACGCTCGCCATCACCAACCTGCTGTGGATCCTCCTGGGCGCCCTCGGTGGCATCGTGATACCCGCGCAGCGGCTGCCTAAACTGGCCCAGGACACCGTGCACCTGCTGCCGTCAGGCTCGCTTGGAGAAGGGCTGCGCGACGCGTTCCTGCACGGCGCGGTCAATGGCAATGCCGTCCTGGTCCTGCTGCTGTGGCTCGTTGTGGCCGGTGCAGCAGCCATCCGTTGGTTCAAGTGGAATTGAGATAACCGTGAGTACGGCTTCGCGCCTCCCCCAGATCGTCAGCCGCATTACGTCACGGCTTCCGGTCACCGTTGATTCAGCAGTCCGCCGCCTGGCTGTGCTGTCCCTGATCGGGCAGACGCTCCTCGTGGTCACCGGCGGCGCCGTCCGGCTCACAGCCTCCGGACTGGGCTGCCCCACCTGGCCTCGCTGTACCAGCGGCTCGCTGGTCAACACGCCGGAAATGGGCATCCACGGCTTCATCGAGTTCGGCAACCGGCTCCTGACCTTCGCCCTGGCCGCCGTCGCCGTCCTGATGCTGGTCTACCTGTGGAACCTTCGCAAGGAAAGGAAGGACCTTTTCCTGCTGGCCCTGGGCCTCCTTGCCAGCATCCCGGCGCAGGCGGTGATCGGCGGAATCACCGTGCTCACCAGGTTGAACCCGTGGGTGGTGGGACTTCACTTCCTCGTCTCCATGGCGCTGGTGGTTTTCGCCACGCTGCTGGTGAACAGGGCCTACGGCCGGACAGGCCGCTTCATGGACCACGCGCTGCCCGCCCTGCCCGGGGTGCTGCGGCCGGTCATGACCGCCGTCGCAGTATTCTCCGCCGTGGCGGTCATGTTGGGAGTCGTGGTCACCGGTGCCGGTCCGCACGCCGGCGACGCCAATGCGCCGCGGAACGATCTCGACTGGGACCTCTTCTCCCACATCCATGCCGTGCCGGCGTACCTAATCACCGCCGGGACGCTGTTTGCCTGCTACCTGGTGCTTCGACGCCACATCTCCGGCCCGTTCCGCGCCGCAGTCCTGATGCTTCTCGGCGTCACCCTGCTGCAGGCACTCATCGGGTTCACGCAGTACTACAACGGCATTCCGGCACTCCTCGTGGGCGCCCACATGCTGGGAGCGGCGCTGCTCATGAGCGCCGCCACGAACGCCGCAGACATCGCCCGCTACAGCCCGGCCAGGTAGGGAAACCCGCAAAGAAGCTCGGCACAAGAGTAGTCCAGCAAGAGGGAAGCACCCCGGTCCGCGTTGTTCGGGGTGCTTCCCTTTGCCCCCGACGCTCTCTCACTTCCTGCGCCCTTCCGTGGACGCTCTCTCACTTCCTGCGCCCTTCCCGCGGACGCTCTCTCACTTCCTGCGCCCTTCCGTGGACGCTCTCTCACTTCCTGCGCCCTTCCGTGGACGCTCTCTCACTTCCTGCGCCCTTCCCGCGGACGCTCTCTCACTTCCTGCGCCCTTCCCGCGGACGCTCTCTCACTTCCTGCGCCCTTCCCGCGGACGCTCTCTTACATCCTGCCCCCTTCCCGCCGACGCTCTCTCACATCCTGCGCGCAAAAAGGAACGCTCCCACACATGATGGGACTGTAAGAAAAACGGTGTGTGAGGGTCCGGCCCGATCCGAAAGGAGACGGCCGTGTCGGAATCCACGACCGAGATGACAGGGGTGATGATCGATCCTGTGACGGGAGAGATCATCGATCAGAAAGAGCTTGCGGAGCGGTTGCTCCACCAGGTCCAAGACTGTGCTGACCGAGATCGGTCCGGTCGAGATTGAGGTGCCCCGGGACCGGGACGGCTCGTTCGAGCCGGTGATCGTACCCAAGCGGAAACGGCGTCTGGACGGGATCGACCAGATCGTCCTCTCGCTGTCCGCCCGGGGGCTGACCACCGGGGAAATCGCCGCGCACTTCGAGGAGGTCTACGGGGCCARGGTCTCCAAAGACACCATCAGCCGCATCACGGAGAAGGTCGCCGGGGAACTGGCCGAATGGTCGGCCCGACCTTTGGACCCGATCTATCCGGTGCTCTTCGTTGATGCGGTCGTAGTCAAGGTCCGTGACGGGCAGGTGCGCAACACCCCGTTCTATGTCGTCATGGGCGTGACCGTGAACGGGGAGCGGGAGATCCTGGGCATCTGGGCCGGGGACGGCGGCGAGGGTGCCCGGTTCTGGCTTCAGGTCTTCTCCGAGCTGAAGAACCGCGGTGTGGAAGATGTGTTGATCGCTGTCTGCGATGGGCTCAAGGGCCTTCCGGAGGCGATCACGACCACGTGGGAGCGAACGGTGGTGCAGCAGTGCATCGTGCACCTGATCCGCAACAGCTTCCGCTACGCCGGACGCCAGCACCGCGACGGGATCGTCAAGGCGCTCAAGCCGGTCTACACGGCCCCGTCCGAGCAAGCGGCGAAGGACCGGTTCGCCGAGTTCACGGCCGAGTGGGGTCAGCGATATCCGGCAATCGTGCGGCTCTGGGAGTCCTCCTGGGCTGAGTTCGTGCCGTTCCTGGAGTACGACGTGGAGATACGGCGGGTGATCTGCACGACGAACGCGATCGAGTCGATCAACGCCCGCTACCGGAGGGCYGTGAGGGCCCGCGGGCACTTTCCGAACGAGGCCGCCGCGCTGAAATGCCTGTATCTGGTCACCAGGGCTCTTGATCCTACCGGCGGCGGTCGGGCACGCTGGGTGATGAGGTGGAAGCCTGCGCTGAACGCGTTCGCGATTACCTTCGCCGGCCGGTTCGAAAGAACCATTCACTAATGAAAACCGGCCGGACCCACACACCGTTTATCGGACAGTCCC
>NZ_JBFTKK010000013.1:0-127725 GCF_056395905.1 Arthrobacter sp. 05T444
CCGGACCTGAGAAATTCCCACACACCACTCTCCACCCAGCCGCGGCCAGCAGACTTCCTCGGGGCCTACCTCCGGACCCGGGTACTGCGGTGCCGGTGCGGCTTCCAAATGGAAATACCGCACTAACCCCAGCCACCCGGACCCCAGCGACGCCAGCCCGGCCCAGCCCTTGCCGAACCAGAGACGAACATTCATGACGAACCACATCACACCACCCCCGGATCCCCCGGCGGCAGCCGGCCGGGAATGGACCCGAGTTGAAGACCTCGACCTGTCACCGCAGGGACTCGCCGATGCGCCGGCGAGCCGGGAGGACCCCGACAGCCTCGTCCATCCAGGCAACAGCTGAGCAGCCACGTCCACCGGAGCCCGGCGCCGCTGCACCTGCGCAAAACCTTCTCTCAGGCCGCCCTTAGACCGCATGCAGGAGCGACTTGAGGTCGCTTAGCACTTAATGCTAATCATGCTTACTATATTCACTGGGGCACGATGCTGACCCCGGTCGCCGGAACCCACCAGGAGGACTCATGCCCAGGATGTTTACCGCAGTCGCCATCGGACTGTTCCTCGCCGGAGGCGCAGTTGACCTCGCCGCACCTTCGCTGGCGGCTCCCTCCGAAGCGGCTGCGTCCAGTTCGACAGTTGATGCCCGGACCATGCCTGCGGTGCGGGTCCAGACGGAGACCACCGGCGCTCCGGACGCGGCCGGGACGCCTGCGCCCAGCGGGCAATCGTCGCCCTCTGCGACGCCGTCGGGAAACCCGGTAAACCCGGGCACCGGTGAGCCGGCCGAATCAGAGGCCACCAGAACGAATCTCGCGCCCTACGTGATCGGTGGAATCGCTTTGGTCACCCTCTTCGCGGCCTTCATCTGGTGGCGGCGCCGGCGCGGCAAGACCGTCGTCTGAGGTCCCCCGTTTCGCCCGGCCTCGTCTTCAGACATGACAGCCCGGCGAACTACGTCCCGGTCACCAGCGCCGACAACTGGCTGCACCCTCTTTTGACCGTTGGCATGATCGCCTTGGCCGTGCTGCTCACCCGCGACGCCGGCCTTCGAACCTCGGCCGACCTGCCCCCACCCCCCTTCAACGTCCGCAGCCGCAACGGTTGAGGGCACCATAGGAGCACAATGAAGATCCCCGAACCGCGCGGACCCGTCACCGCCGGGCTGCTCAGCCTCCTTTCCGGCCATCCCGGGGCCGACCCGTCAGCACAGGCGCACTTGCACCAGCTGGTCACGGTGCAGTTGCCCCTCGTCGGGGACATCATCGAAGACGAGGACCTCCAGTTGGCCCTGTTCTGCCTCTACGAGCTGCACTACACGGGCCTGGACGGCGTGGATGACCGCTGGGAATGGAACCCCGACCTGATCCGGGTCCGCCATCTGCTCGAGGTACGGTTCGAAAATGCCTTGCGCTCCGCAGCGCACCAGCACGCCGAACACACCAGCCTGCCCCCGGCGGAAACAATGAGCAGCGATGATGTCGCCGCCGTCCTGTTCGAACTCGCCGCCCAGGGCGGCGGGCCAAGCGTGTCCCGCCATGTGGCCAAAAGGGCGGACCTTGAACAACTCCGCGAGTTCCTGATCCACAAGTCGGTGTATCAGCTGAAGGAAGCCGACCCGCACACTTGGGCCATTCCCCGCCTGAGCGGGCGGGCCAAGGCCGCGCTGGTGGAGATCCAGGCTGACGAATACGGTGGCGGCCGCCCGGACCGGATGCACAGTGCCCTGTTTGGCCGGACCATGCGGGGACTGGGCCTTAACGACCAATATGGCGGCTACGTGGACGCCGTTCCGGCGATCTCCCTGGCCTCGGTGAACGTGATGTCCCTGTTCGGTCTGAACCGCAGACTCCGCGGAGCCATCGCCGGGCATCTGGCGATCTACGAAATGACGTCCTCCCGGCCCAACCAGCTCTACGGTCAGGGGTTCCGGCGCCACGGATTCGGCCCAGACGTGACCTGGTACTTCGACGAGCACGTGGAAGCGGATGCGGTGCACGAGCAAATCGCCGGACGGGACCTCGCCGGCGGCCTGGTGGAGGCAGAACCGGGCCTCCTCGGGGACGTGCTCTTCGGCGCCACAGCCGTTCTTGCGATCGACGCCCGGCTCTCCTCCCTGATCATGGACGCTTGGGACAACGGCAGGTCCTCCCTGCGAGCCGCTGTCCCGGCCGGCCTGTGACGCTCCCCGAACCCCTGCGGGCCGAGTACATCCTTCCACTGCGCTGGGCGGAGGATTCCGGGCTGGACGAGCTGGTGCCTTATCTGGAGCAACTATGCTCGTGGATCCGGGTAACCGTCGTCGACGGATCAGCGGCGGATCTCTACGACTGCCACCAGGCGCGGTTCCCGGTAGCCGTCCGCCATATCCGGCCGGCGCCAGGCGCAGGCGGCAACGGCAAAGTCACGGCCGTACTGACAGCCGTGCGCCTCAGCTGCGCGGAGAGACTCGTGATCGCCGACGACGACGTCCGCTACACCTATGAGGGGCTCACGTCCGTACTCGGTGGTCTGGATCATGCCCACGTCGTGCGGCCGCAGAACTTTTTCAGCCCCCTGCCCTGGCACGCGTGCTGGGATACCGCCCGGACGCTGATTAACCGTGCCTTCGCCGACGACTTTCCAGGGACGCTGGCCGTCCGGCGTGACGCGCTGGTTGCTACCGGCGGATACAATGCCGTCCTCTTCGAAAACCTTGAGCTGATCCGGACCGTCACTGCCGCAGGCGGAGTGGAAAAGCGGATGCCTGCACTGTTCATTGCCCGCCGGCCTCCGGCGTCCCGGCACTTCCTGGAACAGCGGATCCGGCACGCTTACGACGGCTTCGCCCAGCCTCGCCGGCTCTGTGCGGAGCTAGCTTTGGTGCCTCTACTGGCTGCCGTGCTTGTCCAGCCGCCGCGCCTGGCTGTCCCCGCTATCCTGGGATCTGCCGTGGCTGCCGTGGCTCTGGCGGAAGTCGGGCGCAGACGGCACCGGGGCCAGTGCGTCTTTCCGGCCCGGACCGTCCTGTTCGCCCCGCTGTGGGTTGCCGAACGCGCCGTCTGCAGCTGGATCGCGCTGGCACTGCGGCTCGGAGGAGGCGTTCCTTACGCCGGGACCCGGCTCAAGACAGCCGCGCATTCCGTCACGGAGTTGCAGGTCAGGCACGGCGGCAAGATCCGCCTCGCATTCTCACCCGACCCTTCATTTCTTGCCCAACCCCAACGGGAGTACACATGAATCAGGACCAGCAGCAGTTTCCCGGCAACGGCTCGATCGTCCTCTGCCCCGACGGCCCCATCCTCGTCCGGGGCGACTTCGACATCGTCACCCCTTCAGGGGAACCAGCGCCGCGGCAACGGCGAACTGTGGCCCTGTGCCGGTGCGGGGCGTCCGCGATCAAGCCCTATTGCGACGGCACCCACAAGATGATCAAGTTCCGGACCGAGTCCCCAGCCGCTCCGGGGGATTCAGATCAATGATCGGAAGGTGGCCGTCGGTGCGGATGGAGTCACCGCCCCCGTTTCGGTGGTGATATCCGGTCGAGAAGTTCCTGATGACATGCACCGATTCGACCGCGTTGGCCGCCCGGAGGGTCTCAATGATGAAATCGCGCTCTTCGTCGGTGCGGTCAGCAATTTTGTGCGTGATCTGGAAGGTGAAGAGGGACAGACCGACACTTCTGTCGTAGGTGCCCGCACCCACCCAGTCCACTCCTATGCCTCCGGGCAGCATCCAGTCGTAGGGGCATCTCCAAAACCGGATGTGATGCCGTTTACGGGGGTTACCGTCGATCTCACGCTGAAAAGCGATGTCCTGCTTCTTTCCGAACACGTAGAGCGAACTGACCGGCGCGGCCGCATAGCTGCGCCCGACCACCGTTGATTCAAGGGTTCGCCAGGCAGTCGAGACAGTCAGGGGGTCGGCCTCGACCCATCCCGCCGTGATCATCGCCTGCCGCAACTCCCCTGCCGGGCCGATGACGGCGAGGTTGATGGGATCCCCGAGCACGCCGTCGCCGGTCCGTGCGCGGCCGATGAAGTAGTCCGGAATGTATAGGCTGCTTAGGATCCTGTGGACGCGCGGCAAGAGGGCGTACGCCAAGACCAGCCAGACAGGCAGGAACACCCACACCTGCTCGGGCCCGCGCGTCAGGCGTGCCAGTAGGAAGTAGTAGACCGCCCACCCCACCGCCCCCGTAACCGCCACGTAGAACAATCGCTGCGCCACAGCCAGGACAGTGGCCCAGCGGCTCTGCCTGCGCTCCCGACGGCTGTCAGCCCGGGCATGGTTCGGTTCAGCCGGAACAGCCCGGGAATCCCCACCTGACATCACAGCGCAGTCCTTTCCATGGCGATCGCCCCACAGCCCAAGGTCATCCCTCGCACGAAATTGTCCACCATCAGACCGCCTCAGACGAAAAACCCAGAATAGGCGAGAAAAGACTCCATGTGGCGACTGATTCACCGGTGACGGCTCTGCCCTTCAAGCCGACGTAACGCCGGCCGCCGCCAGCCGGAACTGGCGCTCCATCTAGGATCCACGAAGCCCGCGGCGGGAGTCGAGCACGTCGATCCGCCCGTCACTTTCACGTATCCGGCTCCTTTTCAGGGGGAGGTCCCCGATACGGCAGCCACGTGCCTCATACGAGATCCTCAGCAGACAAGCCGTTGACGGAATGTAGCCACCAAACATTGCCGCCCTCGGCGCCTTTTCCCATCCGCGTCGGAATCTGCTCCGAACAACTCATGTCACTGGCCCGATCTGACACTGCCGAAGCGCGTGGCAGCTGACGTGAAACCGGGACCGATGTAACTACTGAAAAGAGCGCAAATGACCTCCCCTTCGCACTTCGACCGGTTCCTCTCCGAAGCCATCGCCGTCGACCGGGAAGCAGGAGCAGGGCTTGGGCCGGACGCACTGTACGGCCTCTACACCAGTTGGTGCCTGATGACTGATGCCCACACTGCAACCGCGAGAGCGCTCTTCAAAGCGCTTAAGGACCGGCACGGCATCAGTTCCTCGAACAACGCCCTAGCCATGACAGGTCCCGCCGCGCGCAACTACATTCTGGCCAGCGCACCGAATGTCATCTGAGGCGACACCGGAACCACGTTCCCAGGAAACGTGCGGAGCAACGCCAAGGCGGGGCATGATCGTCATCGCCGACGGACGCCAGATGAAGGCGCGAGGGCTGAACATCGCAGGGACGCAACCGGTGAGCGCACCTTGGGTAATGCCCGTCTCCTTCCGAACGATGGGTCCTGGCGTCGCTACTGATTGTCATTCCCCTCCTGATCGCCGGCTGGTTCTCCGCCCGAAAGGGGATCTACGCCGCCGCCCTTGAACGGCGGGGCTGCACCGGCAGCTTCCCGGTCGTAGCCAACCGGCCGGAACGCCAGGGCCACTGGTTCTTCCCCTCCGCCTATTGCACAGCGGGACGGGCAGGCAACCGCCGCCCGTCCCGCCCCTGCATCAAACATACGGAATCCGGGCCAGTCCAGCACCGGTACGGCCCAGTCCGTGACCCAAAGTGTGGACACTGTCCACAGCCCTATTCTCGCCCCCAAACAGCCGCACCCCGCATCGACAGGGTGCGGCGCTTCTTTGCCTAGAAACACTTGATCCTGCTGGAGAAGTTCAACCGCGGCTGCGACCAAGTCCCGCCCCCGCCCGTTGCCGACTCCCGGGCACGCCGCACGGCACGCTCAGCCACTAGTGGCCGAATACGTAGAGTGGGTCAACCACCGATGTCTCCACGGCGAGATTGGCCATATCCCGCCAGTCGAATACGAGCAGCTCCACGCGGGCCACCCTGCCCAGGGGCTGCTCTCAATTTCCAACTAAAAACGTCTCCACAAAAGCCGGGGCTTTTACAAAGAGTGCCGTGCCCTGGTTCTGGGCGCACAGCGCGGGGTAGGTGTGGTCCATCACAACCGATGGCACACGACCCGCTCTGAGATGGCGGGAACTTCTGGATCCGACGCGGAGCGGGCACAGGACGTCCTCCATGCGGGGGTCGACTTCGGCCGGGGTTCTGGCCGCCGGTTTCCGGTTTTGCTGCGTCGTCCATTAGCTGGTCAATGCGTGCCGAGTCCGTCTGGGCGGGTTTGAGCCCGTCGGCGTGCTTGAAGTGTTCCGCCAGTGCTTTATCTGTCTGTTCGACGCGCGACCCGGTACGGTTCACACCGCCATCGAGCGGGTGGTTAGGCTTGGGGGATGGCGACAGTTATTCTCGTGCGGCACGGCCGCACCACAGCCAATGCCACTGGGCTGCTGGCCGGCCGGGCCGTCGGCGTCAGCCTGGACGAGATCGGGCGCGACCAGGCGGCTCTGACCGGAGACCGGCTCGCGGCCGTGCCCGTGGTCGGGGTGGTGTCGAGCCCGCTTGAGCGTTGTCAGCAGACCGCCCAGCTTATCCTCGATCGCCAGGCTGGCACGCCGTGCGCGCCGGTCGATCCCGATCTCACCGAGTGCGATTACGGCCAGTGGCAGGGCCGCACGCTCAGTGATCTCGCGACCGAGGATTTGTGGCCGGTTGTGCAGTCGCAACCGTCCGCCGTCGTCTTTCCCCGCGGTGAATCCATGGCCGCGATGCAGGCTCGGTCGGTGGCAGCGATTCGACGCCACGATGCAGCCTTCGAAGCCGAGTACGGGCCAGGGGCCGTGTGGGTGGCGGTAAGTCACGGTGACATCATCAAGTCAATCCTCGCCGACGCGCTCGGCATGCACCTTGACCTGTTCCAGCGTATTAACGTGGGCCCCGCCTCCGTATCGATCGTGCGCTACGGCGCTAGTCGGCCGAGCGTCTACGCGACCAACACCGATGCGGGTGATCTGTCGTGGCTGTCGAACGGCACCCACTCCGGCGACGCGCCGGTGGGCGGCGGTGCAGGGCAAAAGGCACCATGAACCTCATGTGCCTAAAATACTGACATGCCTACACGTGTTCACGAGTTTGCCTGGCCCGATCGGGTCGTCGTCGGCACGATTGGCCTCCCGGGGGCGCGCACGTTCTACCTTCAGGTACGCGCAGGGACGCAGATCGTGAGTATTGCCCTGGAGAAGCAGCAGTCGGCTCTGCTCGCGGAGAAGATCGACGAAATTCTCGACCAGCTCATCACGGTCGACGGCAACCCCTTCAGCGTTCCCACGAGTACTCCCATTGAACTTGTCGACAACGACCAGCTCGAGGCCGTTCAGGAGCAGTTTCGCACCGGCGCCATGAGCTTAGGTTGGGACCCAACCACGGCCCAGGTCGTAATAGAGGCCTACCCCATCGCCGATGTCGATGCTGATGACAACGACACATCGCTTGATGAGGACGGCGCTAACGAGCCCGAAATGCTGGTGGTGCGAATGCCCGTCGGCACCGCCCGCGCATTTGCCAAGCGCACCCGTGAGATCGTGGTCGCGGGGCGTCCGACGTGCTCGCTCTGCGGTTACCCCATAGACGCCGACGGGCACATCTGCACACTTCCCGAGGTCTGATGCCAGCGCCGGACCTAGTGACCGCCGAGCTGACGCTCACCGGCCGGATCACGACGGCTTCAAACGCTACATTTTTGGGCAGCATCGGCGACGTGGTGGTCGTCTACAAGCCGATAGCAGGCGAAAGTCCGCTGTGGGATTTTCCCCACGGCACCCTGGCTCACCGGGAGGTGGCCGCCTACCTGGTCTCGCAGGCCTTAGCTGGGACGTCGTGCCGCACACCTGGCTGCGCGATGGTCCGATGGGCGAAGGAATGGTGCAGCTCTGGCAGGAGCAAGACCCCGCCCAATGCGCCGTGAACCTGGTCGCGGCGGACCACGTGCCGGAGACGGGCTGGAAGCACGTTCTCGAGGGACGAGATGAGAACGGACGGATGGTCGCCCTCGTTCACGAAGACTCGCCAGCGCTCAGACGCATGGCGGTGTTCGACATGGTCGTCAACAACGCCGACCGCAAAGGCGACCACATTCTTGCCATGACGGACGGACACCGGCACGGCGTGGACCATGGGCTCACCTTTCACCGTGACCACAAGCTGCGCACGGTGCTGTGGGGATGGCTGGGCGACGCTCTGACCGCCGAGGAACGCGACGGCATCGATCGTGTCAGCGAAGGACTGCACGGTGGGCTGGGCCGAAACCTGGCGCACTTGCTCAGCGCCGAAGAAATTGCAACGCTCGCCGCGCGCTGCGCCCGGTTGCGCTTGGCAGGGAGGTTTCCGGCTCCGAGCGGTGAGATGTCGGCGGTGCCCTGGCCGCTGTTCTAAGGGAACGACGGCTACGGGCTTCGCAGGCTGTGTCACGTTGATGGCATGGATCTAAAGGTAGCGACGGAGCTCATCATCCCTGAGACCGGAGAATTGTTGGCACAGCGAGCCGGACAGCTCGAAATCAACAGCCGCACAGTACACAGGACGCTTCAGAAATGCATCTGGGCGGGCGCGATGACCAAGGACTCCGGAAGTTCTCTTGGTCGCCACCCCGACCTGGAGCACCGACTGGCTACAGGAGTGGGTCAGCAGCTATCGTGAGGACAAGATCCGGGATTGAAACTGAAGGCATGCCGTGGACAGCAGGGTGGGAATGAGCAGGAGCCGAAATTATGGCTCGCTGTGCTGGCAGGTGCTGTCGCCCTAGTCACTGCCTTCTTTCTCTGGGCATCGTGGAAGAGCGAGCAGATCATCGCAGGGCTTAAGTCAATCGCCGAGCGTCTACAAGCGGAGCCGGGATGGGAGAACCTGGATACCCCGGTCTCCGGTGGCTGCTGCACTGTGTATTCCTCTCGATGGGCCTTGCTCCCAGTACGCATATCGTTGGGACGCCCACCGGACAGGCAAGAGGCGGCTGCCAACATCCTGAGGCGTCTACGAGCCGAAAAGTTGAACTGCCAGCGAATATATCCCCCACAACCCAGCCGCCAACAGGACGCCCAGGTAGGCCAAGACCAGCCTCGTATCGCGGAGGTAACAGTTCGACTTCGTCAGGCCCCTCCGTCGCGCTTTCCAATAGCCTGCGAATCCGACTGCAGCGAACACGGCCACTGCCACCGGACCGGCTGACCAGCCGAGCAGGGCAACGGTCGCGAAGATGCAGAGCCGCAGCGGATCGACGGGCGGCGGGGACTGCGGATCCGTTTCAGGGTCAGGGCTGTGTCCGTGCCGGACTGCGTGCTTGGAGCGCACGAGCTGCGACGGCAATGGTCCGGCTGCAATACGCCGGGCATCAGAAGCTGAACTCATCATTTCTCCCTATCGCTGACTCAGATCTGGCGGACTGGGAGAAGCTCCCGGCCTGTTGCTGTGCTTATACGTTGCCTTGCCAAGGCCGGCCACGCCTGGACAGCGCAGAAGGGAGCGCACTGGTGGTCGCCGGTGTCGCTCTTTGTGCCCACGTGGACGCAGCATTGCGTAAGCCGTTCCTCGATCATGGTCGAGATGTCCATGAAGGGCTTGACCATGATGCGGGTGACCCGTTCGGCGAGGAGTCGACGCAGCCGCTGTTGCTGCCCTGGAAGCTTGCCGGCAGCCAGTGTGGTGAGCGTGCCGATGCCGAGGTCGCACTGGGTGCAGATGTTCTTCCAAAGATCCATTGTCCGCGGGTGGGACAGCGAGGACTGCTCGCTCAGCAGGTCCAGCAGGGAGGACTTCATCAGGTTGCGCAGTTCGAGCGGGATCGCGCTGTCGGCGATGCGGTTGGCGATGCTGTCAGGATTGAGTTCCAGCCAGGCGAGCAGTTGATCGTGCCCGATGAGGGCTGTCAGCGAACGCCAGACCCCTGAGTCGTCCTTCAGCATGTAGCCCACAGACGCGCAGTGCGGATGTGAGCACGGGAGTGCTGTCAGGTCGTGCCATGAGACCACCCCTCCGGTCTGCTCCGCGAGCCTATCGAGTACCCCCGTATGGGTGAGTCTGTCCAGGGGGTCGATGCCGTGCCCCCGGCCGGAACCGAACACCGGCTGAAGCGCAACCCCGCCCACGAACGGGGTTTCCAAAGCCCTCATGACGACGGCGCCCACCTCACCGTCGTTGACGCCCAGTGTCGCTGTCATCGTCAGGGTGGTGAAAACACCTGCCTCGGACAGGCGCGCGATGGCCATGTCCTTGAAGCGGGTCAGGTCTCCCCCTCGGTGGTGGATGGATGCTCCTTTGGACGGGCCGTCGTATTGGAGGTACACCTCTACGCGGTCCCGGTGCCTGGCCAGCAGTGCGAGCAGTTCGTCGTCGGTCGCTATCAGGATGCCGTTGCTGTTCACCATGATCCGGACGATCGGCCGAGCGACGAGCTCATCCAGAAGTTCGCCCAGATGGGGATAAAGCGTCGGCTCGCCGCCGGAGAGCATCAGCACGTCCAGCCGCCCGTTTTCGCGGGAAAGCCGGGTGTCGATATTCGCCAGCACCTCGCTGAGCGGCGCCACTCCCTGCAGCTGGGGGCCGGAGGCAGTGAAGCAGGTGGGGCAGCGCAGGTTGCAGTGCTCGATGATGTCCTGCAGGAGGATACACGTGTGCTGCGTCTGCATGGCGGGCAGCCCGTAGGCGTAAGCCTCCGGTACCTGGCGGTAATTGCCGGCCTGGTCCGGGATGTGTTGCTTAGTCGGCGCCTGCCACTTCTCCAGGTAGCGCAGAATTTCCGGAGACTCGTCGTACAACGTGCTGACGAGTCCGTGGTCCGGGCAGCCGCGTTCGAGCCAGACCCGGTCGTCGCGGATCAGCAGCGCGCCGGAGAGGCGCCGCACCTGCGCGAGCGGGGGGTTTGTCTCGTGGCAGGCGGGACAGAAGGCTGTGACGTACCGGTGGATGCGGTCCCCGCGCAGCGGCTGGCCGGGGCCGGGCAGCGCCAGCCGGGAAGAGAACGAGGACGGATTCATCTCAGGCCTCTCATCTGCGCGAGGCTTCCGACGCAGATCCCACCGCCGAGGAGGGTGAAGATCCCCAGGCCAATAAGCAGCCCCGCACCTAACCGGGAGGTGCGTGGCCGGACCGCCAGCACAACGGCTACCGCCAGATACGCAGCGATAGGTATGAACGCTGCAGGCCCAGCGAGGAACGTCTTGTACCCTTCATCCGGAGCGATACCCCTTGTTGTCCCGAAGTAAAGGGCATAAAGGGCAGGAGCCCCCAACAGGATCCCGAACCCCATGGAGCCGCGTCTTGGTTCAGAGGGCGGCTCCTCTTGCTGGGGCGGTGGGGGCGGGTTCCGGGGAACGTCGGGGTTGTCCTCGCTCATGCCACTTTTCCTTCCAACTTGGGGCGGAGTGGTTTACCGAAGACCCGCAGCATCCGCCAGAACAGCAGGGGAAGAATCACCAGGAGGAACCATTGGGGCCGGCTCATCCCTAGCCAGAGCATCTCGTTGCCGCGGACGAATTCGACTCCGAACCGGAAGAAGGCGTAGGAAGTGACGTAGCAGATGAAGAGGTCGCCAGGACCAGGCAAACGGTCCCGATAACGCCACATGAGCGCGAATGCGGCCGCATGGAACACGATTTCATAGGCAAAGGACGGGTGGAGTCCTACCCCGGGCGGTCCGCCCAGCATCGCAGCCTGGCCGGGCGTGAGCGTTATCCCCCATGCACCCCCGGTAGGGGTGCCGGGCAGTTCCGTAAGGAGGCAGCCCACCCGCCCGATGACCAGCGCCAATGCGACCGCGGGCGCAAGCAAATCACCGGTGGATTCGCGGTAACCTGTCAGCCGTTTACCCAGATGGACGCCCAGCCACGCGCCCACAAGGCCCGCGAGGATGCTGCGGTCGCCGTTGCCCCACCAGTCCGCCAAGGAGACCTGCCGGGAAACATCCCATGTGAGGACCCTTGAGCCGATGGCCCCGAAGGCGATAGCGAAACCGGCAATGGGCCACAACCGTGGGTCGGACAGGCCGCGCCGGCGCTTCTCAAAGGCGTAGAACAGCAGGGCTGCGAGGATTCCCAGCCCTAACAGGCCGGCGTGCACCAGCCCGTCTCCCGCGAAGGGAAGCCCGATCATGAGCAGAGTGTAGCAGTGAGCATTGCTGACCTCCGGTCTTATATTTGGACGTTCACGGGAATTGCATATGGACGTGGAGCCGCCACGCGGCTTCAGAGATGAACCGCTGAGAGACGGGTACAGGGTGAACGTGCTAGCGGAGCCCTAGTTCTTGAAGTTAGGGCACGGGATTGTGCACCAATGGCATCTTTGCCTTGGGCTGGGACAGGACGAGCAAACGCCGCACTCCAGCCTGCCCTTCCCCGCTCGGTGGGAAGCCGAGGTCACTATTTGGCGGGTGTATCCCGCGCCTCGTGCATAACTATTTCGGACACTCAGTACCGACCACTTGGGCTGGCTGGGACAGCGTGCCAATCGTTACTCAAGTCCATGACCACGGTGCTTCCGAACCCCGGATCAGCGAACTGGCATGGGCGGCTGCGAACAAGGGAGGACCACGATTACCCCGCTTCGAACGCGCAGAACGCGCGCGCTTCGCGGCTCACTCGTACTCGCAACCAGCGGGCTATCGTCTCGAGAGGCGGGTGCCCGGCACGCCCGCAGCTTACGAGGGCCATAGCGATGCGCCCCAACCTGTGTGCCCGTGCAGGAACTTCCAAGCCTGGGGCGCCAGCCGCTTCAATCACCCGCCGAGAGGACCAGAACCACAGACCCGAGGAACTCGAGGAACTCCAGCCCTTCCCGTGCTACGAGAGGGTTCCCCGTGGCATTGGCATGCAGCGTCGGCTGGGACACTTCCCCTTGACAAATATCTGAGTAAAGTCATAATTGAGGTGAATCAGAATTGAGTATGGTCCATTTGGTGCCGCCGCTAGGACAACGTGCCCGGCGCGACCGGATGGCGCCCCCGAGAGATTGCCTGCATCACCGGCAGCAACTACTAACCAACACCCGTCATAGAAGGGACATCACGGCATGCGAGCGTTTGTCGTCACCAAGTACAGGGAGCCGCTGCGCGAAGCGGAGGTCGCTGAGCCGACCGTCGGCGAACGCGACGTGCTCGTGCAGGTTCAAGCAGCCGGCCTGAACCAGTTGGACGAGAAGATCCGGCTGGGTGAGTTCAAGCAGATCCTCCCCTACAAGCTCCAGCTGATCCTCGGCAACGACGTAGCCGGCACCGTCCTCCAGGTCGGGGAAAAGGTGCGCGGGTTCAAGCCCGGTGATGAGGTCTACGGCCGCCCCGACAAGGACCGCATCGGCACGTTCGCCGAGCGCATCGCCGTCGCCGAGGAAGACCTCGCACTGAAGCCCGCATCGGCCAGCATGGAGGAAGCCGGCTCGCTGCCGCTTGTGGCGCTTACCGCATGGCAGGCCCTCGTCGAGCAGGGCAACGTGCGCCCCGGGCACAAGGTTCTCATTCACGCCGGCGCCGGCGGGGTCGGCTCGATCGCCATCCAGCTCGCCAAGCACCTCGGCGCGACCGTTGCAACCACCGCGAGCAGCTCCAACGCCGGCTTCCTGCGGGACCTCGGGGCGGACATCGTGATCGACTACCGCACCCAGGACTTTGAGCAGCTCCTCAGCGGATACGACCTGGTGCTGGACAGCCTCGGCGGGGAAAACCTGCAGAAGTCACTGCGCATCCTCAGGCCCGGTGGCAAAGCGATTGGGATCTCCGGCCCGCCTGATCCGGCGTTCGCCCGCAAAGCCGGCCTGAGTCCTGTGCTGCGTCTGGCGATCACCGGGCTCAGTAGCAAGATTCGGCGGCAGGCGAGGAAGCTCGGCGTCAGCTATGAGTTCCTCTTCATGCGTGCCAGCGGCGACCAACTGCGCCAGATCAGCGCCCTGGTCGACGACGGCGTGCTGCACCCCATCGTAGGGAAGGTCTTCACCTTCGACCAGGCCCCACAAGCGCTGCAGTCCCTGGCCGCGGGCGGCATCCGCGGCAAAGCAGTACTCACGGTCACCGACTGACCCGCCGCCAGCCATTCATCCCGCAGACCATCCAGGAGAACAACCGTCATGGGCAACACCGACACCCCGAAGGAATTCGTCGTCACCTCGTACGCGAAAGCACCTGCCAACGCCATCACAGCCGGAGGTGCCACCTACGCCTACCGCGAGCTGGGGCCAAAGGGCGGCATCCCCGTCGTGTTCCTCGTGCACCTCGCTGCCACAATGGATAACTGGGATCCCCGCATCATCGACCCCATTGCGAAGAACCGCCACGTCATCACCTTCGACCAGCCCGGTGTCGGCGCCTCAACCGGACGGGTTCCCGACAGTATCGAGGCAATGGCCGGAGACGCCTACACCTTCATCCAGGCCCTCGGGTTCGACAAAATCGACGTCTTCTCCTTCTCACTGGGAGGCATGATCGCCCAGGACCTGGCCCTCAAGCATCCCGACCTCGTCCACAAGCTCGTGCTGACCGGAACCGGCCCGCGGGGAGGCAAAGACATCGACAAGGTCGTCGGCACCACCTACTGGGACATACTCCGCGCAACGCTGACACGGTCGGACCCCAAGGAATTCCTGTTCTTCAACCGCAACACCACCGGCAAACCCGCCGCGAAAGCGTTCATCAAGCGTCTTCAGGAGCGCACCGTCGACCGTGACAAGCCGATCAGCACCCGTGCATTCCAGACGCAGCTGAAGGCAATCCAGAAGTTCGGCCGCTCCGCCCCGTCGGACCTGTCCACGCTCACGCACCTCACCCTCATCGCCAACGGCGACAACGACCGCATGGTGCCATCCGTTCTCTCAGAGGACCTGCACCGGCGCATCAAGGAATCCCAGCTGATCATCTACCCCGACTCCGGCCACGGCGGCATCTTCCAGTACCACGCCAACTTCGCCCCTGCCGCCGTCGAATTCCTCGCCCCCTGACCTTCACGCTCGCGACCAGAAGGCACCAATGGGCACCTCACCGTCAACCACGCAACCGCATGTGATAAGACACTTCACTTCCTCGATCCTGCTGTGGGTGCGCACCGACCAGTCCCGCCAAACCGGCATGGACTGCTGGAAGGGCCCGCACTCCGGCATCATCGCCGCCACCCCAGGCCTGTCGGAATACCGGCAGATCCACCTAGCCGAACACAACCCAGCCTGCGGCCCGCCACCACCGGGGCGGAGACCGCTATCCCGGATGACCGGAAGATCGACGGCATCGCGGAAGTCACCTTCCAATCCGCCGCTCTCCCCCTGGGGTTCGCCGACAGAGCGGCCCGCGACGCCTTCCGGTTGAGATGCTTTCCCGCCAGCTGACGCCGCTGGCCTCCGCGATCCACGCCTACGACGTCGACGCCGCCCTCACCTATGTCAGGCAGGGCCAGGCCCTCCCCCACTACGAAGAGTAGAGACGCCGTGGGAGGGACTCGGGCTTCCCGGGATCGTTATACTCATTACTGAGTCCAGTCAGTTTACATCCGGAGGAACCCTCAATGCCTGTCGCGTCCCAGCCGCTCGGACGGCGCGAGCGGAACAAGCAGCAGAAGCTCGATCGCATCACTGCCGCAGCCAGCGAGCTGTTCGCGGAGCACGGGGTCGAGGAGGTCACAACCCAGCAAATCGCCGATAAGGCCGACATCGGCACCGGAACCCTGTTCCTCTACGCCAAAACCAAAGGAGAACTGCTCCTGCTCGTACAGAACGCCCACTACGCCGAAGCGCTCGAGCGGGGCGGGACTCATGCTCAAGCCATCCCGGATGTGCTGGATGCAGTGACGGCCATTGTGCGGCCGATCGTTGAGTGCAACCGAACCCAGGTAGACAACGGGCGCACCTACCTGCGGGAGATGGTCTTCGGCGACCCGACGGAGCCACACCACAGCGAGGCCCTCTCCATCGTCGCGCAGACCGAGGAGGCCATCGCTGCAGTCCTGGGCAGGGAGGAGCTCGCCGGTGCCGGTGATGCCGCAACGACGGCACGCATTGTCTCGGCGATCATGTTTGTCAGCATGGCAGCAAGCGTGAACGCTGCCTTGAGTGCCGAGGCGATCGTGCAGGACATCAGGACCCAGATCAGCCTGCTCGTGCGCCGCTGACGCCTCCGGCAAGAACTTCGACAAGGTCCAATGTCCAGGGCACGCCCCGTGCACTTTGTACGCTGAATAATCCGATCCCTGTGCCGCCCGGCTACCACTGTAGGGGCGGCGGAACCGAACTCGGACTGAGCCGGGCAACAATATAAAGGAAGCTGTCCCGACTCGGCATCACGGTGCACAAGTAATGCCAGAGTTTGGGCAGGGTGGCGAAGGTCCGTTATCGGCGTTGGATTTGCCAAAGGGAGAGCCCAGCGCAGCAAGGAGATGTTTCCCCTTGTTCTGGTCAGATCGCAGAAGTTACCAGCCAACAACCGATGAAGCTCAGACCGCTTACCCTGCAGTTTCATCGCTGGTGTGTTGTTCATACACCACTGTTACCGTGACCAGGTCCTGCCAAGCCATTCCCACACCCTTGAATACACAGGGCCGGCCCAGGGTTCGGGTCAGTTGGGCCTTTAACAGTTCGCGGAGGTTCAGTGGCTTGATCTCCTGCCATTCCTCCACGCTGCGTGCCGGAATGAGGTCTCCGGCTTCCCGCCAGGCCGAGGCTCTGCCTTATAACCGGTGCGGGACAAGCGCCGCCGACAGCTACCGGTTCTTGACGATCGGAGGGAAATCGGCGGATACTAGGCGGTTTTCTCCATGGCTGGCGACTGTACGCTTTCGCGTTGCTCCAAAGCTCCGGTCACCGAGGCTGTGAGGCTGTTGGCGATATGGGTGCGTGCGAGCTCGGCCGCGCCGGCGCCGTCCCCGGCAATGATGAGCTCGAGTATCTGATGGTGCTGGTCCAGGTCGATGGTGCGGGGCTCATCCCCGGAGGGGAGCTCGAGGCCGATGCGGCGGTAGCGGTCGGATTTGTCCCACAGGTCATCCAGGAGCTTGATCATTACGTCGTTGTGCGAGGCGGCGTAGACGGCCCGGTGGAATTCCCGGTGCACTGTTATCGCGTCCTCGCCCCACACCCGGGTGACCGGCAGGAGCTTCTCGGCCGCTGTGCGCATTGCCGCGATATCTGCGTCCGTGCGGCGGGAGGCTGCCAATTCAGTTGCTGATGGTTCAAGTGAGAGACGGACTTCAAGGAGTTCGCGCGCTTCGGAGGCGCTCATGTCGGCCACACGGGAGTCGCGGTGGGTGTCCATGATGATCAGGCTCTCGCTCGCGAGTCGGCGGATCGCTTCACGCAGGGGGGTGATGCTCATTTGCATGTTCTCCGCCAGTTCGTACTGGGAGATGCGCGAGCCAGGGGCAAGGCCACCGGAGAGGATCAGCTGGCGGAGTTCGCTGTACGCCAGACTGCCCTTACTGGAAAAGACGTTCGTGGTGCCCATCTGCTGCTCCGAATCTCTTACCGAGGTGCGCCCCCGCTGCTCTCAGTGTAGAGCGTTGGAAACATCTTATAAGAAGATTCACGAAAGGCTTGTGCTCCGCGTCACCCCGGGCTAGTCTTGAGCCCAAGGTCTTATAAGATATTTGTTCCGAGGGCTTATGCTCCCATCACTACCAGGCCCAGCTTTAGATCAAGTCTTATAAGAAATAAGATACTCAGTCAGGAGAGAGTTCAAAGATGAAAATCGTTTCCGCCCACGTAGGCACCATCCCCATCAGTTCCTCGATCCGGAACGCCTTCATTGACTTCACCAAGATGGACTGCACGATCATCGCGCTCGTCTCCGATGTGTTCGTCGACGGAAAGCCTCTGGTGGGCTATGGTTTCAACTCCAACGGCCGCTACAACGCCACGGGAATCCTGAAAGACCGCATTCTGCCTCGCATCATGGATGCCCCTTCCGAGGATCTTCTCGATGAGGACGGCCAGCTCTCCCCGGAGAAGGCGTGGGACCTGATGATGTCCAACGAGAAGCCCGGCGGCCACGGCGAACGCTCGGTCGCCGTCGGCGTCGCCGACATGGCACTGCACGACCTCGCAGCGAAGATCGCCGGCGTCCCGCTGTACCGGTGGATCTCGGATCACTACGGTGATGGCAACCCGGACAAGGACGTCTTCGTCTACGCCGCCGGCGGCTACTACGCCCCCGGCAAGAGCCTCGAAGACCTGCAGAACGAAATGCGCGGCTTCCTCGCCAAGGGGTACAACGTGGTCAAAATGAAGATCGGCGGCGCCGACCTCGCCGAAGACCTGCGCCGCATCGAAGCCGTGATCGAGGTCCTCGACGGCGACGCTTCCCGCCTGATGGTGGACGTCAACGGCAAGTTCGACCTCGAGACGGCACTGGCGTACGGCAAGGCCATCGACCAGTACGGGCTGTTCTGGTACGAGGAAGTCGGCGACCCGCTGGACTACGCCCTGAACGCCACCCTTTCCGAGCACTACAAAAACCCGATCGCAACCGGAGAGAACCTGTTTTCCCTCCAGGACGCACGGAACCTGGTCCGCTACGGCGGGATGCGCCCGGACCGCGACTTCATCCAGGTCGACCCGGCCCTGAGCTACGGCCTGACCGAATACCGCCGGATCCAGGACATGCTGGCCCAGCACGGCTGGTCCTCACGCCGCTGCATCCCCCACGGCGGACACCAGTTCTCCCTGCACATCGCCGCAGCACTCAAGCTCGGCGGAAACGAGTCCTACCCGGGCGAGTTCCAGCCCACCGGCGGCTTCACTGACGACGCTGTCATCGTCAACAGCCGCGTGGCCCCGGGCGATCTGCCCGGCGTCGGGCTTGAAGGCAAGGCCGAGTTCTACAAGGTCCTGCGCGCACTGCACAACTAACCCCTCTGGTAGTGCCCGGTCCCGGGCAGGGTCACTGCCCGGGACTGCACCTCCCCATTTTTCTCTGTCTGTCGTGCAAAGGAGCACCCAAGATGTCGTCCCACACCATGCAGTACCCGCTACATTCCGCACCGCCCAAGCAGCGATCCCGGTTCGGCCGGCTGATCCGCGAACTCTGGTTCCAAGTTGTCCTGGGCGCCGTCCTGGGCGTCGCCGTCGGGCTGCTTCTGCCGTCCGTCGGTAAACAGCTCACCCCGCTCAGCGACTGGTTCATCGCGCTGGTGAAGATGATCGTCATCCCTGTGGTGTTCTGCGTCGTGTCCCTGGGCATCGCCTCGATGGACAGCCTGCGCAAAGCAGGCCGCATCGGCGTTAAGGCATTGGGCTACTTCATCGCCCTGTCACTGGTGTCGATGCTGATCGGCCTGGTCGTCGCCAATGTGTTCCACCCCGGCACAGGCATGAACATCGATCCGTCCAAACTGGACGCCAGCAAGGTGCCGGAGGCCGCCAGCAAAGGCTTCGACGGCCTCGAATTCGTCAGCAACATCATCCCGGATTCCCTGTTCGGGGCCCTGACCGGCCACACCATCATCGCCGCGCTCATGGTCTCCATCGTGTTCGGTGCCGCCCTGAACGTCTCCGGAGAATCCGGCGCCTTCCTCACCAAGGGCATCCAGGCCCTGTCCACCGTCATCTTCAAGATCGTCAGCTGGGTCATGCGCCTTGCCCCCATCGGCACGTTCGGGGCACTTGCGGCCGTGGTGGCCAACTACGGCACCCAGAGCCTGCAGCAACTCGGATACCTTGTCCTGCTGTTCACCGCAACCTGCATCGTCTACGTCGTCGTGGTCCTGGGCACCATCGCCCGGGCCTGCGGACTGAACATCTTTACAGTGATGCGCTACCTCAAGGCCGAACTGCTGATCGCCCTCAGCACCTGCTCCAGCGAAGCGGTCCTCCCCCAGCTGATCAAGAAGCTCGAAAACATGGGCGTCGGCAAATCCACCGTCGGCATCGTGATCCCGTCCGGATTCTCCTTCAACCTGGACGGATCCGCCGTCTACCTGACCATGGCCTCGGTGTTCCTGGCCCAGGCCGTCGGCATGGACCTCTCCTGGGAACAGCAGCTGGTCATGGTCGGCGTCATGATGCTCACCAGCAAAGGCACCGCGGGTATCGCCGGCGGCGCTTTCATCGTCCTGGCCAGCACACTCAGCTCCGTCGGCGGCATCCCGCTGGCCGCCCTCGCCCTCATCGTCGGCATCGACCGGCTCCTGAACGAAGGCCGCGTGTTCATCAACGTCCTCGGAAACGCAATGGCAGCAGTCGTCGTCGGCAAATGGGAAAAGGACTTCGACCCCGAACAAGCCCGCAAAGCCCTCCACGCCTCAGGCCAGAAAAAGAACGCCATCGAGTCAAACGCACCGACCGCAATTGAAGCGGAAAAGATCGAGGTCCACTAACACAGCACCCCTCAGGGCCGCCGTGCACTCCGCGGCGGCCCTGCCCGCGTGAACCGTAGGCCAACGGCCGCTTTCACAACGCATCCCCAGCCATCAAATTAGGAACGTACCGCACCATGGCTCGCATTCTGATCACCACCGACTACCTCCACCCGGGAGATGCCGTTGACCAGCTCCTGCGCGAACGCGGGCTGGAACCGGTCTACTCGCCATCCCGGGGGCCGCGGACCCTGGAGGAACGCCGCTCGTTGTTCGAGGGCATCTCCGGCGCGATCCTCGCCAGCGAACCGGTCACCGCCGACATGCTCACCGGTGCCGCCTCCCTTCAAGTCATCGCGCGCAGCGGAGTGGGGTACGACTCCATCGACATCCAGGCCGCGGCCGCACACGGGATCAGGGTCTGCAACGCCCCCGGAACAAACCACCACTCGGTCGCCGAACTGACCATCGGACTGATCATCATGGCCGCACGCCGCCTCCTGGAGGTCACCACCGCCGTCCGCCAAGGGCACTGGCCCCGGGAAGCCGGCCATGAACTGCGCGGTTCCACCCTGGGCATCATCGGCTACGGCCCCGGCGGACGAGCCACGGCAAACCTGGGTGTCGCCCTCGGCATGACCGTCCTGGTCAGCACAGCCCACCCGGACCGCGACAACACCGCTGTCCAGTTCACGGACCTCGACACCGTCCTCCGCGACGCAGACTACCTCTCCCTGCACACCCGCGCAGGCCAGAGCACCGGCAAACTCATCGATGGGCCCCGGCTGCAAGCGATGAAACCCACCGCCGTCCTCATCAACACCGCCCGCGGCTCACTCGTGGATGAAGGGGCCCTGGCCAAGGCACTTTCCGACGGCACCCTCGCCGGCGCCGCGCTGGACGTGCTCGAGAGCGAACCCCTGCCCGGCGACAGCCCCCTCCGGGGCCTGGACAACGTGCTCATCACCTCCCACCTCGCCGGACAAACGATCGAGGCACGGACACGGGCGGGGCTGGCAGCCGCGCACGCCGTCATCGACGTCCTCGAAAACCGCGAACCGGCACACCCCGTCGACCGCTAGCCCCGAGTACCGCCAACGACGAAGAAGGATCCTGATGTCGAAACCCCACCGCATCGCAGTCATTCCCGGCGACGGAATCGGCACCGAAGTCGTGCCCGAAGGGCTGCGCGTCCTGGACGCCGCAGCCTCAGCCTTCGACCTGAACCTCACCTACGAGCACTTCGACTACGCCTCGGCTGACTACTACACCCGGCACGGGAAAATGCTGCCCGACGGATGGTTCGAGGAACTGAACCAGTTCGACTCCATCTTTTTCGGCGCCGTCGGGTGGCCCGACGTCGTCCCCGACCACGTCTCACTGTGGGGCAGCCTCCTGCAGTTCCGCCGCCACTTCGACCAGTACGTCAGCCTCCGCCCGGTCAAACTCCTACCCGGCGTGCCCAGCCCCCTGACCGGCAGCGTCCCGGGTGATGTCGACTTCTACGTCGTACGCGAAAACACCGAGGGCGAGTACTCCAGCATCGGCGGGAAGATCTTCGAAGGCACCGACCGCGAAACCGTCATCCAGGAAACCGTCATGACCCGCACCGGCGTGGACCGGATCCTCAAATACGCCTTCGACCTGGTCCGGGCCGGCCTTGATGCCCTCGAGCTTCATCAATTCGGAAATGTGGGCACACAGCTTGGGGATGCCGTCGCTGGCACCGTACTGGAATGAGCGTTCCCCGCTTTCGAGCAGGATCCGCTGGGCGTCTGCAGCGATCCGGTCGAACGGGAGGGCACCGAGGTAAGGTGCACCATTAGCGAACGAGATCATGCCCGGCCGCTGGGCGGCCCTGAACACTTTGCGGACTTCCGAGGGGCGCGCGGCGAGGGTGCGCTGCGCTAGGTGCTGCTGCCGGACGGGGACGCTGACGTCCCCGGGAATGCTGGCAGGGCCTGGAGATGTTTCCACTGATACGGACACGGGATACCTTTCAATCGCGAGTATCCTCCCAGTGTCGCGTTGGCCCGCGAATGCTGTCTAAGACCAAAGTCCGCGGGTTAGCATACCTGGACGGCATGATGCGCTTGAAGCGGCGTGGGCCAGAGCCCAATAGGCGACGGCTGTTCGGTGCAGCTCAAACGGACGATGGCGGGAGGTCCCGCCGTCGTATTGGCCACCGTTGGGCATTACGAGCGGCAGATCACGAGGTCTTTGCGTGTGATTCGGCCGGTTTGCTCGCGTGCGTCGGCAGACATAGGTGGGCGGAGGATGAGCAATGCCTCCGCCGAAGAAGCCATCCAGGAACCCAACTGGGAGTGGCTTGCCTTCAACGCCGCCCTGAACACCCTAAGCGCCGTGACCGGACAAACAGTAGGCCAATTTGGAGCAAGCGCCCCGGCCCGCGAACTCGTGGCCCGCGTCGTCGACGAGACAATTGCCGTGGCACAAACCCAAAGCGTCAACCTATCTGCGGCGAGTTGATGCGGCCCTGGAAAATGCCTACGCGTACGCCGGTGAGCACAAGGCCTCAATGCTCCAGGATCGGGAGGCGCGGCGCCGCACGGAGGCTGACTTCATTGGCGGGGCAATTGTTCGTCTTGGCGAGCATTCAGGCGTTTCTGTTCCCGTGCTCGACCCACTGACCCCACTCGCGGCCGCGCCGATCCGGTAGCAGAATCTTCGGACCGCTGTCGGCGGTTGAACCCAACCGGAAACGAGCTGAAGACGGGCCCGCAGGATACGGGTCTTACCAGGACGGCAGTATGGGCAGCGGGCCGTCAGCCTCGACATTGTCGGTCACACCGCGGGCCAGCCATTCGAGCAATCCCTCGCGGTCGGACATAACGCGCAGGGCACCGTCGCCGATCACCCACTCGTCGCGTTCCTCCGTCACGAGCGTCATCCCCGGCGCCCCCTTGGCGCGCATGGTGCGCACGGCGGCTTCCAGGGCGTTGAGCACAGAGTCCGGGTCCGCTTCCTCTATGGTCCATGCGGTGTCGAGGTCGTGGTGGTGCACCACGATCTCGGCGATCCGCAACGCCACAATGGACGTCGCAGGAATCTGCTTACCGTGCAAGTGCACTTCCTCCGCGGCGATCTCCCCGCCGAGCCGGAGGGCCTCTGCGGCGAAATAGGCGGAGGACTGGCGGAGTTTGCCCAGCAGTTCCCGGCGCGGCAGGGCGGCCAGCTCGGCTATCTCCCGGGCGCGAGCCTCCTGCGAGGCATACAGTTGCTGCTCTTCGCCGGACGTTGCCCAGTCGATGAGCTTGACTAAGGCCTGGCCGTTCGAAGCGATGTGGGCGATGACATCCGCCCGGGTCCAACCCGCGCACAAGGATGGGGTGGCCATTTCGACGTCGGACAGCGACTCTACGGTGGCCATGAACATATCGGTCTCCCGGCCCAGGCGGGACAGGTCCGAGTGCAGGCGTGCGGGATTGATCATAAATTCACCTTATCCATTGGCCCGGACGCCGGCTGGCAATCCGGGCCAATGATTCATATTGAAATCGTACCGATCCATACCGTTTGTGATGGCTGTAAGCGGCACGATGGAAACGGAAGTGCCCCGTCAATGCACGCTTATCCGTGCATCGGCGGGGCACCCGGCATTAGAGTCGCCTGACTCCAACCGTGTGGTCGGTGGTGAATTCAGCAATAGCCCAGTCTCCGTTGAACCGGCCCAACCCGGAGTTGCCCTCGCCACCGAAAGGGACGTGCGATTCGTCATGGACGGGCATCTCATTGATATGCGTCATGCCGGCCTTGATGCCCAGGCCGAATTGCACGCCGCGATCGAGGTCCTGGGAGAACACGGAACTGGAAAGTCCGAACTCTGTGGCATTGGCCAATTCCAGTGCGTGGGCTTCGTTGTTGGCCTTGATGATGCCCACCAACGGTCCAAAGATCTCCTCGCGGGCAATCTCCATGTCGGGACGGACGTCGGCGAACACGTGCGGCGGCACGACCCGGCCTGTGATTTCGCCTTCAAGGACAGCGCGGGCGCCCTCAGCCTTGGCTGTTGCGATTTTCGTTTTCAGCCCTTCAAGCTGGCTGTCGTTAACCACCGGACCCACCAGGGTCTGCGCTGAAGCGGGGTCGCCGAATGGCACTCCAGAGGCCGCCGCGGTGAAACGCTCCACAAATTCATCGTAGAGCGGGGCCTCAACAATGATCCGGTTGACCACCATGCAGATCTGTCCCTGATGCAGGAACTTGCCCAACACGGCAGCTTCCACTGCAGCATCCAGATTGGCATCCGCCAGGACCACCAGGGGCGCGTTACCGCCGAGTTCCAAGGCAACGTGCTTGAGGTGATTACCACCGGCGGCAAGCTTGCCAACATTCTGCCCGATCGGCGTCGACCCCGTGAACGAAATCAAGCCAGGGACGGGATGGGTGACAAAGTCATCGCCGATTTCGGATCCGGCGCCCACCACCACGTTCAGCACTCCCGGCGGCAACCCCGCTTCCTCGAATACCCTCGCGAGGATCAGCCCGCCCGTAACTGGTGTATCACTGGCCGGTTTGATAACCACTGCGTTGCCCAAGGCGAGGGCCGGTGCCACTGAACGCTCGGACAGGTGAAGCGGAAAATTCCACGGGCTGATGACGCCGACCACGCCGATGGGGCGCCGGTAGACCCGCAACTCTTTGCCGGGCGTATTGGACTCGACGATGCGACCGTGGACGCGGGTGGGGAAAGACGACGCCTCCGAGGTAATACCGGCGGCCAGGGACACCTCAACCTGGGCCTTGCCCATGGTGGAGCCGGACTCTTTGATGAGCCAGTCCACAATTTCCTCGCGACGCTCCTCCAGGATCTGCGCTGCCCGGAGAATTACCTGGCGGCGGGCGGCAGGAGGCTGGGCGGCCCACTCCTTTTGCGCCGCTTCGGCAGCCCTATACGCCTCGTCCAGGTCCTGCTTGTTGGCTTGGCGGATGGAAGCCAGCACCGAGTCGTCGAAGGGGTTGGTGACTGTCAAAGTCGTCTCGGACCTGCCCTCACGCCACGTCCCGCCGATGAACTGCTGGGTGACGGGCAGGCCGGCAAAAGTCGCCGTGATTTCCAAGGTGGTCGTTGTCATGGTTTTGCTCCTGGGAGGAGTGGAGTGGGTGAAGTGGAATCGTGGCGGGCCTGCATTGGGTCCGCCGGTGGTCAGAAGACCAAGACAGGCTTGATGACTTCGCCGGATTCGGAAGCGTCGAAAGCGTCGTTGATGTCGGCAAACGCAAACGTTTTGGTCAACTTTTCCAGCGGGAACTTTCCTTGCTGCCAGAGTCGGATGAGCTGCGGAATGAAGACCTGTGGCACGGAATCTCCTTCGATAATGGTGCGGAAGTGCCACCCTTTGAGTAACGAAGCACCAACTTCGAAGGACACCTCTGTGCCCGGGGCCGGGGCCCCGACGAGGGCCACCGTTCCACCGGTCCCCAGGATGCCGGCAGCCTGCCGCAAGACGGCGGGAATACCCGTGGTGTCCAGGGCATAGTCGACGCCGCGCCCACCGGTGATCTGCGCTATCTCTGCTGCCACGTCCGTGGAGCGGCTGGTGATAGCGTGAGTGGCACCAGGTCCTTTGCTGTGGCCAGCCGGGACTCGACGATGTCGACCGCAACAATGGTTGTCGCACCCACAGCCGCGGCGGCCATGAGGGCCGCGCAGCCAACGGCGCCGGTGCCGAAGACAACAATGCTGGAACCCGGACGTACGTCCAATGAGTTGGTGACCGCACCGGCCCCTGTCTGGAGGCCGCAGCCGAGGGGGCCGAGCAACTCCAGCGGAAGATTCCCGTCTACCTTCACGACGCTGCGGGCAGCAACGTTTACGTGCGTCGCGAACGACGATTGGCCGAAAAAGTGTGAGGAGACTGCTGACTCGCCATCGTTCAAGGCTGTGGAACCGTCGGGACGGGTACCCGCGAAATTGCGGCCGAAGAAGTCGCTGCAGTCGGCGGGCCGTCCGGTCACGCACTGCCCGCATACTCCACAGGAATTGGCGGAAAGAACCACAGAGTCTCCGACGGCGACGGAGGTCACCAAGGAGCCGACCGCCTCTACTATTCCTGCCCCCTCGTGCCCGAGAACCGCCGGCAAGGGCGTGGGGTAGACCTGGTCGCGGACGATCGCGTCGGTGTGACAGACGCCGGTTGCGACGAGCTTCACCCTGACCTCGTCGGGGCGGGGCTCATCCAGGGAGAGTTGGACGATCTCGAAAGGGGCTTTGGGCGCCGTAGCGAGGGCAGCAGTGACCTTCATTGGAATGGCTCCTCAGTGTAAGTCTTGAATTGGCGGAAGCTGACACGTGCGGCGCACGGTATGGGGTCGACGGCGGTGAGCGGCTTTCGGGGCCAAGGACCCAACGCTGGGCCTTGCAGCCGTCAAGCGTTTGGTTGCCGAGGAGAGTCCGTGCGTCCGGACCGGTGCCTATACTGTGACACGGAGCACAACGCGCGGGGTTGTCCTCCACGTTTGGCGGGCTTGAGGTAGTGGCTCTGGGCAGTTCCGCCGGGCAGGTTTCCGGTGCGCTGGCGGCGAAGGAGCTCGGCCACGTCGGAGTATATGGAATCTCGGGCACGCCACAGCAACTCGTCCGTTCACCCCGTGCAGTACGCCAGTCGCCGACGGATTTACTCAAGGTGTGCGCGATGCGCCGCGGGCGCTGCATCATCGAACAGTCCGGACGCGAGCTGACGGTCGAACCCGGGGAATTTGGCTTTTACGACACAGCGGTGCCCGACCGGCTCACATTCCACGGCGCATGGCAATGCGAGGTCATGACGGCGCCGTCAACGTCCCTGGGCGCGCCACGTGCGGCCGTTGACGAAGCGCGGTCGCACCCTTGGTCGGCCACAACCGGGGCCGGGACGGTGCTGGCGCAGTTCATCAGTGCCTGCACCTCCATGACTGTGCCCGCATCGGCAGCGAGGAACCACTAGGCCGCGGCCGGTGAAGCACTGCTGGCCAGCGTAGTCCTGCAGGATTATGAGCCCGGCTCCGAGGACATGGCTGAGTTCCTCCGGCATGAAATCGAGTCCTATGTCGATCGAAACCTGCAGGACCCGAACCTGGGCCTGAAGCAGATCGCATCCTCGCACCACGTCTCCGTGCGAACGGTTCAGCGGCTGTTCGTAGGAAGCGGGATGAGGCTGACCGGCCTGGTGCGGCAGAGACGCTTGGAGGCCGTCCGTCGTGACCTTGCGGCTCACCGCACTGCCCATCTCACCATCGCGGAAGGAGCGGCGAGATGGTGCATCCATGACGCTCAGTGGCTCGCCAAGCTTTCAAGTCCGAGTTTGGCATGGCGCCGTCGGAGTTCCGCAAATCCTCCGTGGGGCGTACAAACAGCGAATCTGCGCTGTAGACGCGTTCTTTCGCTGGCAGCAGCACTACTCTTTCCGAAATACGACTAACCATTACTGATTGATATCTTTAAAGTATGGATCCTACCCCGGCCTAATCCCGGGTATTTGCCGCATATGGCGGGCGTCACACCTCTGGAACACTGGAGCAAAGCCAAGGGACACAGGTTCACCCCACGGCACTCCATCCATGCTCCGTCAGAGAGGACAGGCATATGGCTACGCTCCACGCCGTCATCGCCGAAGACCCGCGCAAAGAGGCGCGCACAGCAAACTGGGTGGCCTTCGTCATCTGCGCAGCACTGTTATTCGATGGCTACGACCTTGTTGTATACGGCACCGTCCTGCCCGGATTGCTTGCCGACTCGAGCCAGATCGGCGCATTCGACGCCGCCGCTGCCGGCCTCTTGGGCTCGTGGGCGCTGGTTGGTGTGCTGGTCGGGTCGCTGGCCTGCGGGGCGGTCGGCGACTTCTTCGGCCGCCGCCGGCTCATGCTCCTGGGCATCGCCTGGTTCTCGGTGGGAATGTTCGTCACGGCGCTGACCACAACCGTGGCGTCCTTCGGCGCTTTGCGTTTCATCACTGGCGTGGGCCTCGGTGTCGTCATCGCCACCGCAGGCGCCACGATGGCAGAGTTCGCGCCAGCCGGCCGGCGACAGTTCTACAACGCGATCGTCTATTCTGGTGTCCCCGCTGGCGGTGTGTTCGCCTCCGTCATGGGCATTCTGCTCCTTAGTAACATTGGTTGGCGCGGACTCTTCATGATCGGCGCCCTCCCCCTCGTCCTGCTCGTGCCCATCGCCTGGTTCAAACTTCCGGAGTCCCCCCGCTGGCTGTTGGCGCGCGGCCGTGAGGAGGAGGCCCTGGCTGCTTCGCAGCGGACCGGCGTTTCGCTCCTTGAAGAACATGTCATCCGGCAGATCGGCGCAGCCCCGCAGAAGACCGGCTTCGCGGCTGTGTTTTCCAAACAGTTCGCCGTGGCTTCCGTGCTTCTGGCCTTGATGTCCTTCTCCGGCCTGCTGTTGACCTACGGCTTGAACACGTGGCTGCCGAAAATCATGGAGGGATACGGCTACGGGCGAACATACGCCCTGTTCTTCCCCCTGGCGTTGAACCTCGGTGCGGTGGCGGGAGGTTTGCTGCTCTCGCGCTACGCTGACAAGGCCGGTCCCCAGCGGGTTATTGCCAGCACCTTCGTCCTGGCCACTATTTCACTGGTGCTGATGACCTTCGGCTTCCCCCTGCCGATGTTGTTCCTGTGCATCGCCATCGCCGGAGTGGGCACCCTCGGCACCCAGGTGCTGGTTTACGGTTTCCAGTCAAACTACTTCACCACTAACGCGCGGGCAGCCGGTGTGGCCTGGTGTGCCAGTGTGGGCCGCTTGGGCGGCATCCTCGGGCCAATCATTGGCGGCTGGCTGGCGGCGGCGGGAATCGGCGGAGCCACCGCGTTTTACATCTACGGTGGCGTCGCCCTGCTGGGTGCAATCGTCACGGTTCTGGTCCCCCGTCAGCGCAAGCTGGAAGAAGCTGAGCACAGGGCCGAGGCAATCGTTGAGCACTCCGTGGACGAGGACCTCAGCACCGCCACTCCCCCGGCGCGCCTTTGACCCAGCGCATCCGGCCGCTGCCTTGAATGAGCCGGATCTACCGCGAGGGTGCCCAGGCCAGGCTTGGGCACCCGGCCGGACGCCAGTAAGCCGAGCCAAGCCCTGCCATTATGTCTGGATCAGACAAGGGTGGTGGGCTTTATACTTGATTTCTGAATCAATGTGGTTTGGCGCCTGACCGTAGGCGCCACACGGAGGGACGGCACAACCAATGGAGATCAGGCAGCTCAACTACTTTATTGCCGTTGCCGAGGAGCGCCACTTCGGCCGCGCCGCCAAACGCCTGCATATGGCCCAGCCACCTCTGTCCCAGCAAATCCGGCAGCTGGAAGAGCAACTGGGTGTGCGCCTGCTGAATCGCACCACCCGCCGGGTGGAACTCACGGCCGCCGGGCAGGCGCTGCTGGACCGGGGCCGGCAGATCGTCAATGCGGTCGGAACACTCCGGGCTGACGTGTATCAGGTCGGGCAAGGCGCATCCGGCGTTCTGCGCGTGGGCTTCTCCGGCTCAGCAACCTACGGCGTTATGCCACCGATCGTTCGACTGGCCAAGCAGGTACTTCCTGGGCTGTCGCTGAATCTGCATGGCGAGATGCTCACCCCGGCCATGGAGGCCGGCCTGCGGGATGGCACCTTGGATGCGGCCCTGTTGCGGCCGCCCATCGCCTCCCAGGAGATCGATTACCGCATCGTGACGCGCGAGGCGCTCATCGTGGCGTTGCCGTCCTTCAGCGCCCTGGCTATGGACCGGCCGGTGGCCATGCACGAACTCCAGGATCAGGAATTTATCTCCTACCCGCCGGAGTCGGTGCTTTACCGGACCACCGCAGGTCTTTGCCGCGAGGCAGGTTTCCAGCCACGCATCACCCAAGTCATCAGTGAGACGTCCACGATGCTCTCGTTTGTGGCTGCCGGTAGTGGAGTTGCCATCCTTCCGGCGAGCGTCCGTGCCCTGCAGCTTGAGGGCGTCGTTTACCGCGATATCGAACAAGCCCCCGAGGTGGAGCTGGCCGTGGCGTGGCGGCGTGAGGACCGGTCATCACTGCTCCAAAGCTTCCTGGATGTTGTAGGCACCGCGACCAAAGACCTGCCCAACCGCACTCCCAGCCCTCCAGGATCCTGATACGGGGCGGGGCCGGGCCGGGCCGGTTCGATGCCAGATGGCCCGCGCTTCAGTCCGTGGGGCGGAATCGTGCGGCCAGTTCGCTGCGGGAGCGGATCCCTAACTTCCCATAGATGCGGGTTAGGTGGTACTGCACAGTCTTGTCGGCCAGGAACAGTGCGCGGGCAGCCTCTTTGTTGGTGGCCCCGGTCGCCACGAGTTCCGCCACTGACTGCTCCTGGGCAGTGAGCTGGACCTGCGGTCCTGTCACGGCTGCGAGCACGGCGTCAGATGGGTCGGGCATGTTGCCGACGTCCAGGCCGGTCGCCTTCAGCTCCCGATCGCAGCTGTCGACATACGTGGCAGCGCCCAGGGAATCATAGAGATCCCTGGCCACGCGCAGCACTGAGGATGCCAAGCGCCTTTTGCCGGCACGTCGCATGCTTTGCCCGAAGGCAAAGCTCACCCGTGCCCGCAGATATGGCCGGTTGAGCCCTCGCAGATGACCCAGCGCCGTCTCGAAATGCTCCCGGGCGGTGTCTGGATCCCCCTGGGCGGCAACGAGCCGGCCCCGGGCCCACGCCATTCTTGCCAGATCTGACGGCACGGCCCGCTCCCGCGGCACCTGCTCGAAGGCGGTAAGGAAAGCGTCTGCCGTATCCAGCTGGTCGGTCATGACCAGGGCATTGACGTAGGAGTCCTGCCACGGCCAAAACGACACCCTGCTTTCTGTCCAGGGGTCCAGCTCCGTCAGTGGCTGCAGCACGGACAGGGCGCTTTCGTAGTCCGCCCGTGCCTCATGGAAGCGCGCCCGGGCCAGGCTGGCAGGGACCTGCATGGCGCGATAGGTGCCGGGCTGCACCGCCGCCTGGGAGACGTAGTACCGTGCACGGTCCCAGTCCCCGCGCATGGACCAGAGCTCGGCGGCTGTCCAATAAAGTAACGGGCGGATCAGCGGCATCCGAGAGGTCTCCAGCCGGACCGAGGCCCGTGCAACCGTGGCCCCCGCCGCATCCCAGTTGCCGAGTACAAGTTGGGTGCGGGCCAACCACGCCTCTGCCCAGAGGGAGATCCGCAACGAGCCGCCGCGGAACTCAGTCGGGGCAGCGGCTTCGAGATTTACAAGCGCTGTCTCTGCGTCGTCCAGCCGCAGGGCCAGCCATCCGGCTCCCATCTGCACGCGTTGCTTTTGCGCGTTTTCGGAAGCGTGTTCGAAAGCCTGGCGATAGGAGGCCTCGGCTTCAGCCAGCCTGCCTTGGGCGTAAAGTCCCAGCCCATAAATGGCCTCGGATTCGATGTAGGCGGGGGTACCTGCCGTTGTCAGTGACATGGCTTGCTCCGCCCAACGGGTGATGACAGGGCCATCCCAGGAGGCCACCCCGTGCAGGACCAGGCGTTGGGCCACTTGGGCGGCGGCGGTGGGGTCCTGTTGCGGGTTGCTTGTTCGCCAGGCCATTTCCAATTGGGTTTGGGCGCTGTGGTTCTGTCCGGACGCGGTGGAGAGGTAGCCAAGAACGGAGGAACGCAGTGGCGAGGGTGCCATGGCGTCGACGGCGGCGCCCCACATTTGGGCCTGGGCAATGTTGCCGGACCCCACGAGGGCATCTACTGCTCTCAGCTGGCGATCGTTGCCGACCCGGACGTCACCCGAAAGCCGGGACGCGGAAAACAATGCGGTCGAGACATCGTGCCAGGCACCTACGAGGGCCTGTTGCCGGGCGTACTCCTCAAGCTCCGAGGCCAGGGCCTCGTCTGGTCCCGGGGTAGCCGACACCCGGTGACCCAGGCGGTCGCCCTCATTCTGCACCGAGTCCGCAGCCCTGCGGTGCAGGCGCATGCGCTGGCTCGGTGCAATTTGCTCGTAGACGGACTCGGTCATTCCCGTTTCGAAGAATGTCACCAGCGAGTGGGCCTGGTCCACTGAGAGGCCCAGCAGGCCGGCCCGGTGGCCCTCGTCGAGGGCATCCATCACGTGCTCGATCCCGCTGACACGGGCGACCTCAGCCACCCCGGCATTGCGGCCGAGTACGGACGTGGCCTCGGCCACGGCTACCAGGTCGGGGGACGCGGCTTGGAGGAGGCTACGCACTTGGGCCCGCACGCGTGAACTCGGAGGCAAGGACGAAAACCACGTCTGCCAGGTTTCCGGTGGAAGCTCGCCGAGAAGTTCGACAACCGGCTGCGGCCATCCCCCGGTATGCCGCACGATCTCGTGGGCGGCCGTGGCGTTCAGGTCGATGCCAAACCACCGCCGTGCGAGCTCCTGGACCCGCTGCGGTGACAGCGGATCCAGTGGAAGGCGGGAAACCTGATGCCCGCTGAGGAAGGCCAACACGCCGGCTGGCACCAGCCGGGCCTGAGCGGGATCCAGGGTGATCAGGAACAGGACTCTCTTGCTGCGCAGCCGGCGCATGACAAAGACGAGGACGTGCAGAGTTTCTGCGTCCAGATGCTGAACGTCGTCAACGGCAACCACCACGCTCCCGTGCAATTGCAGCCCGTCGAGGTGTGCACCCAGAGTGGACGCATAGTTGGCGGCCTGGACGGGGCTGAGTATGCCGCCCAGCTCCGCGGAACGGTCGTTTCCTCTGCCAGGGTCCTTTGCCAAACGCGGCGGCGGGGTGACCATGAGCTGGGAGTAGCCGGCGAGCGGGAGCTGCGCTTCCCATTCATCGCCCGTGGCGGACAGCACCCGCACGCCACGCGCGGCGCCCCGGCAGTGCTCCAGGAAAAGATCCAACACCGCCGTCTTTCCGGATCCCCGGGGGCCACTGAGCACCACCGTGCGCACGTTGCCTTTACGCACAGTGCGGAGCGTGTCCAGCAACTCCTCGAAGACCTCGGTATGGCCGAGCAGCGCCAGGTCCTCCTCGGGGTTGCCGTGGTGGTGGCCCGGAATCATGCTGGCAAGCTTACGCGACCGCGCGTCGCGGCCACGCCAGCGGGTTTCAGTCACAGCAGGCTCAGCCCAGGTCTCCGCCTGCCACCGGAAGGATGCTGCCAGTGACATACGATGCTTCGTCGGAGGCCAGGAATACGATGGGCGCAGCCTGCTCATCCAGTGTGCCGTACCGCTTCAAAAAGGATGATTCCACGGTCTGGTCCACAATGGCCTGGTACCACGCCATTTCGGTAGCTGACTGGGCTTCCGGTCCGCGCTTGACCTTTCGTGGCGGAGCTTCGGTGCCGCCCGGGGCGGTAGCAACGACGCGGATGCCGCGCCCGGCAACCTCCATGGCCAGGGACTGGGTCAGGGCGTTCACACCGCCCTTCGCTGCGGCGTAGGGGACGCGGTGCATTCCGCGGGTGGCCACTGAGGAGACGTTCACGATGGTGCCGGAGTCCTGGGCGAGCATCGCCGGGAGGACGGCGCGGCAGGACCACAGGGTGGGAAACAGCGAACGGCGGATCTCCCGCTCAATCTTCTCCTCGTCGTATTCTTCGAAAGGGCGGGCCCAAATGGTTCCTCCCACGTTATTGACGAGCACGTCAACCCTTCCGTGAAGGGCCAAGGCGGCGTTCACTGCCTGTTCTGCTCCGGCGAAGCTTTCCAGGTCCGCCGTGACGAAGCTGGCTGACCCGCCGCAGCCAGACTCCTGGGCGGCTTCCTGGATTCCCTTTGCAACGTCCTGCACAATGTCGGCGCGGTCAACCAGGACCACCGAGCCTCCTTCAGCGCCGACCCTCTCCGCGACTTTCTGCCCGATTCCCTGGGCCGCGCCGGTGACCACGGCCACTTTGCCGGCGAAGCGGCCGGGCGTGATGAACTGTCCTGAGTACGCAGCCACCGTCAGAAGCCCTTGGCCGTTGCGTTGATCGCTTCGGCCATAGTTCCTTTTGCCTCGCGGGCGTGAGCCATGATCACTTCCCGGGCCCGCTCCTTGTCGCCGCGCTCAAACGCGTCCACGACATCCAGGTGATCCTGAGCGACCCGGTCAAAGATATGCGTGCCCTCTGCAAAAGTGGCTGCCATTTGGGCGTGGACGTCGAGCCGACGGTAAGACTCGAGCAGCATGGGGTTGTCGGAGATCATGAACAGGTACTCATGGAACTCTTCATTGGTCCTGACATACTCTTCCGGGTCGAGAACCCTTCCGGCATCCACCGCCCGGATGGTCGCTTCGGCAAGACGACGGAACTGGTGCAACTGCTCCTTGCTCAGGCGATCCAACATCAGCTCGGTCACGGCAAGTTCAAGGCCCATGCGGGCGTCCAGGTGCGCGAAACTGTCTTCCTTACGGAACTCGAGCCGGCCGGTCTCCATGGACGAAATGGCTTCCACGCGGCTGATAGTGTCACCTGTGGTCTCCACCTTCTCCGCGGGGGCGGGCGCGCCTGTCTCGGCGTCCCCGCCGGTGGTTTCCTTGGGAGCGAAACGTTCAAAGTAGAAGTTGGCTGGCTGTATGCCCTCGGTGTCCAGCCACTTGGAGACGGCATTGACCATGGGCGGCGGTCCGCAAAGGTAGATATCGACGTCGCCGTCGTTGAGGTGGGACGGCTGGATGATCTTCGTGACGTATCCCGTGTGCGGGGCGGACGTATCCGCCTCGGAGGCAATGTAATCCCAGGTGAAGGTCGGCAACTTCGCTTCGTAGGTGCGCAGCCAGTCGAGTCCCACGATGTCGGCTTCACGGGAGACGCCGTAAATCAGGTGGACCGGCGTGGCCGGGGGGTTCTCGGACAACTTCTCCAGAATGGACAGGAGGGGGGCCAGACCGGTGCCGCCTGCCAATAGGAGCAGGGGGCGCTTGGGCTCGCGAAGGAAGAAGGAGCCGTAAGGGCCCGTGAACTCGATGGTGTCCCCTACTGCCGCGCGGTCACGCAGGTACTCGGACATTGCGCCCTGCGGCGTGATGCGCACCATGAAGGAGGCATCCATCCCTTTGGGGCCGTTGCTGAACGAGTATGAGCGCTCCGCGTCGGTGCCCGGGACCTTGATGTTGACGTACTGGCCGGGCAGGAAAGCCAGTGCATCCCGGTTCTGCACCTCCAAGGTGAAAGAGATGGTGGACTCCGAGTGCTTGTCGAGTTCCTTCAGCGTGGACGCAAAAGTGGCAGCTGAGGTTTTCGCGGATTCGGAGGTCGCCGGGATCTGAATGGCGAGGTCCGATTCCGGAACGGCCTGGCAGGTGAGGAGGTAGCCCTTCTCCAGCTCCTCTTCGGTCATGGCGTCGTCGATATAGTCGCCGGGGTCGAACGAGCCGGAGTCGCAAAACGCCTTGCACGTGCCGCAGGCGCCATCCCGACAATCTGAAGGGATGTTGATGCGCGCCTTGTACGCCGCGTCCATGACGGTCTCATAGTCGCCGACTTTGATGACTTTGGTGACGCCATCTTCGAAACTGAGGGCTACCTGATGGCCCATGATTCCTCCTGGTTGGGGGTCGCATCCTCGCAACCCCCGGAAAGTTAGTGCGGTTATCTCTTGCGAGCAAATCTGGCGGCGGGCCGCTCCTGGCTGCCTTGCTGCGGCCGCGCCGTACGCGTGCCGGGTGCCGGGTGCCGTCAGATCATGTAGACATCCACCACGTGGTGGATGTAGTCGTTCTTCAGTACAACCTTCTTTTTCAGGATCACCGGCTGCTCACCGGAGAGATCGATGGTGTAGAAGCTCGTGCCGAAATAGGTGTCGGTGGTGTTGTACCGGAAGTACAGAGTGAACCAGTTGAAGCGGACCTTGACCTGGTCGCCGTCGTGCTCCAGGACTTCAACGTCCGTGATGTTGTGCCCGGTGCGCGGCTCAGGGAGGGAGGTAGCGGAGGAGCGGTCCGTCTTGATGCGGAAAACCCGGTCCTCGATGCCGCCGCGGTTGTCGTAATAGATGAGCGAGATCTCGTTCTGGGGGTCCACCGTGAGCCGGTCGTCGACGTCCCACGCCGGCATCCAGTACTCGGAGTCCGGGTGGTAGCACTGGAGCCACTCGTCGAAGTGGCGGTCGTCAAGTAGTCGGGCTTCCCGGTAGAGGAAGGCGCGGACAGTTTCGAGGGTCGCGATTTCGTCGGCGCTCTTGAGCGCGGTCAAGGGGTTTATGAGGTTGGCCATTGTTTCAGCACTCTCTGTAAGGATTCGGAAGTCTTAATTACGCCGTGACCGGCAAGGATTCCTGGGCAGCGGATTCCGCCTCGGCGAGGGCCCTATCCATTACTTCCTTCCAGTACCCGTGCTGGACCGGGTAGAGACCCTCGTCTTCGGTGCGTACACCGGAGGCGATCACCCGCGACATGCCCAGCGCTGTTGCCTGCTCGTCAGGACCGGCAATTTCGTGGGTGGAGCCTCGCGTCATGTCGTTCCACGGCGCGGAGGTGGCCCAGTAGGTCTTGTTGCAGGATCGGAACTCCTCGAGGTCGTCCGGTGTGGCCATGCCGGTTGCGTTGAAGAAGTCCTCGTACTGGCGGATGCGCTTAGAGCGGTTTTCCTGCGATTCACCCTTCGGCGCGATGCAGTAGATCGTCACCTCGGTCTGGTCCGCTGATATGGGACGGAAGTGACGGATCTGCGACGAGAACTGGTCCATGATGTACACATTCGGGTACAGGCAGAGGTTGCGCGAGATGTTGATCATGAAGTTTGCCATCTCCTCGCCATACTTTTCGACGAGCTCGTCGCGGCGGTCCCACAACGGACGGTCCTCGGGGTTGGTCCACTCCTGCCACAGCAGCAGGTGCCCGTGATCGTAGGAATAGAAGCCGCCTTTAACCTTGCCCCACTTGCCGGCGTCCATGGCCTTGGTCTTGTTGGCGGAGTCACCGGCGGTGCGGCGGGCGGTGGTCGCGGCGTAGTTCCAGTGCACGGCGGTGACGTGGTAGCCGTCGGCGCCGTTTTCCGCCTGGACCTTCCAGTTGCCGTCATAGGTGTAGGTGGATGACCCGCGCAGCACCTCGAGCCCCTCCGGGGACTGGTCCACAATCGAATCGATGACTTTGGTGGCATCTCCCAGGTGCTCCTCCAGCGGGAGGACGTCAGCATTCAATGAGCCGAACAGGAAGCCCCGGTAGGAGTCGAAGCGGGCCACCTTGGTGAGGTCGTGTGAGCCCTCCTTGTTGAAGGTTTCCGGGTACCCGGCATTGCGGGAATCCTTGACCTTAAGGAGCTCTCCGGAGTTCTTGAATGTCCAGCCGTGGAAGGGACAGGTGAAGGTGGTCCTGTTGTCGGTCTTGCGCCGGCACAGCATGGCGCCACGGTGGGAGCAGGCGTTGACGATGCAGTTGATCTTCTCGTCCTTGTCCCGAGTAAGGACGACGGGAGTCCGGCCAATGTAGGTGGTGAAGTAGTCCCCCACGTTGGGGATCTGGGATTCATGGGCAAGGTAGACCCAGTTGCCCTCGAAGATGTGCTTCATCTCCAATTCAAAGATTTCCTGGTCGGTGAAGATTTCACGCTTCGCCCGGATAACGCCGTTCTCTCGATCGTCGACGACGGCGTCAGCCAGGACTCCACGGACACGTGTCAGATTCTCGGTCATGGTGTGCTCCTTCTTGGGAGAGGGTGCGGGTAGGCGGGCAGCGACTGTGCGGCCACGCCTGTTCCCCTCGGACGGAATGCATGTGTTCCACCCAGTCTGCTGCAAGGTGACAGCGCTCACATCAGGCAAAACCCTAGTGCTGACCAAGGGTTCCTTTATGTAAGTTCAGAGACATAATAATGGCCATATAAGTCCTTGTTTCGTCCTTATTAGCTGGCTAGCATGAGATGGACGTCACGCGAAGCCGGTGAACCTGCGGGTGCACAGCCTGCGGACGGAGCGTTTCGGGGAACGGGCTCATATCCCGTTCCTTATGCATCTAGGAGTGTGGAGATCACTATGACTGAGAATCAGTTGGACACCCGCCAGGAAAATGAGGGCAGCGCTGTGGAGGCCGGTTCGAAGGCGACCGAGCGCTTCGCCGCGTCGGGCAAGCTTGTGGTAACGGGGGTTCCCAAGGAGCGAGTGAGCTTGCTCGCCGGCGCCCTCATCAAAGCCGCTAACGACATCGTCGTCGAACACGAAGTCACCTACGAGGAGTACAACGCCCTGAAAGCCTGGCTGATCAAGGTGGGCAACGACGGCGAGTGGCCGCTGTTCCTCGACGTGTGGCTTGAGCACACCGTGGAGGATGTCAACTCACAGGACCGGCCCGGCACCAAAGGCACCATCGAGGGACCCTACTATGTCCCGAACTCGCCTGAGCTGGATTCCCCCGCCACGGTTGAGATGCGTGATGACGAAGCGGGTGTTCCGCTGCAGTTCAGCGGCCGGTTCACCGATACCGACGGCAACCCGATCCACGGGGCACAGCTGGAGATTTGGCATGCGGACGCGGCGGGCTTCTACTCTCAGTACGCCCCGGGTTTGCCGGACTGGCTGTTCCGCGCCAATGTGCAGGCTGACAGCGAAGGACGATTCGTCCTCCACACCATGCGCCCGGCTCCGTACCAGATTCCCACTGACGGGGCCTGTGGGCAGCTGATCAGTGCTGCGGGCTGGCACGCCTGGCGCCCCGCCCACATTCACATCAAGGTGTCAGCGCCCGGTTATCAGTCTGTAACCCAGCAGCTTTACTTCCCCGGTGACCCGCACAATGCGGACGACATTGCCTCAGCTGTCAAGCCGGAGCTGATGCTGAACACCACTCCACGGACGGACGGCGCTGCCGGCGAAGAAGCCTCATATGACTACGTCCTCGCCAAAGTGGGACAGTCCGAGTAGAAGCTCCTGACGTGGTCGGGTTCATGATTTCCATCCAATGAGGTGCCCCAGGGCAGTGAGCCCTGGGGCACCGTTCTTCCCGGCACCACTGGACTGCCTGACACAACCGAAAGGAACCGAGCCGTTGAAGATCGAGCGGATCGAAGTGATCCCGTACTCCATCCCGTACACGCACCCCCTGAAGTTCGCCAGCGGCGAGGTGGCAAACGCTGACCACGTTCTTGTGCGTGTGTACACCGACGACGGCGTCGTGGGAGTCGCGGACGCCCCTCCCCGTCCTTATACCTACGGCGAGACGCAAGAGTCCATCGGGACAATCATCGAGAAGACCTTCGCCCCGCAGCTGACCGGTCTGGAGATTGTGGATCGGGAAAAGATCCATGCAGTAATGCGCCGGACCATACACAACCAGGTGGCGAAAGGCGCCGTCGACATCGCGGTGTGGGACGCGATCGGCAAGACGCTCGGCACTCCGGTGCACAAGCTACTGGGTGGGTATACCGACCGCATGCGGGTCAGCCACATGCTCGGCTTCCGGCCAGCGCAGGAACTCCTCGACGAGGCCCTGCGTTTCGGCGAGGAATACGGCATCACCACCTTCAAGCTGAAAGTGGGCCGTCGGCCGCTGTCACTGGACGTGGAGGCCTGCCACGTGCTGCGCGAGGGACTGGGCGAAGACGTGGAGATATACCTTGACGCGAACCGCGGCTGGACCGCGAACGAAGCCCTCGAGGTGCTCCGGAGGACTGAGGGGCTTGGACTGACCATGCTCGAGGAACCGTGCGATGCCAAGGAATCACTGAGCCGCCGCCGGCTGGTCGATAAATCGCCAATCCCGGTGGTGGGCGATGAATCCGTCCCCACGGCCGGGGACGCGTCCCGGGAACTGCTTTCCGGTGGCTGCAACGCCATCTGCATCAAGACCGCCCGTTCCGGCTTCACAGAGGCCACGGAGATATTGGGGCTATGCACTGGGCTCGGCGTGGATGTGACCATGGGCAACCAGATCGACACCCAGATCGGCTCACTTGCGACCGTCACCTTCGGCGCCGCCCACGAGGCCACGAGTCGCCGGGCAGGGGAACTGTCGAACTTCCTCGATATGGCCGATGACCTGCTGGCTGATCCGCTCCGAATCATCGACGGCACGATCTCCGTGCGCGATCTGCCGGGGGTCGGAGCAGAGATCGACGAGGACAAACTCGCAACCTACCGCCTGTCCTAGGCCCACTCACCAAGGAGAATCAAATGTTGTTTTTGGCCCGTATGGACGTGCACTTCCCAGCGCACCTCTCCGCCGAGGACGTCACCCGCATGCAGGGGTTGGAGAAGGAGTATTCCCACGCCCTGCAACAGGAAGGCCGCCTTGCCTCCATCTGGCGAGTGGCCGGCGAGTATGCGAACTATTCGGTGTTCGACGTCGGATCAAACGACGAACTGCACCAGATCCTGAGCAGCTTCCCTATGTACCCCTTCATGACAATCAAGGTCACACCGTTGGCCCAGCATCCCAACTCCATCCGCTGAGGAATCTCTTCAGCCACCAGGGCGACTTTTGTGGTCACCAGAACCCCACGTCCGTCATCTCTCAGGAGACATCATGCCCCGCTTCCCAAGGGCCGCGTCGGTGATCACCGGGTCACGACCGCGCCCGGTCCATGGAGCCCACCCCCTCTTCGAACGGCCCGGGCTCCGTCCGGCTGGCGTACGCGACATCTGGCGGGACATCGGCCCGCACTACGTCTCGGACGGGGTCGTCGGACTGGCTTTCTCAGCATCCGGGCCGGTAGCAGTGACCCTTACCGTCGGGTCGCTAGGCGGACTGACGGAGGCCCAGCTCGCGTCGTGGGTCTTCGCCATGTTTCTCTCGGCCGGCGCGGCCACCCTGGTCATGTCACTGATCTATCGCCAGCCGTTGGGTTTCGCCTGGTCCATCCCGGGGACCGTGCTGTTGGGGCCGTCGCTGCAGCATCTGTCGTTTCCTGAGGTGGTAGGGGCATTCTTTTCTGCCGGGGTGCTGATACTCGCACTTGGTTGTTCCGGAGTGGTGCGTCCGATCATGGCCGCGATTCCCGTGCCGATCGTAATGGCCATGGTTGCCGCCGTGTTCCTGCGGTTCGGGACGGACATTGTCTCCTCCACACAAGCCGACCCCGCAGTGGCGGCACCCATGGTGGTGGCGTTCCTTGTACTCACCGCAGTGCCCTCGCTGGGCAAACGCCTCCCGCCGGTACTCGGCACTTTGGCAACAGGCGTCGTCGCCGTCGTGGTCAGTGGCCGGTTCACGATATTGGCGGGCGGACCCATCCTGGCAGCACCCGTGTTCACTGCCCCCGCGTTCACTTGGGCCGCCCAACTGGAACTGGTGATCCCGTTGGCACTCACGGTCCTACTGGTGCAGAACGGACAGGGTGCCGCCGTACTCCGGGCCGCAGGACATAACCCTCCGATCAACGTCTTCGCGATGAGCTCCGGTTTGTTCTCCCTGCTCAACGCCTTACTCGGCGCTGTCTCCGCGTGCGTGACTGGCCCTACCAATGCCCTGCTGACCGCCTCCGGGCAGAAAAGGCGCCAGTACACGGCCGCGGTGGTCTACGGACTGCTGTCCCTGGCCTGCGCTCTGTTGGCCCCCACGCTCACCAGCCTCATGCTGGCAACGCCCGAAGCATTCGTCCTGACTCTTGGCGGTATAGCTATGCTGCGTGCACTCCAACAGGCCTTCGTTACCGCCTTTGCCACAAACTTCACCCTGGGAGCCCTGGTGACTTTCGTCGTCACGATCTCTGGCCTGGACCTCTTCAACATCCATGCCGCATTCTGGGGCGTGCTCATCGGCTACGGCATATCGCGCCTGCTCGAGCGCCAAGACCACAAGCCCTGACTCCCAATTTGCGTTGGGGCCAGGATCCTATGTATCTGGCGGTTGCTCAAAGGCGGACGTCGTCAGGAGAAGATCGTTGGCGCCCGTGACGGCCACGAGACTCTCCAGCCGGTCGGCCACGGCGTCCAGGGTGCCCACAAAGCGCGTGAGCAACCGAGCACGGGCGATCCCGCGGTCGTCGTCGCTAAGGCCGTTTTCAGCGACCGCCGAGGGACCCAGCTCTGGTCCTGAACCGACGCCTTTGCGGATCTGGACCAGGCGTTCGGCGTAGCCGCGGCCAATCCGGTGGGCTTCGGAGTCGGAATCGGCCACCACAACATCTACTGAAACGGTGATGTATGGCGTCGCTAGTCTGGCTGATGGACGGAGGGCCTCACGATACGCTCCGATCGCATCCGGCACGAAGGACGGCGTTACATGGTAGTTGGAGCCGAAGGGCAGCGCCAGGGAGCCTGCGATGCCGGCGCTTAGGCCCGCCGTGGTGCCGTGCACCCAGACGTCATTGTCCGTATCCTTCGGCAACGCCGCCTGCAGCGGTTCACCGCTGGCGTCGGGGAGCGAGCCGTCAAGGAGGGAAAGGACGCTCTCGACGTCCTGCTCGAAGGGGTCCGCGGCCTAAGCGTTCGGGCTCGGGGCCGCCGTCGTGCCTGAGTATTCAGTCACGTTCGCCCCACCAGGTGTCCAGGTAGTACCAACGCCCATACCGCCGAGCCAAATGTGCGCAGTCATCCGGCGGGGCGCCGGAGATCACGTCCACGTTGCGGCCGCCCTGGAAATTCTGCGCTGTCGCCTACTGCGGCCTGCTGAGACCGCGGAAGCCATGCGGGCTCAGCCGGCGCTGGGCAAGCCGAGTAGCTCGCTGGCTGCGACGCTGTCTGTGACAAGAGTTGTCCCCAACCCGTTGCCATGACAGCCTTGAATCAATTCATGCCACTCCTTGACGACTTCTCATATGTTCCTCTCCTGCCAGCGGTGCACCGCAAACTGACTTCACGAAATCGGCATCTCTTTTCGTGTCCGTTGGGCTACACCCCAAGGTGACGTCAGGGTCGGAAGCCAGGCGTGCTCAGAATGAGGTTCGCTTCTTCTTTTCCCACATTGGCTTGGGAAGGCTCTCAGATCGAAACGCCGAGACCGAAGTATCGAAATGTTGCAGCGCGTCCGTCGCCCAGGCCGCAGCGCGGGCAGTGAGTTTCGCCCTCGGCCCGGCCAGTGCATGATCCTTCGGTGAATGTCGTTCTCGGGCCGTCGCGGTCCGGGCAGCGCCAGACACGCTTGGGGGCGTCAGATTGTTTGTGTAGGAGAGCTGGAGTCGCTGGATGATTGGAGAAGCATTGTGATACCGGCATTGGCCGTCGGATGTCCGGACAGAAATCGAGGACAACCTGGAGTTCATGCTGGATCCGGCGAACTGCGGCCGCTAGGAATCCTGGCAGGCAACAGTATTTTCACTGCGTGCCGACGATGTCGTGGAGGCCGTCCGAATCGAAGGCCGACCGCTGCACACCACCTGTAAAGCCAAGCTGAAGGGCGTGCATCACGAGCACGGTCAGCAGATCTAAGGCAGGATTGGTGAGACATTTTTCGCCTTATACGCGGGTATCGGGCGTTCAGGAGTATGCGCCAAAGACCACGTGTCCGTGGCCGGCCTGACGTGCTGCTGTACAAGCAACCGGCCTATGCCATCTCTGCTGCCCTGAAAAAAATCAACGGACCAGCGCGGCCGACCTGCCGGTCATAGAGATCAACGAAGCCTTCGCCGCCGTTGCCGCCCAGTTCCTGCACGAACTCGGCACGGACCAGGAAGGCATCAACCAACACGGCGGGGCCATCGCGCTCGGTCGTCCTGTAGGCGCGCCCGGAGTCCGACTCATTGGCACGCTGGCTAGGCAACTCTCACTTGCCGGCGCCGGCAAGTGAGACCCGCTGGAATCAGCGGCGGCGGAGGACAGCGCAGGCTGTCATCCTAAGGGCGAACTAGCATTCACGGGACTGGGTCCGCCGCGGGCGGGCGCTGGCGAGAGCAGTAGAAGGCATGGTGACCATGGTCGCGAATGTCCTCGTTGCCTCCTTTGGCACACCATAGGGCATGGGGCACTTCGTCTTGGAAGTCAAACGTGTCACTGTGGACCCGGCAGCGCGCGGCCTCGTGCGGCGACTCGACTGGTGGCCGGACTGGAGCAGATGGCAGCCGTGGCTGGCGCCAGGCGGGTCACTCTTCAAACTGGCGGCGAACAACCAGAAGCAAAAGCCCTGTACCCGAAGATCGGCTATAGATACACACGCGGCTATTCGCCCTACGACACCGCGACATCACAGTCAGTCTGCTTCGAGAAGCATCCTGAGGCTTGATTCCAGGGAATTCGACCGGCGGAACGCCGTGCGCAACCGTGGCCAGAGGACGACGGCGGTGGTACCACCGTCGTCCTCTGTCCGGTTTTTGTTCTTACTGGTCGGACGCCGGGTCCGTACCGGCCACTGACACAAGCGGCCCCAGCATCAGACTTCCTGGGGTGAACTCCTGACCGCATTCCGCACACGACACCACCGGTTTCAGGTCGGCCCCGCAACTGTGCCGGTAAGAGGCACGGGGTGTCTCGTCGCGCATCCATGTACTGCTCCACGCTGCGAGTGAAATGAGGATGGGCGCGACTTCGGCCCCGGAAGTTGTGAGGTGGTACTCGTAGCGCGGGGGGCGCTCGGAGTACTGGACACGCTCGATCACGCCTTGGCTTTCGAGTGTGCGCAGTCGGCCCACCAGGATGTCGCGGGACGCGCCGGTATTTCGCGCGATCTGATCGAACCGGTGAACGCCCAACGACATCTCACGAAGCGCCAGCAGCGCCCACCGCTCCCCGAGCACGTCGAGCCCCGCCGCGATGAAACACGCCCTGGGCGCATCTACTGCCTTGTCGGTCGGCCGATTCATCGTTCACCTGCTTTCGGTACTTTCTTCAAGTATACAAGTCAGTTGGAAAATCCAACTCACTCGACTACTCTGATGTTCTGAGGTCGCGACAACCGCGTCGCCGCCTATCTGAGATCAGGAGAATCCATGCCACTGCTATCTGGCGCCGTCGTCCTCGTTACCGGTGCAAATGGAGGCCTGGGCCGCGAGCTCGTGGAACAGGCCCTCGCCCGGGGTGCTGCGAAGGTGTATGCGACGGCCCGCCGCCCGCAAGAGTGGAACGACTCCCGGGTCGTCCCCCTCGCCCTCGATGTCACCAACCCTGACTCGATCCGGGCCGCCGTTACCCAGGCCCGAGACGTCACCGTTCTGATCAACAACGCCGGCATGAGCGTCGAATCGGACACCCTGTTGGCGCTCTCCGACGAGGAGTTCCGTGAAGTCATGGAGACCAACTTCTTCGGACCGGTCGCCCTGACCAGGGCATTCGCACCGGTGCTCGCCGCCAGCAAGCCATCAGCGGTCCTCAACATCCACTCAGTGCTCAGCTGGATCGCACTCACCGGCGCCTACAGCGCATCAAAGGCCGCACTGTGGTCGGCGACCAACTCCTTCCGCGTGGAACTGGCCCCCCAAGGTACGCAGGTCACGGGTGTTCACGTCGGCTATATGGACACAGCCATGGCCAAGGGCGTGAATGCCCCCAAGACCTCCCCCGAGGAAGTCGCCCGGAAGTCGCTCGATGGGCTCGAGCAGGGTGATTACGAGGTTATCGTGGACGAAATCAGCGCCGGCGTGAAGCTCGGACTGTCTGGTTCGATCTCGGATCTGTACCCGGCACTGAGTACCAATGCTTCGATATGACCGCGACAAACCCTGAAGACCTGCAGAGCGCTAAGGAGGAAACCCCGGTGTCAACCAACACCTCGGCGCAACGCTCGGAAACCTTCACCTGGATTGATCCGGCAGTCGCACTCAAACAGCTGCCACGGCTGTCGGGTCTGGACTACTTTTCCGGCCTCCGCGACGGCAGCATTGCGCCGCCGCCGATCGCTTCCCTCATGAATTTCGATCTCGTCGATGCGAGGTACGGACACGTCGAGTTCCAGTGCTGGCCGGGAGAAGCGCACTACAACCCCCTCGGAATGGTGCACGGCGGCCTGGCCTGCACGCTCCTCGACACGGTGCTCGGCTGCGCAGCACACAGTACCTTGGAAGCAGGGATCGGCTACACCTCTATCGACCTCGCGGTCAAGTACCTGCGACCCATCACGCTCCAGAAGGGTGCTCTGCGCGCCGAGGGGTCAGTCGTGAAAACCGGCCAGCGGGTGATCTTCACCGAAGGCCGCCTCAGCACCGCCGACGGAGAACTCCTCGCCACCGCCACGAGCACGCTGCTCATCTTCCCCCACCAACCGGGCCCTCTGACAACATGACTGATACCGGCACCGCCGTGGCCCTGACGCCAGCCGCTCAGGTTCGCGCCTTGCCCCAGGCCCCCCCTTTCTGGAATGCCGGCGTTGAGCCGTTTCGGCGTTCCCTTGGGGCTTGCCGGTCTTGGCGGCGGCTGGTCCGCCGGGAGGGCACCTCCTTCCACGCACAGGAAGCCCGGGGGTATGGCCGGATCCTTCCCCGTACGACGCGTTCGAGTGCGCTGTGGCTTTCATCGAGGGCATGGGTGGGCGTCGGTCCTCGCAACCGAAAGCCGGTCAATCCACCGACGTGGCAGCCAGGACCCGGTACCGGTACGCCTGCCGAATCTCGCGAGCATGGGAGTTCGGCGCCGCTCGCGCGGGCGCCAACGGCCGGTCATTTAACAAGACAGAGGCAGGGGCGGGGGCAACAACAAGCGGGCGAGCGACCGCGGCAGAGGTGTTTGACAGGCAAATTGTCCACAGGACCAATTTGCGAACGGCGTGATTCCGCAGGTTCTGCCTCCCCGGATCTGGCTCGTTCTGCCATCGAAGATGGTCCTTTTCCACGCCCTCCAGAGCCGCAGACACCGCTCGCGAAGGGCATAGCGGCTCTGGGGAGTCAGATCTCGGCGATATGGATTCCAACGCCAAGGTCCTGGATCGCGTGCCGCGTCGGCTCAGCGAGAGCTGAGTCCGTGACAATAGCGTGAAGCTTCGCGAGGGGCACAATGTTGAAGCGCTCAAGGGATCCGAAGTTCTCGCTGCCGGCTAGCAGGACGCCCAAGGACGCCGCGTCGAGCGCCGCCCGCTCGAGGAGAACCGTCTCGGCCGACGTCGTGGTGACCCCGTGCTCGACGTCCCAAGCTTGAGTGCTGAGGAAGCAGAGGTCGAGGTTCACCGAGGAAAGGGTCGCGGCAGCGAAGGGGCCGCTGCTCGAGCGGCTATCAACGTCGATCGTGCCGCCCGTGTGGATCGTCTCGATCTGTGGGTAATCGAAGAGAGCAGCCGCGGCATAGTACGAGTTCGTCACGACGGTGATGCCTTTGCGGGCGGCTAGGAACGGGACGACCAATTCGCATATGATTCCCGCGTCGAGGAAGACGACCATGCCGTCTTCGACGAGGGCCGCCGCGAGTTCGCCTACGGCCCGCTTGTGCTGCAGGCTGAGCTGAGAGCGTGACGAGCGCTCGGCCGGCGGCTGGGTGCCAGAATTCTCCGCCAGGCGGACTCCACCTTGGACCGCTACGACGTGGCCGCTGGCCTCGAGGTTGGAGATGTCGCGGCGCACGGTCATATACGAGACCCTCAGGAGTTCCGTGATGTCGCGGATGCTCAGGACTCCAGCCGTCCGGAGGAGGCGCAGCAGCTCCTTCTGCCGCTGCTCCGGAATCATTGGACTTCCCACGGTCCCTCCCCTCGTGCCCGCGCTTTTGCCCGAAATCACGGTTGCCGGGCTCGGACCCTCCAGCGACCTCACGCTCAGGTCCCCATACCGAGGTGCGCACCTCCGGCCACGTCGAGTGTCACGCCGGTGATGTAGCGGTTGTCCGGGTCGGCGAGGAAAAGGATGGCGCGGCCGACTTCGTCGGGTTCGGCGAACCGGCGCATTGGAAGTTGCGCGGCGCGCTTGGCCCGGTTGGCGGTTGCGTCCGGTCCTGAGTCTTTTGCGAATTGTGCCCACATGGGAGTGTTCACCGGTCCCGGTGCGATGGCGTTGACCGATTTACCACGGTCAACGCCGTTGTCACCGAGATGGCCGTGGACTATGACCTTGCGCCCGAATGGCTGAATTCCAACGCATCGCCCTTCGTTCCAGACAACGCCACCTGGGTCGAACTGGAGCAACTGGATGGACTCACCATCCGCGCAGCGGACACAGAAACACTCCTGGCCATGAAAATCGCCGCCGAACGGGACAAGGATATGCTCGATATCGCCCGCCTCCTGCGCCGCCTCAACATCACCAACGCCGACGACGCCGTGAACCTCGCCTACGGCAAGTATGGCGAACACTCCATCCCGCTATCCGCGGGCCGGGACAACTACCTCATCGTCGTCGACGACGCCCTTGACGCAGCTACAGCTCTCAAGCCCGAACCCGGAGTATAGTCCAGTGCCTTCAAGAGCCACCGGCATCAGACTTGGGTCCATTCGCCTCACCTCGGATCCCGTCGGACTTTGTACGTTGCTAACCCCATGAGGAAATCAGGGAGCACGCAGCCTCGGCTCAGCGGGCTCCAGGAAGATGACTCCATGCCAGGTTCATCACACCGACGGCGATCAGCACGAGACCACGGTAGCTCGTCGTTGTCAGTTCCGAGGATGCGCCACCGCTGCTAACTGGCCGGCGTCACGACGTCCTCCAGCATTGACCTGTCGAAGAATCGGACCTCGCCCGTTGCCTGGAAGAACACTGGAACTACTGAAGTGTTCGCGTCCTTCGAGGTTTCGTAGATCTCGGGCGCGCTCGCGTGTTTTCGCGCAATGGTTCCAATCAAGTCGGTGCCGCGAACCCGGACGGTTCGATATTTATAGCTCATTTGGACCCTTTCGTCGGCCAAGGCAAACCCTACCCGGAATAGGACTGCCTTCGACCCAAAGCACTTCCATCACGGCTGACAAAAGATCCGTTATCGGCGGTTGGGGGTCAGTCGAAAGCGGCTGAGGATTCCAAGGGGCGGCGAAGGCCTTCTAAAGCGGGAACCACGTTACTAGAAAGTTCGCCCGGGCTAGCAGTGCCGGTACCCAATGCTATAAGTAAGACGATACAAACTTTTCAGGTAATCCGTGCGCAGCATAGGGCGATACCTTCGGGTAAATAACCAATCAAGATCAGAAGCCGAAATGAGGCCTGATCCTGATTGTTACGTTGGCCGCCCGATTTTCTACAGTCCTGGGCCCGTTATAGCCAAAGTCAGTCCCGTGAACTCACTAGCCTCTTGGCTGTCATCTGTTGCTAGTGGGCAGCTTGGTACTTCTCCACCACGTCGGCCTGAATCCGGCCGCGGGTATTGACCTGAATACCGTTGTCGAGAGCCCACATCCGAATGGCCTTGGCGTCATTGCCACTCGATTTACGTACTGGCCGGCCACGGCCACCAGAAGTCTTACGGGCGGCATCGGTATAACGGCGTAGGGTTTCGCGGAGTTCGTTAGCGTGCTCGTCGTTGAGATCAATCTCATATTCCGCACCGTCAACAGCAAAATTCACGGTTTCGCTGGCCTTTGAGCCATCGAGATCATCTTCAAGGGTAACTACTGTTTTACGTGCCATACAAAAAGACTATCACCGCCGCGCTGTTATCGGCTTGCTCATTAGGGACTTGCCCCGGCTGAAGGGATTTGCGCTTCTAAATAATCCTACGTCTGTGAACCAGCGCACCCGTGCCTTTTTAGACTCCAAGTGGACGGGGTCAAGTGCGAAGCGCTGACGGCAGGTTGTTTTATGAGCTGCCGGATCTTGACGACTGAATTGAGCAATCAGTTGTTGATCGTGTCCGGCGCGAATGACGCATCCGGCGTTCCTGACTGCTGTCTCGCCGGCTGACACGGTATTGCGTGATACCGGAGGCAGCTTCACCTGGCTCTGCGGCTCGGTTACGAGACGTGGATTTCCTGCCAGGGAGCGATTCTTTCTCCGGGGCTTGGGGTTTGCGATTGGATAATGCTCGCCGGTTTCGGTGCGGGCATGTTCACCTTGAGGGTGAAATCAGTGCGGGTAATGAGAGATTGGGCCTGTTCTAGGGTCTTCCCCGTCAGGTTGGGGGCTACGGTCGACGCATGGGCGGTTGCGGCATCCAGCATATCCCGCCGGGCGTCGGTTGCATTAGCGGAGGCGAAATAAAATCCCGCGGCAGCAGAAGCCAAGGAAACAATCGGGCCGATCAAGGTCTTTTGTAGGTCAGCATTGCTCGAAATAAGAGAAGCAACGGACATGATGACAAGCGTCCCGACCAATAGAACGGCCAAAATAGGCCGAGTCAGGGATGTTGTATTTTCTCGGGCACGATGTTGCCGGAACTTGAAAACCACAATAGAAACCAAACTGATAATAACCAGGGCAATGACAAACCACAGTAGGGCGCTGGCAGCGCTGACAGGGAAGTCCAATGAAGTATCCGCTGCTATTTCTCCGTGCGTCGTCTTCGCTGTGAACTGATATTGGGGCATGGAAGCGGCCGTGTGCTTTTCCACGAAAAATTCCTTTCAAAATGTAGTGCAGGGCCGTGGTTCTGTCGCCCGGTTCCCTGCTATTTGCTTTCCGAATCCTCCTGCCGGAGGCAGAGAAATGGTGGTGCCGTATCTATGTGCCGGCTGTGAGCGTGGTCCTATGACGGGTTTGACGCCCCGCCTGGGCTGACGAGAAACAGCGCAGACAGGCTCGCCGATATTTGCTGACAAGGGGCGTTCCTCAGTCCTCCCGCAAGATTGCGGGGAGGACTGAGGAGTCCCATGCCTGACACCGCATACGGCCGGGTTCGCCGAGGGGTAGTCGACGCAGGTCGTGTTAGGACTTAGTTAGCTGGCCAAGGACGTCCTTGACCTCTTGGGCAATGTCGCCCGCAGCCTTAATTCCGTCGATGAGCTCGTTCCTTAGATCCCGGTATGACGGTGTGTCGGCCTGATACACGTCGACCCGGGCGCCATAGCGCCCGACTGCCTCAGGGAAGTCGTCACGGAATGTTTCCTGCCCATACGAGGCGCAAGCCGGGTCAGGGACCGAGCACCGGGTCGCCGCCGCGAATTCACGTGACACCCAAATTGCATGACCGCCCTCATCCACCACGAGGAGGAGCACCTTCCCTCTTAGCCCTCCGGTCCAGTTGTCATTCTTGGTATAAACGGAACACACGGCCTGACCCGAGCGGTAGAGCGTGCCGACCGTACTCATGGTCTTGGCGTAGCCGACGTTCTCATTGAGTTTGCTGATTGTAACCACGGCCCCAGGAGCGTAAACCGTGTTCGACGACCAGACTGCGTTCCCGTCGGAGCGGTAGATAACGAGGTTGCGGTCATCGCCCAGGACGAGCCTTGAGCCTCCGTTTCCTTCGGTGTGCGTCGCCCATACCGGGACTCCGCCCGGAGTGAGCAAAACAAGGTTCCCGTCGGGCTGCATGACGGCGCGATCTGGCCTGTGTTCCACCGGCAGCTGCCAGGTCCCCGTGTCCCAAACAGCCTGATTCCCAAACGCATACAGGACCAGGTTGCCGTCCCCTTGCATCACAAGGGTGTACTTACCGTTACTGGATGCAATGGACGAATTCGCAGACAGAGTAACGCCTGAATTAAGAGTGTCCACTCTCTTTACCTTCCTCGAATAGTGCCGGCTGGTTGCCCGGACACATCGAGTTTCTTTCAGCGCCCCTGTTTCAACATCCGCAGTTCGACATATGCGGCGGGGTCAAAAGCTTTAGTTCACATGTTCGCCCCGCGGCGACGGGAACCAACCCGGTTCTCGCGTACGTGGTTTCCGACGGTAGCGGCGATCCGTGCTGTCGCAGGGGAGGACGATTCGGTGCCTCCGTTCAGTGTGGCGCCTGGATTTGCAGGCTCGTAAAGGTCCAGACCTAGCGCGATGGCCGGAGGGCCGCTCCATGCGTTAGGGGCCGGCATTACACGTTGGATGCCGGCTGGGGCCGGCGCCGCGGAGTTCGGGATGCCTAGAAAACCACACCCAGACTTTATCTCCCGGGGATGTCGTCCGTGGGCTCCGAAGCGTTGCCATGTTTCCGATGACTGCATTATCTGCCTGTGACGGAGGTCGCTCTCGTATCGGCTGCCTTGGCTAAGGGTTTTGGCCTGCCCGAGTACGTCGCATTGCAGATGTTGAGACCGCTGTGTGGGAACAGACTCAATCTACCTGGCACCGACAGGAGCCTGAGATACACCAAACAAAACCCAGCAAAGGATTCAATAATGTCCAGAGTTACCTACAACGGCGTTTATCTTCGTATCGAACTTGATCACGAAGAAACTGCGAAATTCACGGACACCCTGACCAATGGAGACGTGCGCGCGATTACGGCATTCCTGGCCGCGCTTGGGGTTTCCGCCGTCGTGGCGCCCATAGTCGCGGCAGCGGTGGCAGTACATCTGGCGTGGGAAATACCGGCGACGAAAGCCGCCGACAAAGGCGATGGTGTCTTCCTAACCGCGTACGGGTTCCCTCTCAACCCTGCCGCGTTCATTCCCTCGACAAGATACCCGCATCCCCAAAACGACACATGGTTCTCATCGGATGACGGAGTTATCGGCTCCTCCGAGGGCGACGTCATCGAAACCCATATCGAGCACGGAGTGATAGATCCGAACGCCGTGGCCTTCCGACTCAACAACCAGAGCCCTGAAGGGTGGGACAAACGAATGATCCTGCGCGATGGGAACGGCGCCGAATACCGCATCGAGGCCAAAGGGTACGCCTCCAACGAGAACGCCATCTATGTGAATGAGGCCGCCAACGACGCGCCCCTCACATTCTGGAAGCCGAAGATTTTTGGAATCTGGACGGAAATTTTTTCGGTCCGGGGCATTCGCAACATACCGGGCGGTGCCCGCGTGTCATTTACCTGGGCTCAAGACTGAGGCCCAGTTCATGCAAGCGACGACTATGCCATCTGCTCCCGGTCGATCGGGTCCGCACCGGGAGCTCTGGTACCCCACCCACAGGCAACAGCATGACTTGAACTCCTTGTGGTGCTGTGCCATCCCAACACGTTCAGAAAGACCATCAGTGAATCCGCATCATCGCGCTATCAACAGGACCATCGGCGCCCCAGCACGGGTCCGCAATTACAGAAGTCCGTGCGCACCGAATGAGCTTGTCTCCGCAGCTTCCGCACGACCAACGGAAGGAATCGTTCGGTGAGACCAGTTCCAGAGACGTTCCCGGTCTCGCAGGACTTCGGAGGAGGGGCGACGGCCGGTGTGGCACCAAGTCCGGACCCGAACAGCGGAATCGCCTACCTCGTCTACCTCTACGGCAACTACCAACCGCTTGGCCACGCTGGTCGGGACATCGCTTGTCCTATCGGTACGCCTGTCCGCGCCATGGCTGGAGGAACGGTGTTGTGGGCGGACTGGGCCACTAACCTCCCGGGCGATGATTCTTGGGTCGGGTGGGCGTCACGATGGTTCCTCTATAAGCGATTTCCTGGCATCTGTTCAGTCATCCAGCACCCGTGGGGCATCGGCGTTTACGCGCACCTGTCCGATAACAACATGGCCCCTGCCGGGATGAAAGTCCGGGAGGGGCAAGTTATCGGGCTTTCCGGCAACACGAAAGCCATCGGCCCGGCCGAATACGTCGGCGCGCACCTGCACGTCGAAGCGCTCATCGACCTCGGCTACTCCAACGCCAACGGTCTCATCTATGGCCGGACCGACCCGGCACAGTTCTAAAGCGGCGCCGCTCAGGACCACAGTATTGACCCCGACATCGCCCGCTACATAGCGGGCGATGTCCCTCAAACGCACGTGGAAATTCAGGTGGCGACATTGTCGACGGTGCCGGGTTCAGGCCGCTCCTTCCAAAGGACGTATAACGCATCTCAAGTGACGGTCACACCGGGCCCTTAACCGGCGGTCCCAAAAGTCTGGGCAATCACGCCCATAGCCTCTGGCAACTGAACAAACATAACAACCGAGGAGAAGCACAAAATGAGTAAAGACCGCGGCAAACAACATCGCCAGCTAAAGGCATCACCGCCGTCCATCATCGACCAGTCGCCAGCCATCACTCTTCAAGGGCTGCAACCATCCCGCGCCTTCGCGAGTGGGGCACAGAACCTGGACCACCACGCCGGTCGTCCCGAGAGGGACCTTGCGGTTGCCGACGAGAAAACGAAGCAGAACCTTCGGTACTGCGATTACTACTGCTTTATGTCATTGAAAGATTTTACGGCCTGGGTCCAGAGGGACGACGAAAGCGACCCGTCCATTTCCTATTCTGTGACCGCATTGGCAACTGAACTTCCCTTCTACTAACGATCACAGAGGTTGAGCCTCTAGCCGGACTTCAAAGTGAGCCCACAGGCATTTTGAGTGGGCCACAGCGGGTCGACTACCAACCACGCGTTTACTATTACCCGCAGACATCACTAAATTGGGAGTGTTGGATATATTGGGCTGTCCCGACTCTGGCAGTTGGAGTAGTTGCCTCGCAGCCTAAAGGACCGCGCCACTAGAGGTCGTCCTAATATGATGATTTTTGGCAGGAGCTCTGAGCTTGCCCACTTATCTGCCCGACTTGACCTGGCTTATGGCGGATCGGGCCAGATAATGCTTGTGTCCGGGCCGGCCGGGATTGGGAAGACCAATTTACTCGATTGCGCGACTTTGTCGTGGGAGTCCAGAGGCGGCGCGACGCTGTGCGGCCGAAGTCCCGCTCTCGTGGGCCATGAACTGCCCTATCTTCCATGGGCGCAGGCGCTCGATTCGCCCCGGGGGACCCTGAGCACCCGTGCCCTTGAGAACTTGGGTCGGGCTGCCCGCTGTTTGCAGAGTGATGTGCAGGGAGGCCCACGCTCCCAGGCTGCGGCGTTCTGGCAGGCCCTAGTCCGAACTGCAGACGAAACGCCCTTGCTGGTTGTGTTGGATGACCTCCAGTGGAGCGACGACTCCTCCCTAGGCCTCCTCGCGTCGGGAATCGCGGAACTACCCCGCGCCCCCATATTTTTGGCCGTCGCGTTCCGCGTCTCCCCTGACATGAATCAGTCCCTGCGGCACCTGTGGCCTGAATGGGAGCGTCTGGAACTCTGCCATCATGCCCGCCTCTCAGCACTAGAAGACGGGGCGATAGTCCAGTTGCTAAAGAAAGCAGGCTATGACGGCAGGACTGAAGAACTTCTAAAAAGGGCGGCTGGCAATCCCTACTACGCCCTCACGCTGGCCCGCGCCGCGAGTGACAGTAGCCGCGCAACGCTTCCTGCCAGTCTGCTGGATTTTCTTTCGTCCCAGTTAATTCTTGCTGGCGAAGACGTTCGGCGGCTTGCACAGACTGTGGCTCTTGCGGGAGGCAGTATGGAGTTCCTCATTTTGGCCCGGGCGTTCGGGGGTGATGGTGTCTCTTCGGAGAAACAGATCATTAAGGCGGTCAATCAAAACATCCTGATTTTTGACGTTTCGACTGAAACGGTGGCTCTGGCGCACGACTTGATAGGGGAAGCGGCCACGCATTTGCTTGGACCTGAGGCCCGGGCAAGCATCCACCGCGCGCTAGCTCTCGCGTATGAGTCAGCAACACAGGATGTGCCTTTCCGCACGCCTAAGATGGCTACCCACTGGAGGGAAGCGGGTGAAGCGCCACGTGCCTTCGAGGCCTACCTCCTCGCGGCAGACGAAGCTTCATCCAGCGGTGCGTACAAGGAGCAATGGCACCACCTCGAGCAAGCAATGCTGCTCAGTGAAAGGTCGGCCCCGGCATCAGAGGAGCGCCGCAAATGGATGAATCATCTGCCAATCGCTGCGGAAGCCTCATACCGTGCAGGTAATGCTGCTATGGCGGCACGGTTGGCTCAGCAGGCCTTGGATTCTATGGAGCCCGAGATCGCTGACGAGTTGGATCTGGCCGAAAGACTGGTCCAGTACCTGCGGTGGGCAGGCGACGGGCCGGCAGCAGTGGAACGCGCCCGGTTAACAGCCCGTCGCGCTGGGTCAGCTGAGGGCGTCAGCGTACTGCGGAAAGCCGAAATCACTGCGACTCTTGCTGGCGCTCTGATTGGTTCAGGGCAAGCAGAAGAGGCCATGGAAGCCGCCGCCCAAGTTTTGGCTCTGTGCGCAGAGCAGCCCGGTGACCGTTCAGGGCAGACACGGGCGAACGCGCTGACCACCACAGGGATAGCCTACGCCTTGGCGGGTCGGATAGATGAGGGCGTGGAGATACTTGACCAGGCTCTGGCCCTCGCCCGCCAGCATGACGCAGGCGAAAACCTCCTCCGCACGCTGAATAATCACTCTTTCGTGCTTCAGGAAGCCGGACGCTACGAAGCGGCCGCGGGAGATGCCCTAGAAGGTTACCTTCTGGCAGGGGAACTCCATCTCGACCTAGGTGTAAACGGCCTGTGCATTAGTAACCTCGTGAGCTGTCTCGAATGGCTCGGGCGCTGGGACGAAGCAATGACATGGGTAGGCAAGGGACTCAAGGACGCGGTCGGGTACGAAATCAAAGCCGGCCTTCACGGCACCGCCGCGCTCATACTGGCATATCGTGGAGAACAGGTGGAGGCCTTGGCTTGGATGGAAACTGCCCTGAAGGACATTAGGAAATCCGTACTACCAGGAGTTCAATTTCAACTCACAGCCATGGCAGCTGATGTCGCTCTGGCCTCGGGTGAATATGTGAATGCACTGAACACCACAGTTCAGGCCCTGGAGTCCCCCGCCCTCCATGAGGAACCCAGAGACGTGCTCTACATGGCAACGTTGGGCCTTCTCGCGTCCTCCGGCGCCCGGCCCTTCATGGCCAACTCATCCATCGAAGAAAGAGTTAAACTTCTGGGTACCGCCGGATTGAGAGCAGCGGCGGAAAATTCCGGTGTCGTCCAGCAGGCCTGGGCAACAACTTTCGGCGCCGCGTTCGCTGCGGTATCAGGAGCACAGTCCACACCGGAGTGGCTGAAGGCAGCTCAACAGTGGGAAAGCCTCAGCAATCCGCTCTGGGCTATTCGGTGCCTTAACGCTGCTGGGAGCGCGGACCTCCACAGGAATCGTCGACGCGCAACTAGATTGCTTTCAAAGGCAAGATCCCAGGCCATTGCTCTCGGCGCTAGCCAGCTCATCCAGGGCATTGAAGCGCAGGCGCTAAGCACCAATCTGGTTTTGGCGGACCAAGTGGCGCCGGGCAAGAATCCATCACTTCCGTGGGGGCTTACGGCCCGGGAACTGGAAGTACTGGAGTTCCTCACCCACGGCGCCTCCAATCGAATAATCGGCCGCGAGCTCCTGATCACGGAACGAACAGCAGGGGTACACGTTTCCCACATATTGACAAAGCTTCGAGTCAAAACAAGAGCCGAAGCCGCCGCCATTGCGTTCAGGGAGCGAATGAAGGTGGCAGCGGAGTAGCCCAAAGGGGCCCGCATATCAGGGGATCGCCATATCAAGTGATCACCCGGATGCCGTGCGTTCCCCGATCATCTCTTAGCGACGCTACCGCAATAGTGTAAGAGCCTGAGTCCGGTGCGAGCCCACGCACTTCATCACCTCTGACTGGGTAAGGAACCCCTGCGTCGATTGAGGCCCAAAACTCAGACAACTTCTGTTGTGCTTCGGGCGGATACCCTTGGCTGGGGTAGGAAGCCACGCACCACACGGTGCGGCGTTCATGATCGACTTGAATAACGGCTATGTGCTCAGGTAATTCCTCGAGGCCGATCTTTTCGAGCTGGGTCCAAACGTCCGGCCGTTTATGTGCCAGCCAAGTCTGCAGCAAGTAAAAATCAGCCTTCTCAATCCTGAAGACTATAAGGTCCTTCAATGGCCATGACATGAGCTCCGCCTCCTCAGCAAAACATCTCTTAGACTACGGGGCCGCACCCTAGCCCCTTCGGCTTGCTTGCCGACGCCCTCGAACACGCAAACGACAACAGACAAAAGGATCATCGCACCCGCTGAATCGGATTGTGGGCACCACAAAGGATGCTCGAAAATACGGGAATCGTAGTCGGCGGCATTTTCGCGAAACCGGTCCAGTGTGTGCCCATGCCCGGCGTTAGAATCCCCTCGCGACACCTCCTTCGCTTGTTGACACAGAACGAAGTTACGCCTGTCTACATGAACCGTAAACAGCAAGGGATGAGACGATGGCCTTCCCGGTCATGAAACTGTGCCGCCGGCCGCCGTCAAAAAAATTCCCGGACGCTTGTCACATAGGTACGCCTCGTAACGCTCGGCTAACAAAACGGCCGATGCTAATGGTTCGTCGCAGAGGGAGGCTGGCCGGCTACGGCCTGCTGATCCTGGGCCATGGTGCCAGCCAGGCGCTCGTAGCTGGCTCCTGGCAACTGTTGATCCGTTGGTGCGTCGCCGCATTTGTCTGGTTTGAGGGCTTCGGCTGGTCTTCATCAACAGGCTCCGGACTCGCACGTGCCATCCAAAACCCTTGATAGGTATGCCGGTCGTCAATCGGTCCTATACTTGGCACGGCAAACACGCGCAAATCGGACATGTGGGTTCTTAGCGGCGGCGTCGTTCGCGGCTTTAACCTCGGGTGGATCGGTGAGGCAGTTTTGCCCCTAGAGGAACAGCGATGACGTCAGTCTGAAGTACACCCCGACCTGACGTCAGGCAGGTGGTCAGGGGTCGTCCAAATAGGGTTAGATTCTTCTTTTCTGACGATGGGTCGAGAAACTCTTAGACCGCACAGTGACACCTGATTACTCCCTGACGGCAGCACGACACATGGCAGGATATGGGCGTTTCATAGAGGTGCCGGGCCGGTGCGGCAGAGCTGTTCGACTTGGCGATCGCACAGGAACTAGCGGTTCGGAAGCCAATCCGTGCAGGCTGATTCTAGAGCCTTCATCATTCGCCGAGCACCAATGCAGGAGAGATGAGAGCTGCGGGGTGCTTCTGTATTCACAGACAAGTCCCTCGTCGAACATGCCGAACTCGCCCTCGCAAAGCACTCGGCCCACACCTAACACAGTAGATTCCAGACGAACTCCGCAGGATTCGACGGCGTCATACCGCCCCACTCCCCCGCCTCCATCAACCACCAGAAGCAACTTCGCTGTTTGATGCTCCTATGTCTCGTCAAGCGGCGTTAAGCCATTGCCGGTAGGCGGTTGTTAGGGCGGTGTCGTGGAGTTTTCCGCGTTCGATCTCTGAGATCCGGGCGGGTTGGACTCCGAAGTGGTTGGCGACGGTTTGAAGGGTGATGGCGCGTTTGAGTCGGGCCGGGCGTAGGTCCTCGGTTCCCGGGGTGGTGGGCGGGTTGGTCAGGAGCCGGTAAACCTCGCGGGCGATGGCGCGTTTGAGACAGCGGATGGCTTCCTTGGTGCCTTTGCCTTCGCTGGTTCGTTTCTGGATGTAGGCCCTGATGCGTGGTTCGCTGTTCATCCGGGTCAGGGCGATGCGGTGGAGCGCTGCATTGGCTTGACGATCTTCGCCTCGGTTGAGGCGGTGACGGGTGGTCTTGCCGGAGGATGCCGGCAGGGGGCTGGTGCCGCAGAGGGCAGCGAACGCGGCTTCGTTCTTGATCCGCTCCGGGTTGTCCCCTGCGGTTACCAGCAATTGCGCGGCGGTCACGATGCCGATGCCCTTGGCCGCGAACAGGGCCGGAGAGGTGGCCTGCACGAGTGCGCGGAGCTGGTCAGTGGCTTCGTCGATCTCTTCAGTTAGGCCGTGGTGGCGACGGGCGAGGTGGCGCAGGGCAATCATGGTGGCAGCCTCGGTCCCGGCGAGCACTTCACCCGGGCGGACGCGGCGCGGGGTCTCGAGCAGGGCTTTGCCGGTGTGCCGGGCGAGTTTCTCGCGCTGGGTTGCAGGGGCGGTGACCAGAACGGCCTTGTTTTGGCGCAGCACGTTCGCCCTGGCCTGCACGGCCGAGTCACGCACCAGGTGCTGGACACGGATCGATTCCACGGGACCGTTGGCGAGTTTAGGTGCCGGCAGGTCATCGTGGGCAAGAGCTTCCCGGGCGGCGGCCACCGCGTCCAGAGGGTCGGATTTGCCACGCAGGCGCCGCGCGGCCCTGTTGGGGCGGACGATTTCTGCGACCTCGAACCCGTTGCGGTGCAGGTGGCGGGCCAGGCCTGCTCCGTAGGAGTTGGTGCCTTCAACCCCGAACCGCACCGGTTCACCGTGCGCCAGGACGAACTCTGCCAAAGCCGCGTAGCCGGCCTGGTCGGCCCGGAACTGCCGGTCTGCCAGCATTTCGCCGGTCCCTGCGTCCAGGACCGCTGCGTGATGGGTGTCCGCATGCGTGTCGACGCCGACAACAACCGTGCGTTGATTTGTCATGATGGAAGTGCCTTTCGCTCGAGCGCGGGGCGGCAACACCGGCCGGGCGGGCAGACAAGACGTTGATGGGGCCTCTTGGCCAGGCTCCTGACTTGTTTCATTGATGGTGGGATGCCGCAGGATCTGCAGTCTTGTAGCGTCCAGGGTGTCAGCCGGCACAGGTCCGCAAGCTCCTTGCCGCCCGGTATCGTCCGGGTTGGCTCACTGATAGCGTGCCGCGCCGCTGACACCCGCCCGGGGCGTGGCTCGACAGAGGCATGCAAACACTTCAAGTCAGGGTGCCCGCCACGGGTGATTCATCACCGACATCGGCGAAAGGAACCCGGACGTGATCGTTATCGGCATCGACCCGCATAAATCCTCCATCACCGCCTCAGCCATCGATTCCTCGGGCTGTCAGCTCGCGGTGCGGCGCTTCGTGGTCAACGCGGGCACCGCCAAGCAACTGCTGGGCTGGGTCGCGCAATGGCCCGAACGCAGATTCGCTATCGAGGGTGCCAACGGACTGGGACGCGGAATCGCCCAGATCCTTGTTGCCTGCAGGGAGTCAGTTGTCGATGTCCCCTCGACACTGGCCATGAAGGTCAGAGTCCTTTCTACCGGCGGTGGCCGCAAGAGTGACCCGGCCGATGCGTTCGCTGTTGCCGTCACTGCCCTTCGGCAGGAGAACTTGCGCCCAGTCACCGCCGAAAACCAGAGCACGATTCTTCGCCTGCTGGCAGAACGCCGCGGAGACCTCGGCCACGAACGCGCCCGGCTGCTCAACCGCCTGCACCGGCTCCTGCGCGAACTGATACCCGGCGGCGTCGATCCCGGCCTCAGTGCCGACAAGGCCGCCGCCGCGCTGCGGACCATCCGGCCAGCAACAGCCACCGACGCAATCAGACGCGAGCTCGCCCGGGAACTGCGACGCACAAATCTAACAGACACCCCGGTGCCCGCCAGCCGCGGACTACCTTGCCCACGACGCCAGCCTGCTCTTTGCCGTGTACACCGGAATGTCCATCCGTGACGGGCTCCTCGTCGGAGACAACACCGTTTCCCAGTACGACGGCGATACCCACGACGGACTGACCCTCCCGCTGAAGGCGACCCAGTCGAGCCAGATCAACGCCGAATTCTTCTACCGCGGCAGCACCATCGCATCGACAAACCACATCACCCTGCCAAACCGCCCAGCAGATCTTGATCCCGACATGACGGGGAAGCGACTGAAAAGTAGAGAAGATCTTTCACAGCCGGAACAGGTCATGTCGCCCACTCGCTGAACGACGATGAAGAGGTAGCACGCACCAAAAACATCGAGGAATCAGACAGGGAGCCGCCGGCCACAGCATCGGCCACCAACAAAAAGGGCCCCGGGAGGGGCCCTCATGTGAACAGTTTGTGCACACTCAGAGGCCCGTAAGCCCCTGAACAGGGAAAACACGTGCCCGAGGTGGGACTCGAACCGCATTCCCGGCCTTGAATTGCCGCCTCTCCCCCGCAAAGCTGCGCAATCCGGCCCAGTCCGGCACCAGTACGACCCGATCCGAAGCCCAGGGTGTGCACATTGTGCACAGCCCCGGTTTTGGGCCTCGAATTCCCCCACCGACTGCTCATGGACTTCCGAGTCATCAGCCCTGCGACCCTTCAACAACACCAACTGCCGAATCAGGAGTTTCTCGATCAGGAACCCCGTCGAGGGCAATCGTTGGCGTTCAAGTCGTGCCGGTCGCAGTTGCCCCGGACAGCAAGACCATGAGCGCCCATGCGGTACGTTTGTTGCCGCCGATGAACGGAAGAAATCTGACCACGGACTCGAGGAGTGCTGCGGTCTTCGTGGCCAGTCGAGGAGAGGCTTCCGCGCCCATGACCGTCGTTGCGTGGCGCGCCAGGAAACGAGCAGCCCTTCGTCACGGATGTGACGCCGGGCACCGGCGCATGATCATCGGTCCCGACTGGGAAACAGCGTCACGGGACGACTGAACGTATGGCTCTGCGGGCACGGCATAACGGTGCCGCCCAGAGCATAACGACGGGGGCTGGAGGCGTCCACCCACCTTCGAACTACTTCGATGGCGATGGAGGGTCCAGATCCACAAAGCCTTTGGCCCAAATGGCCCCATAGATGCAGGAAATCGAAGTTTATGTGCGGAATTCTTCACTTTACTAACGGAAGGCGGGCTGTGACTATCGACACATAGACATTGTGATCGAGGAGGATCCACTGCAATGAATGAATCCACAGACTTTGGTTGCCCTTTCGGGTATACAGGGCGGCCCCACGATTCCGCCGTTCAGGTTCTTGACCACGCCGATACCTCTCAGCAGCCCCCGGTTGCGGATTGGGTCGATCTCGCTGAGCTGTCGCGTGATCCTTACCCGACGTACGAGCGCCTGCGTGAAGAGTCCCCTGTTGCGTGGATACCGGGCTTGAATAAGTTCCTGGTAACCAGTTTCGAAGGCTGTCGAGAAGCTGAGTCAGACCAAGCGGTGTACTCGGCAAACGTCAGCAGTGGGGCGATGGCTAAGGCTCTGGGCGCGCCGCCGATGCTACGCAAAGATGATCCGGAACACGCCGCCGATCGCAAGGCGGTCAATTCCGCGCTGCGGCCGAAGAATCTAAATGAGGCGTGGGCTCCCAAGTTCGAACGCAATGCCCGAGTCTACTTGGACGCTCTAAAAGATCGCGGTCCGGAGCACGCTGATCTGAATACAGATTTCGCGGCTCCTCTGGCTGCGCAGAATCTGATCGATCTCCTCGGACTGGAGGATGCCGACGCATCGGACATGCAAAGGTGGTCCTCTAATTTCATTGATGGTATTGCCAATGTCTTGGACCGTGCCGAGGTATGGACCCGCTGCGACGCCTCGCAGGAAGAAGTTGATGCGGTACTGAGGGAACTCATTCCCTACTACCGCCGCACACCGAATTCATCGTTGATTTCGGCTCTCGCCAACGGCGGCATGAGCGATTTCGATGTTGCCGCCAACGTCAAGCTGATGATCTCCGGGGGCATGAACGAGCCGCAGCATATGATCACAAACTCGATTTGGGCCCTTGACCAACACCCGGAACAGCGCAGGCGCGTATTGAACGGTGACGCTTTGTGGGATGCGGTCTTTGATGAGGCGGTCCGCTGGGTTTCTCCAATTGGGATGGCCCCCCGAGAGACGACGCGCGCCACGGTGCTTGAGGGTTACTCACTGCCCGCGAAGGCATCTATCGGGCTCGGACTGGCCTCGGCCAACCGCGACCGCCGGCATTTCGGACAAAATCCTGACCACTTTGATATTTCACGGCCCAAGCAATCGCACATGGCGTTCGGTAGCGGAGTCCACCTCTGTGCAGGACAGTGGGCTGCGCGGATCTCGATAGGGCGTATCGCGGTTCCCCTGCTCTATGAGGAGCTTCCGGAACTGCGGGTCGACACAGAGCGGCCCGCTGTTTGGAACGGCTGGGTCTTCCGAGGCTTAACCCAGCTTCCCGTTGCCTGGTCCTGAACTACACACCGGCGCACCAAAGCTTCCGGCCCCACACCCCACACCCGCACCCCGTAGAGATAAGTAGCGGCCCTTCGAATTAGGGCCGCTAGCACTCGCGTCCCCTGCGCAATGGCCTGGCGCACATTGCTGCACCTCTCTGATTAGGAGTTTGTTATGTCAGCTTCAGCTTCTGCTACCGAACCTCAAGGAATATTGAGGGGCCTGCCCCCGGAAAAACGGCGGGTCCTGGTTGGAACGCTCGTGGGCACCTCCATCGAGTGGTACGACTTCTTCATTTATGCCACTACGGCTGCGATGGTATTTGGTCAGCTCTATTTCCAGCCACTTAGCGACGACAGCCCCGCCATGGCGCAGATCATTGCGTTCGCATCCATAGGCATCAGTTTCCTTTTCCGACCCCTCGGTGCCATCATCGCGGGTCACCTGGGTGACCGCCTTGGACGCAAGAAAATGTTGGTGGTTACCCTTCTGCTGATGGGCGGCGCAACCGCCACCATGGGCATACTTCCCACCTACGCCCAGATTGGCGTTTGGGCCCCTGTCTTCCTCATGGTCCTGCGAATCCTGCAGGGTCTTTCAGCCGGGGGCGAATGGGGCGGAGCGGCGCTCATGGCCGTGGAGCATGCGCCCAAGGGCAAGCGGGGCCTCTTCGGGGCATTCCCTCAGGTAGGTGTCCCCGTCGGCATGCTGATGGCATCGCTGGTTCTTACAGGGCTGACACTGCTCATTGGTCCTGGAGCGTTTGTCGCGTGGGGTTGGCGTATCCCCTTCCTCCTCTCGGTTGTCCTCATCATCTTTGGCTTCTTCATCCGCAGGTCCGTCGATGAAAGCCCCGCCTTCGCGGAACTTCTCACGCGTCGGCGCCAGTCCTCTGCACCTCTGGGCATCTTGTTCAAAGGGCACTTCAAGGATGTAGCCAAATGTGCCCTCATCTTCATGGGAAACAACGCTGCCGGCTGGCTCCTTATCGCCTACATCTCCTCCTATGCAACCAAGACCTTGGGCATGGCGCAGACTCCGGTGCTTGCCGTGATTAGCCTTGCCGCGGTGGCCTGGCTGGCCACCACGCTGTGGAGCGGAGTGGTCTCCGACAAAATCGGGCGGGTCAAGACCTTTCAGATCGGCTACGCAGCTGTCATCCTCTGGATGATCCCGATGTTCCTGTTGATCGACACAGCGAACATCTGGTTCCTGGGGCTGGCGACCATCGTTCTAACCTTCGGGCTGGGTTTCGCCTACGGGCCCATGTGTGCCATGTACGCGGAAATGTTCCCCATCGAAGTCCGGTATTCGGGCGTTTCCATCGGATACGCAATAGGAACCATCCTCGGCGGTGCATTCGCCCCAATGGTTGCGCAGCTACTCATTAATGCGACCGGATGGTCCCCCTCAATCGGTCTGTACATCATCGCCCTCAGCGCCATCTCCCTTGTCACCGTCAGCACCGTCAAAGACGGCCGCAACAAAGACCTCGGAGTTACTCCGTCCGTCCAGCCAACAGAAGCCCGGGCCAGTTGACCCGAGGCCGCCAATTCCTACCAATCCCTTGAACCCAGGAGAAACCATGGCCACAGTAACTTTCGCCCAGCCTGATGGGTCTGAACGTCGACTTGAAGTCCAAGGCGGCACAACCCTGATGCACGCTGCCGTCAGCAATGGCGTCGAGGGCATCGTCGGCGAATGCGGGGGACAGGCAATGTGCGCGACCTGCCATGTCTATGTCCGGCCCGAATATTTGAACGAACTTCCCGGCCCTGACGAGGACGAAGACGAGATGCTTGATTGCACAACCGCCGAGAGAACCGACCGGTCGCGGCTTGGCTGTCAGATCCAAGTAGGAGCTGGCCTGGATGCCATCGTTGTCGACATTCCGGAAGCGCAGCGTTAGGCCGTGGCTGTCGTCATCATAGGTGCCGGCCACGCCGGGCTGCAGGTCGCCGATTCGCTCCGGTCTGAGGGCTACACCGCCGGGATAACGGTTGTAAGCGACGAACCAGGGCTTCCGTACCAGCGGCCTCCACTCTCGAAGGAATATCTGTTGCCGGGCAAGAAACCTCTGCCCTTGCCGCTGCGGGCGGCATCTTTCTTCACCGAAAAGAACATCGCTTTGCAGGAAACCTCCGCGGTCTCCATCGACCGGCAGACCCGCACCGTTACCCTGGCTGGCAACGGAGTCTTGACATACGACTGGCTCGTCCTGGCCACGGGAGCCCGCACCCGCGGCCTGCAGTGCCCCGGCGCCCAACTCCCAGGCGTTCATTCCTTGAAGACGCTTTCCGACGCAGAAGCACTGCACGCGGCACTGCCCTTGGCGCGCCACGTCGTGGTGATCGGTGTAGGATTCATCGGTTTGGAGTTCGCCGCTTCCGCTCGCGCTCATGGCTGCAGCGTAACGGTTCTTGAGCACGGCCCACGTCCCATGGGCCGGGCGCTAACCCGGCCAACAGCAGACTGGTTCGCCGCTGCCCACCGCGAATTGGGAGTGGACTTACGCCTGAGTGAGGGCACCACAGCCTTCGAGCCGGGCCCGGACGGCCGCGTAGCATCCGTCATCTCCACGACCGGCGCAACCTACGCCGCCGATCTCGCGGTCGTGGGCATTGGCGTGACACCCAATGACCGGCTTGCAGCCGAGTGCGGACTAGAAACGGACAACGGCGTGCTCGTCGACGAATCGCTGCGGACTTCTGATCCGGCGATTCTGGCCGTCGGTGACTGCGCGAGTTTCCCTAACATCCACACAGGAACACGCACACGGCTCGAGTCCATTCAAAACGCCACCGATCAGGCACGCAGCGCCGTACAAACGATTGTTGGCCGCGAAGACCCCTACATCGATCTGCCATGGTTCTGGTCAGTTCAAGGCCCTCACCGGCTCCAGATCGCAGGCCTGTCCGACCCAGCCGACGACACTGTAACCACGGGAGACCCGGGCGGGGCAAAGTTTTCGACATTGTGCTTCCGCAATGAGCGCCTGGTCGCCGTTGAATCCGTCAACTCCCCAGCAGATCACGGCACTGCCCGCCGACTCCTGGCATCAGGTCAGGGACCCACCAAAGAAGCAGCGGCGCGAGAAGGCTTTTCGCTGCGGCAGTTCGCCAAGGAGACCCGCGCAGCGGCCCCTGCCGGCAGGTAAGCCAATGAAACACCGCCCGATCACCCGGACGGAGCACCTGAACACATAAGGACTTCACCTTGAATATAGAGCGCCAACTCGCCGCGTTTATCCGGAACATCCAGGCCGGAGAAGCTCCTGCGCACGTCGTGGGCACCGCGAAGCAAGTGATCCTGACCGTCTTAGGCACTGCCCTCGCCGGGACAGGAGAAGACGGGATTGCCAGCCTTCGTTCCGTCCTTGTCCAACGTGGCGGACAACCCGAGGCCACGACGTGGGTCTTTGGTGACAAAGTGCCGGCTTCAAGCGCCGCACTGCTCAACGGGGCAATGGCCCGCGCCTTGGACTACTGCGACGCCATGAAACCAGGGCTTCATCTGGGCTCCTCAGTTGTGCCCGCAGCCCTGGCAGCGAGTGAACTCTTTCAGGATTGTTCCGGGCAGGATTTTCTGGCGGCCGTCATCGCCGGACTTGAGACCGGCTCCAGGCTCAATCTGACTGAAGAGCAGTACGACGGGTTCGACCCCACCGGGGTTGCAGGTGTCATGGGTGCAACAGCCGCGGCAGCACGCGTGGCCCGACTGTCGGAGGACGAAACCCTCCATGCCCTGGCGCTGGCGTTCAACCGCTGTGGCGGCAGCTTCCAAAGCAACATTGATGGGTCCCTGGCCGTTCGCCTTATCCAAGGCTGGGTGGCTCAAATGGCGATTGACTGCGTACAGCTGGCCAAGGCCGGGCTCACCGGTCCCCGCAATTTTCTCAGCGGCACCTACGGCTACCTGCGGCTCTTCGGCCGCGGCAGCGACGACCCTGCGACCTTACTCGAAGGCATCGGCACGGAGTACAAGCTCACCGGGATGGTGTTCAAGAAGTACCCCAGCTGTGGCGTGACGCAGAGCGTCACTGAACTGGCCTTGGACGCCGTAAGAAGCCCCGGATTCGATGTCGCCGACGTACGGGAGGTAGAAGTTCATCTGCCGCCGTACGCGTTCCGACTCGTCGGGCATCCTTTTGAGATGGGCGACACACCGAAGGTCAATGCCCAGTTCAGTGCACAATACTGTGTGGCCAACGCCCTCCTACGCGGTGATTCCCGCCTTGAGCACTTTCGGCCAACGTTGATTGCTGATTCCTCTGTTGGCGCCCTGATGCAACGCATTACGGTCAGGCAGGCCAACGAGTTGGATGAGGTGGGTCATACTGCTGCACGCTTGAGCATCGACCGTTCAGGGCACCCCACCTATTTGCGCTCCATCGAGACCGCCCCCGGGTTTCCCGGCAACCCTCTGTCCCAGGAAGAACACCTGCAGCGGTTCCGGGACTGCCTGAGCTATGCCGAGCAGGACCTAACGGCCGAGCGGGAGCACTCCCTCGCGGCCTTAGTGGATTCTGTGGAAGACATCGAGGACATCCGCTCCCTCATCAAGCAGCTGAATCCTAACCACTAGCCATTCACTGCTAATCGACCGGTTTCAGGCTGCTGGAGGGCCCTCCCAAATGACCGGCTGCGTAGTCCGTTAGTGCTCTGGCCCGGGGAGTCAGCTCAAACCCCTCGGGCCAGACAGCAACCACAGAGGAAAGGCCTGCACGCGGCGTCAGTGGACGTGCTGCAATTTCGCGGCCCTCAGTTGTCAGGTTCGTAGAGTTCGGCCGGGACATCAGCAGGCTATATCCCAAACCGCGCCCCACGAGGGCTTTCGCCAGCTCGACCAAGGGAACGGACGCTGACATGCGCGGGACGAGCCCCTGCTCCCGAAAGATGCGGTAGGTGTTTTCGGTACTTGGTTTGGAGTCCACCATAATAAAAGGCTCGTCTATCAGATCGGCCAAGCTGATGGACTCCTGGCCGGCCAGCCGGTGTGCACCCGGTACGACTGCCGTCACTTCAGTTTCGTATATGGTCCGACGGTGCAGGTTCGGGGGCAGCAGCATGTCATAAAGAATGACGAAATCGAGCTTTCCCCCATACAAACCAGGCAGAAGACTGTCATCAGTTCCTATGGTCAGCTCGATCGAAACATCGGGGTGGGCTTTGGGAAACCCCTCGAGCAGGGTCGGCAGGACGTTGTTAGCCACACCTGCGAAGCACCCCAGCCGGACCGGGCCCCTCAAATGACCTTCCGCGGTTGAAGTTTCGTTTGCGAGCTCAACGGCGTCCTGGATGAGCATCCGGGCCCGGTCCGCAAAGTAGCGGCCGGCCGGGGTCAGCGACAGGCCCCTGGCCTTTCTCCGCTGGCAGAGCTGTACCCCCACTGATTTTTCCAGGTCAGTGATGGAATGGGAGAGCGCCGACTCCGACACATGCAGGGCTGCCGCGGCTGAACTTAGAGTCTGGTGCTCGCTCAGAACCGCAAAATATTCGAGCTGACGAAAAGTGAACTTCACATCGTCCTTTCAGCGGTCCCAACACATCTTCGGTCTGGCATCCTGACGGCACAGCCAGCGGCCATCGGTCCAGTAGGAAATGCCGATCATCCATTGGAGGCCCCTCCCCCGGGTCCCTAACGGAACTTGGGCCGTTTTGATCTTACGCTGACGCCCCGCCCCTCAGATGCTGGGCACACTCCAGCACTGGTGGTGGCGGCATCCCCTACATGGTGACGATCGGGCGGACAGCGGCCAGCCCCAAGGCAGTTCAGGCGGCAGTCGCCGGGACTATTTTGCCGACGCAGTCGCCGAGCCGGATGTGCGTCTGCCCGCCGATGTCTGCGGTGGCACGGAGCGTCACCTCGTCTCCGTCGCGGAGAAAAGCGAACTCGGTGCCGTCAGCAAGGACGAGCGGATCCTCCCCGCCCCAGGCCAGTTCCAGGAACGATCCGCGCTGATTCTTTTCCGGTCCGGAAATCGTGCCGCCGGCAAAAAAGTCACCAGGACGCATCGCGGCCCCGTTGACAGTCATGTGGGCGAGCATTTGAGCTGCCGTCCAGTACGTGCTCGCGAAAGGAGGCCGGGAGACTGTCTCTCCATTCAGGAGGATCTCAATCTGCAGGTCGAATCCCCATGATTGCGTGCTGCTGTCATCGAGATACTTTGCCAGGGGAGTGTCCCGCGCGGGAGGTGCTGTCCGTACGGGCTCCAAGGCCGCGATGGGAGTGACCCAGGCTGCGATCGAGGTCGCAAAGGACTTACCCAGATTTGGCCCGAGGGGGACGTACTCGAAGGCCTGGATGTCCCGGGCCGACCAGTCGTTGGTGAGCACTACCCCGAAAATGTGCTCCCCTGCTCGATCCAGGGGTATTTCCCCCGCGGGGGCACTGCCACCCAGGACGAACCCGACCTCCGCTTCAATGTCCAGACGTCTGGATGGGCCGAAGGATGGTGTCCCGTCCGCTTCCGGCCGCATCCCCTTCGGGCGGGGCACCGCGGTGCCGCTCGCAACAATGGAGCCGGACCTGCCGTGATAGCCGATGGGGAGATGCTTCCAGTTTGCAGTCAGTGGGGCCTGCTCCGGCCTGAAGATTTTTCCAACGTTAGTAGCGTGGTATTCGTTGCCATAGAAGTCCACGTAGTCCCCGACCGTGAACGGCATATGTAGTTGGACATTACTGACCAGGTGCAACTGATCCTTTAGCCTGGCCGACACAGAGATGTCGGCCAAGGCTTTCTGGACCAGCGTCCGCAGTTGGTCCCAGACCAGCCGGCCGGCCTTTAAGAGGAGGTCCAGATTTGCGCCGTCACCGACCTGCTTCAGTTCGGGGGAAGCATCACCTGCAAGGCCTGTAATTGCCGAAACCGCTAAGACGTGATTGCCGATGCGGATGCCCAGGCTGGGCGAACCGGTCCCGGGCGCGGTAAAGGACGCATAGGGAAGATGTCCGAGCCCAAAGCCCTCTGCTGTATACAAATCGGCGATGCTGCCGGTGTCGATGGCTGTCATGAGCGAGCCCTCTCGTAATCGGGAGTGTGGGAAGTTGTTGTGGCTGGAAAGCCTGGTCCAAAGAGGTCGAATGAGGCCGGGTCGAGCCCCAGCGCAGCAAGTGAATCGAGCGGTTCATCGATGCTGCAGGTACCGAAGGAACGGAACCATTGCCTCCACGAGATTGTGCTGACCCCTCGGGCCTCCAAGGCCAGCGCGGCCCCGTCTTCGTTTTCCAGGATCTGCATGAGATGGCGCGGTCCGGCGCCCCGGTCGGCTGCGGCGGTGGCTAAGGCGATATTCAGGAATCCGTGGTGGGTGAACCCGGTCGCGTCGTTGGTGTGACGGACTGCCTGGTGCAGGCCCGCGGTGAGCTTGAACGGGACTTGCCGCCGGACGGCCTCCCCGATGACCTCGGCCAACTCTCCGGGCGTGGGGAACAGCCAGGATTCAAGACCGCCGGTGCGGAATTTCAGGTGCACTTTCCCGCCTTGCAGGGTAGCCACGGCGCCTTGGGCGACCTGCGCGCCGGTGAACTCGGCATAGCGGGACGCCGGGGTGTCTGCCTGTTGAAGGTCCCTCAGGGCGGTTTGCCAGTCCTCGGCGGGGGTTTTCATCTCTAGTCCGATGACCTGTGTGCCGTCGAGGGCGAGTGCCTCCAGTTCAAGCGCGTCCTGGAGCCTGCCTTCGGGGATGACGACGCCGATCCGCAGCGGGTCGGCGGCAAGGTCAAGTCCCAGGTCTCCTGCAGTTTCCAGTGCCAGCCGGTGGGCCTCCGGCACCTGATCCAGACCCAGCAGCAGCGGCCCTGTGAAGGGCTCAATCCGCGATGATCGCCTCCCCAGATGATCGCGGACGGCGATGTCCAAAGATGCGGACCCCGGGGGAAACACCGCTGCATCATCAAAGAAACCGTCCAGGCCCGAAGCCCGCGACTCACTCATGGGTCCACCGACCCCCGCTCCAGGAGCTGGCGTACTTGCCGTCGTCGCAAGCCAGGGCGGCCTCGCCAAGATCGAGGGGGCGGAAGGTGTCCACCATGACTCCAAGTTCGTCGAAGTAGTCCTTGCCGAGGCTGGCTTCGATGGCTCCAGGCTGGGGTCCATGGGCGTGGCCGCCGGGATGGACCGAGATGGAGCCGATTCCGATGCCGGATCCCTTGCGCGCTTCGTAGTCCCCTCCGACGTAGAACATGATCTCGTCCGAGTCCACGTTGGAGTGGTAGTACGGGACCGGGACCGAGAGCGGGTGGTAGTCGACCTTGCGCGGGACGAAGTTGCAGATCACAAAGTTGTTGCCTTCGAAGACCTGGTGCACGGGCGGCGGCTGGTGGACCTTGCCGGTGATTGGCATGTAGTCATTGATGTTGAAGACGTACGGGTAGAGGCAGCCGTCCCAGCCGACGACGTCGAAGGGGTGCTCCGGCACGGTGTGGATGGTGCCCGCAAGGCCGTTCGGGCCGGCACCGCGGTGTTTGATGTAAATATCGACATCCTGCTCCTCGATGAGAAGCGGCCCTTCGGGCCCGCGCAGGTCCCGTTCACAGTACGGCGCGTGCTCCAACAACTGACCATGTTTGGAGAGGTACTGCCGGGCAGGACCGATGTGGCTGTTGGCCTCAATGAAGTAGAGCCGGGCTGTGTCCCCGTCCTCGACGACCCAGCGGTGCGTGGTGGCTCGCGGGATGATCACATAGTCGCCCTCACTGACGGGCAGCCGGCCGAAGACGGTTTCGACGACGGCGCCGCCCGTCTCGACGTACACGCATTCATCACCGGTGGCGTTGCGGTAGAGCGGGGATGTGGCCCCTACCAGGGCGTAGCTGATGCGCACATCTGCATTGCCCAGGATAAGCCGGCGGCCGGTCACCGCATCAGTGGTCTTAGCCTGCTCGTCGGTGAACAGGTCATGCAGTTTGAGATGCCGCGGCACCAACGGCGCGTTGGGTGTCAGCGACTGCTCCGGCAGGTCCCAGACGCGGGCGCCGACGATCGCTGATGGAATGCTCCGGTGGTAGAGCAGTGAGGAGTCAGAGGAGAAACCTTCCTCGCCCATCAGCTCCTCGTAGTAGATTTCGCCCGAATCGGCGCGGAACAGGGTATGCCGAGTCTTGGGGAGGGAACCCAACTGACGGTAGAACGCCATACTGCACTCCTAAGATCATGATTCAACCAATGAACAAGTTGTCAAACCTTGTACGTAAATGATGGTAAAGCCTTATACGAAAAAATGCGAGAGGTAATCCCCTATCCACGGGTCTGCCTGGGTGCGGGCCGCCGGACGGCATCCACGGTAGATTGGCGAAATGACAGAGAGCACGAGCAGCGAGAACCCGCAGGACCTGAGTGGCCTGGACTACTGGACCTTCGTAGAACTCACCGGCAAGCGCATTGCCGAGGAGCTTGACGTCAATGACGCGATGGCCAGCAAGGTCATCATCACGCTTACCCGCGCAGCCAACCTGGTGGTTTACGACTTGGAATCCTCCGTACACCGCCCGCGGGGCGTCTCCTGGTCGGCCTTCCGGCTGCTGTTCGTTGTCTGGCTGGCGGGGCCGATCGAGCCCAGTAGAGCTGCGAAACTCGCTGGAATGAGCCGCGCAGCCGTATCCAGCCTGGCCACCACGCTCCTTGCCCGCGACATGATGCAAAAGAGCGCTTCCGGGACCGACGGGCGCACCATCATGCTCGAGTTGACCGCTGAAGGACGGGATTATGCCCGCAGCGCCTTTCAGGAACAGAACAAACAGGAAGCCCGCTGGGCCGCCGCCCTCACCGACGTGGAGCAGCAGTTGTTGATCATGCTCCTGCAGAAACTGATGTCCCACCGAAAGGAAGTCGGCGGGCGCGTGCGGGAATAGTCGACCGCTCCCCCGGCGGCCCGAAGCAATTTTCTAAGCGCCCTTCCCTGGGAACGTGTGCTGGGTTACAGTAAGTAAAACTTTGTATAAGGTTTTACGAAAGGTGATCATGTCAACGAAGACTTTTGCTTCTGTAGCCGACCTTGAAGACAAGAAGCAGACGCTTGAAGTCCTGGCCGACGGCGTATATGCGCTGACGGCCGAAGGCGACCCGAACGTCGCTGCCATCGAGGGCGAGGACTTCCTCGTCTGTTTCGACACCCTGGCCACTCCTGTGGCCACCAGGCGGTGGCTGCACATCCTGCGCCAGCACACCGACAAGCCCGTACGCCATGTCGTGCTCTCGCACTACCACGCAGTACGGGTCCTCGGAGCACCGGGATTCGGAGCAGAATCAGTCATTGCCCACGAGAACACACACCGGCTCATCCAGGAACGCGGCCACGAAGACTGGAACAGCGAGTTCGGCCGGTTTCCCCGCCTGGCGAAGGACTCGGACTCGATCCCGGGCCTGACCTTCCCGACTCTGAGCTTTGCCGACCGGCTGACCATCGACCTTGGCGGCGACCGGGGAGACCTGGTCCTCGAGCACGTGGGCCGAGGCCACACAAGCGGGGACGTCGTGGCCTGGCTGCCCAAGCAAAAGATCCTCTTTGCCGGCGACCTCGTCGAAGCCCAGGCCGCGCTCTACACCGGAGATGCCTACCATTTAGAGTGGGCCAACGAAACCCTGGACAGGGTGAAAGCCTTCGGCGCCGACCAGCTGGTCGGTGGACGTGGCACTGTCAGCCGAGGCAGGGACACCGTGGACGCCGCGATCGAACAAAGCCGTACCTTCCTCACCACGATGATCCGCGAAGCGTCGGCTGTGCAGGAGCGGGGAGGAACCATGAAGGAAGCCTTCGCCGCCTGCCACGCCTCGCTTCACGAGGCATATGGACACTGGCCGATCTTCGAGCACTGCCTTCCGTTCAACGTTTCCCGCCTGTGGGAAGAACTCAACGGCACCGACCATCCCACAATCTGGACGATGGAACGGGACCGCGAAGTCTGGGCTCAACTCCAGGACTGATCCCGACGGCCGCAGAGACAAGCGCTCTCCGGATGAACGGCCGTCGGCGCCGCCCGCGGGGCCATCAAAAAATCTTCTTCACATCACAACGCAAGGGACAACTGTGCCATGAACACAAAGCATGTACTGGTTCTCGGGAACGGGCCGGTCGGACAGACCACCGCCCTGCTGCTCGCAAAGCGGGGGATCAATGTCACGCTGCTGGACGGCCGCGTCCAACGGGACTCCATTGGATCGAAGGCCCTAGCGCAGCACCGCGATGTCCTCGACGTCTGGGAACACGTGGGGGCGGGTGCCAAGATCGCGCAGGAAGGGCTGACCTGGAACCGTTCCCGCACCTATTACAAATCCCATGAGCTGTTCTGCGATACGTATTTCGAATCCGCAGACTCCCCGTTCCCTCCATTCGTCAATCTCTCCCAGACCCGCACCGAGCAGCTGCTGGATGAGCAGATTGCCGACCAGCCGCGCATTAAAGTCCTCTGGGACCGTACTGTCCGGGGCATCGCCCAGGATGCCATCGGGGTCACCGTCACCGCCGCCGGCCAGGATGGGTCCGAACACGAGTTCTCCGGTGACTATGCTGTCGCAGCCTGCGGGGCGCGGGCGGATGAGCTGCGGAAGGAAATTGGCGTTTCCCTGGACGGCCGGACGTTTGGCGACCGGTTCCTCATCTGTGACATCAGGGCGGAACTGGACGGGTGGGAAGGGGAACGCCGCTTCTACTTCGATCCCGAGTGGAACCCTGGCCGCCAGGTACTCATCCACCCCTGCCCGGATTCCCAGTACCGCATCGACTGGCAGGTTCCCCCCGGCTACGACCTCGAGGAGGACGTGGCCACCGGCGGGCTGGACCGCCGTATTCGTCTCATCATCGGCGACGCCCCTTACGAAATCGTCTGGAAGTCGGTCTATCGCTTCCACTCACGCGTCGTCGACCGCATGCGTGTTGGCAAGGTGCTGCTGGCCGGCGACATGGCCCATCTTGTCTCACCCTTCGGCGGCCGCGGCCTGAACTCGGGCATCGGCGACGCAGAAAACGCCGCCTGGAAGCTGGCCTTCGTCCTCAACGGCTGGGCCGACGAAAAGCTGCTTGACTCCTATGACGGTGAACGCCGGGCAGCGGCACTGGAAAACATCGCCGTAACCTCAGAAACCATGGACTTTCTGGTGCCTCAGACACCCGAACAAAAGGAGATCCGGACCCGGTGCCTTGAGCAGGCCCTGAAAGATCCGCAGGCCCGGAAGAACATCAATTCCGGACGGCTGTTCGAGCCGTTCTGGTACACCGACTCACCCCTGACCACTCCCAACCCCGAGCGACCCTTCGCCGGACGGCCAGCCAAGGGCATGCTGGCGAACCCTGGACCGGGGGTGATTCTGCCCGACGCCGCGATCACGGTAGCCGGAACGGAACGCCGGATCCGTCGCCTGGCCCGGGAAGGCTCGATACTGCTCACCGGTGACGCCGTCGATGCCGAGTCCATCGAAGCGCTGGTGCGGCGCACGGGGAATGCGCCTGTAGCCGTCCTGAAAATTTCTGACATCGATCCAACACGTTCCCTGCAGTTACAGCTGAAACCATCCGCATACGACGTATGGATTATCCGGCCTGATGCCTATGTCGCCGCCGTTTGCGATGGACGCGACCCTGAAAACATCGTCGCTTCGTTCCGCAGGGCGGTTGGTTCAGACCCAGCCAACGAAGCGCATCTGGAGCGGAAACCACCGCTTATCAAGCAGGCCTCCGTTCCTCTGTATGCGCCGTAACAACGGTTCATCCGCCCCTCCTTCTTCCCAATGCCTCTTCCCGACCGAGTTTCCCGACTCAGAGGCCCTATCAGTCTGAATTGGACCCATGACAGCTCTCAATAAATCCTCTGTGGCCGCGGAACACCGCCGCGTCGCATGGGCAACAGCCATCGGAACGACCATCGAATGGTACGACTTCTTCATATACGCCAACGCCGCCGCGCTCGTCTTCGCCCAACTTTACTTCTCCCCGCTTGACGGAACTGCAGCCACACTCGTTGCGTTCGCCACCGCCGGAGTCAGCTTCGTTTTCCGCCCGCTTGGAGCGATCTGGGGCGGATATCTGGGAGACAAGCTCGGCCGCCGCGCGGTACTGGTCCTCACCCTCACCCTGATGGGCGGGGCGACATTTGCCATCGGACTGCTGCCTACTTACGGCTCCATCGGTATTGCCGCTCCCATCCTGCTCGTGTTCCTGCGCATCCTCCAAGGCCTTTCGGCAGGAGGCGAATGGGGCGGAGCGGCACTGTTGGCGGTTGAGCACGCACCTGACGGCCAGCGCGGAAAATATGGTGTCTACCCGCAACTGGGTGCGCCGGCGGGCATGGTCCTGGCTATCGGCATGATTACGCTGCTTTCGACGGTTCTGCCCGACGCGGACTTCTTCGCCTGGGGCTGGCGCATTCCCTTCCTGCTCAGCTTCCTCCTGATCATCGCCGGCATCATCATCCGCCGCAACGTCGCCGAAAGCCCGGTCTTCACCGAGCTTAAGGAAAAGAAGGCCGAGTCCATCACGCCGCTTGTCCAGCTTTTCCGCTTCAACCGGCGGCACGTTATCCTCGGCGCGCTGATCTTCATGGGAAACGGCGTCGGAGGCTACCTGCTTGTTGGCGGCTACATCACTTCCTACGCCACCGGTGCCATAGGCATGGACCGCAACACGGTCCTCTTCGCCGTCGTCCTGGCCTCGATCACCTGGCTCATCTTTACCTGGATCGCCGGCCCGCTGTCCGACCGCATCGGCCGGAAGCGTACCTACCAAATCGGTTTCATCGCACAGATGGCGATTGCGTTTCCCATCTTCGGCTTTATCAATACCGGCAGTTTCCCGTTGCTGCTGCTGGCCGTTGTCCTGCTCTCCTTCGGCCAGGGTCTGACCTACGGCCCGCAGTCAGCACTCTTCTGCGAGATGTTCCCCGCCAGGGTCCGGTACAGCGGAGCATCCATCGCCTATGGCTTGGGCTCCCTTATCGGCGGAGCATTCACTCCAACCATTGCAACGTACCTGTTCAGCACTACGGGCACCACCACATCGATCTCCCTGTACCTTCTCGCCGCGTCCGTCATCTCCATCGTCGCAGTTTCCATCGTGAAAGACCGGAGCAAAGAACCCCTGGAAATTCCGGATCCAGTTGATGCAGGCCTCGACGCGATCCGTTCAGCCGGGACGCAGACAGCCCGCCAATAAACCGGGTCCGTGATCCGTTCCTGGTGAACTGTGTCAAGGGTGGGCGGCCGGTCCCTATCGCGAAGGCCTGTAAATCCAACTCGGGCGAACCTCGCCCGGACCTACCATCTCACCTGCCCTCTACCTCCGGAGGGGCCAACTCATACGCAGCCCCCTGAGACCACCGAACGGGGTCGACGAGGTCACGCTTTGCAGAACCGGCCACTGCGGTCTGCAAAAAAGCTGCGGTGGGGCACCCGAGATGGCCGCCACGGCCATCGTCTATCGCAACGTAGGGTGCCTCACCGCTTGACGGTACCTGTCGAGTTCCATATGCGCGGCGGCAAGTTCAAGTGCCCCAATGGAATAGACCCGAGTATCCCCCGCGCCAGAGAACCGTGCCCCATGAACCGGTATTCGTCTAGTTTGGGCACCCCAAACCTGACAGGGGAGTCGGCTTGGGCCCCGAAATAAGAACTTAGATCTGGGCCCACTGAGAGGCCTGCCCCGCCGCCGCCCACAGCCGGGGACAATTCCTATGGGTTATCCACCGCTACTGCTGCCAGGGAGCTACCCCGACGGCTCCCGACTTCCAGCGGTGGATAACCCGAATTGACCCCAACTGTGGACGGAATAGGGTTACCGACGCGACGTGTCCGAGCCTGGCCAGGTTGACGGAATATCCGTTAGCGGCTTTGGAAATGGGCGGGGACCCCGGAAGGGCATTCCCTCAGGCCCTGTGCTATCGGTCAGTACATCGACTTCTTCGGGAAGCACCTACTTTCGCCCCGGCGCACTAGGAGAAGGTCAAAGGTCCTCCTCGATTCGCTTTCACGATGATGTGGGTGATCTGGGCGTGACTGGCCAAAAGGTTCTGAATTACACCACCCCGTGCTGCAAGCCTTGACCGAGAGCGGATATGACAGATCTCGTCTGCTGGGATCGCATTCCGGCGGTAAGCATTGATTTCATGGCATTTGCAATACTGCAGCACCGCCCCACCCGTTGCATTAGCACGGTCGGCCCACTGCTCTCTCTAAATCCGAACATTTCATTCTCCACATCGAGCTTTGCAGGCAACATTTCTCGAGGTCATTTATGGACTTGTCTCGTTGCGTTCGGACCCTACACGCGTGGGAATCCGTTGGGCCATCTGTCATACCTGGCCGCCGGAGCATCGTTCGTCCTGGTGGGCGCCGACGTCGCGCTCTTGGCAAGGGGCTCCCAAGCCCTCGCAGCGCAGTACGTCCGGCCTTCCGCTGGTGGTAACCCCGTCAGCTGCTAACCCCGATGGTTGGACCCTGTCGGCACCTCTGACCCGGTGTGCTCAACCCGGCCCTCACTTTCTGAGGAACGCGGCATTTCTTGAAGGCATCTAGCAGGTTGGGCAAGACACCCCTATTCGGTTCTTGGCGTCCCTGGCTCGAAGCAGAGGGACGGAAATCCAGAGAGGCACGCCTTCATCAACCACGATGACGAGCTGGGCCAAGCCGAAGCCGGCCCACGACATCCTTGGATACCGCAGGCCGGAAGCGGTGCCGCTTAGGGGGACACGGTCTGCCGCTCATGGGCAAACCGGGCATACTCTTTCAACAGCTCCGGATCATCCACCGACCCGAGATCCGCGACCGTTTCCAGCCGCGCCCCCTGCAGTAGCCGCTTGACGGGAACTTCCAGCTTCTTTCCCGTGCGGGTATGCGGAATGCCAGGCATGAAGACTATCTCGTCGGGCAGGTATCGGACGGAGAGGTTCTCCCGGATGGACCTAGTGATCGCTTCCTTGGCCACATCCGGATTGATGCCGTCGGCCAGGTGGACGAACAGTGGCATGTAGTAATCAGTGCCCAGTTCCGCACCGACAACCAGGGCCTCGGCCACCGCCGGTAGCGATTCAACCACCGTGTATATGTCTGCCGAACCGAGACGCAGCCCGTTGCGGTTGAGGGTCGAGTCGGAACGGCCGTGGATGAGGATTCCGCGAGGGGTGAATTCGATGTAGTCCCCGTGCCGCCACACCCCCGGATACATGGCGAAGTAGCTCTCGTGGTAGCGGCTGCCGTCGTCTCCCCAGAAGCTCAGGGGCATCGAGGGCATCGGCTTGGTCACCACCAGTTCGCCCTTGCCACGGGTGGGATCGCCGGCTTCATCCCACGACTCCACGCGCACCCCGAGGGCCGGAGCCTGGATGTAGCCGACATGCACGGGAAGCGTCGGGGATCCACCCACGAAGATGGAGGCGATGTCTGTACCGCCACTCATCGAGGCCAGCCAGATGTCACCCACACTGCCGTAGACCCAGCGATAGCCGTCGGCCGAGAGCGGCGATCCGGTGACCTGAAGGGATTTCAGGGCGCCCAGGTCGTGGTCCTGCATCGGCACCAGAGCGGCCTTCGCGCAGGAGTGGACGAAGCCCGCACCCACACCAAGGACCGCGACCCGCTCGGCTGCGGCAATTTGCCATACCCGGTCGATCGACGGGAAGGTGGGGTTTCCGTCGACGAGCACCGCTGTCGCCCCCACGCCCAGGGCGGAGACAACTGCGTTCCACAGCACCCAGCTGGTCGAGGCGACGTTGAGGTAACGGTCACCGGGCCGCAGGTCCGAGTGAATGAGGAGCATTTTCATTTCCTCCAGCAGCGCACCGCCGTGGCCGTGCACGATGCCCTTGGGAATGCCAGTGGTCCCTGAGGAGAACAGGACCCACAGGGGGTGGCTGAACTCGACGTCGTCGAAGACAAGATCCGACGGTTCGGCCACGGCCTGGGCCCACTCCACTGCCGGGGCCCGGGTCGGGATACTCGGGACGGAGGTGTGCCGTCCCACCCAGATCACGTGCTCGAGAGTGGGGAGCTGGGCGAAGATTTCCTCCAGCTCCGCGCGGCGGTCCCTGTCCTTCCCGCCGAGCATGTAGCCCGGGGCGGCGATGACGACCTTAGGGGCGAGCTGGGCGAACCGCGAAACGATTGCGCCCGGGCCGAACTCCGGGGCGCAGACGGACCACACGGCACCGATGGAGGCGGTGGCGAGTAGCCCGACGACGGCCTCGGCAACGTTGGGGAGGATCGCCACGACCCGGTCGCCGTGGCCCACGCCGCGGGCACGAAGGTGTGAGGCCAGGGAAGCCACCTCGCGCCGCAGCGCATCCCAGGTGACCGCCTCGCGCGTCCCGTCCTCGGCGATGCCGATCAGTGCGGTTCCGTCGTGACCCTCCAGCAGGTGCCGGGCGAAGTTGAGCGTACGTCCAGGGAACCAGCGCGTGTGCGGCATGGGATCCGTAGTGCAGACGGGCCCTGCAGTCCCGCCGAACTCGACACCCGCAAACCGGGCAAAAAGTTCCCAGAACTGCTCCGGCTCATCCACCGACCACTGCCAAAGCTCGTCATAGCCCCTACCGACGTCGATGCCCTGCCCGCCCAGGAATGCGGCGAAACGTTCGACGGCGGTCTCCGGGCTGCGTTCGAGATCCGGCTCCCAGATCACGTCGCCGTCGGCGGCCTGGGCGTCGAGGATCATGCTCTCTCCAAGGGCCGGGAAGCCTCCCTGCGCCGCTCGGCGATCTGGGCTGCAGAGAGGGGCTCGGTCCCGATCAGCACGAAGAGGACCCGGGCCGTGGTGTCGGTGCGGTTGGACCACGCGTGGCTGGTGGCGCGTTGCACGGCCACGTCGCCGGCGCGCATGGTCGCCTCACCCTCATCAACCAACAACGTGATTTCGCCCTCGAGAACGACGGCGTAATCCAGCGAGTCGGTGCGGTGGAACCAGAAGTGCTTCGATCCGCTGTGCTCGGCTCCCGCTTCGGCCTCCTCGTGCCCGTCGAGCTCGCTGAAGATCACGGAGCCTGCCTCATCCGGATAGACGGAGTCCGGCGGAAAGTCGGCAATACGCAGGATCGTCTCGCCGGCGGCGGGAAAGCTGGGAATCTCCGCGTCCGCTGTGGCCGGGTCGGTGTCACTGACGTGGTCGATGGGTCCGGCTGCGGTCAGCCACGGCACGGTGGCACCGAATCCGGGGATCAGTTCCGAGGACCAGTGGTTGGGCGCGGCCCCGTCCGAGAGGATGATGGCGCGTCCCTGGTCGTCGTGTCCGGTGACGATGCGGCGAACTGGGGGCCGGGTCATTAGGCCACCCATTCTTCGTGCGGGTACGTGCGGGGCTCGGGCCACCAGGGGGCCTTTTGGCGTTCCGTGGAGATCGGGGTGCGCAGAGTGCCGACGCCCTCAAGTTCCAACTCAATGACGTCGCCAGGCTTCAGGAATTTGCCGATCTCAACACCGGCGCCGAAGCCCATGGTGCCCGAACCGATGAGGTCTCCCGGCTGCAGGCGGTCGGAGATCGAGACATAGGCCAGCAACTCGGCGGGGGTGTAGACGAAGTCCTCGACCTTGGTATCGGAGAGCACCTCTCCGTTGACGCGGACCTGGCCGCGCAGTCCCTCGATGGAGTCAATTTCGTCCATGGTGGTGACCCAAGGACCGATGCCATAGCCGAAGTCCTTGCACTTTTGCGGGCCCATGCCAATGGCCATTTCCGCGCCCTGAATATCCCTTGCGCTGAAGTCGTTGAAGATGGTGATGCCAAAGAGGTGATCCAGCGCCTCATCCGGTGTCAGGTCGCTGCCGGCCTTGCCCACCACATACCCCACCTCAAGTTCCCAGTCCAGGGCATCGGTGAAGTCGGGATAGGGCAGTTCCTGGTCGTGCCCGTAGGACATGGCAGTGGTGCCCTTGAAGTAGCCCGGACGATCGTAGATCGAACGTGCCGGCTGTGCCTTGGCAACAATGCGGTGGAAGTTCTGGATGTGCTTCTCGAACGTCAGTCCGTCGCGTATGACCGGGGAGTCGACCGCCGCGCGCCACGAGACCTCGTCGATTCCGTACGAGGCATCGTCTGCAGCGGCAAGTGCATCATGGGCCGCGTCCAGGAAGATCGAGCCGCCGCCAATTCCCGCCGCCAGGCTTCCGGGAAGCACCGCCAACGCGAGCGCACGGGCACGATCCGGCTCGGCGGCCTTGCGCTGAAGTGTCAGGGCGTAGGCGCGCGCAAGGTCAATGACCCGGCCTTGTTCGGGCTGGGCCGCGACGAGTCGGATCTGTTCGCCGTCGGGCGTGGGTACGGCAATTCTTCCCAGTTTCATGGTTGCTCCTATAGTTCTAAATACGATACGTACAGTATCGCATCGGGTTTGTGGAGTTGCAATAGGCAACTTCGTGGGGTGACGCTCAGTTACTGATAGTGGCGGACCGGGTGGCCCTCAAGAGCGGTTCGCCATCGCAGAGCTCCTCCAGGCCGATGTCCGGCGGAAGTATGTCCAGGCTTCGACGAATCCCTGTCAGCAGCTCCAGCCCGCGTTGATCCACCGCAAGTGTGCGGGCCCGTGAGCCCCAGGCGCTCGCGGCCGCGGCTTTGTAACCGCTGCGTTCAAGCAACTCGATGCCGTGAGCATCTGCCATCGACACTCCGGCCTCCACCCCGCGCACCAAGGCACCGAGGTAGCGTTCCAGGTCCTCGGATTCGAGAACCTCGGCGCGGACCACCAGGCCTTGGCCGGGCAGTTCCGGCAGCCGGGCGTTGACATCCAGCACGCGCCGCAAACCGGCCTGTTCGGCCAGTTCGTCGAATGGCGGCCCGAGCAGGGTCGCATCCACTTGACCGCAGAGCAGCGCGTCCAGGCGTTCGCGCACGCCACCGACCACCACAAAATCGACCTCGACGCCGGCGTCCCGAAGCAGCCGCTTGGCGATGAGCGCGAAGCCGTTGTCCGGGGCGTCCACCGCGAACCGGCACCCGGCCAGGTCCGCCAGCGTTTTCGCCTCGCCGCGGGCATGGATGCCCAGCGGCGTGGTCGCCTCGACCTGGGCCACCAGGCGCAGGTCGGCCCCTGCCCGGGTCCACTCGAACAAGTTGTCGATCGCAGTGATGACCATGTCCTGCTCCCCGGCAATCAGGGCCCTCAGCTGTTCGGCGCTCGAGGTGGTCCGGGTGGGCAGCACCTCTAATCCTTGCAGGAATCCCAGTTCGGCCGCCAGCAGATACGACACCGGCGGGACGAAGTGGCTTTGGCGCAGGCTCACGAGGCGGCCCCGCCGGCCGCGGCGACAGCGACCGGGCGATCCACATACCAGGGAGGCAACTGCCCGCTGGGCCCGCGGACCGTCGAACGTTGGGTGCCGAGACCCGAAATCTCCGCTTCCATCACGTCGCCGTCCTGGAGGAATCGGCCCCAATGCGAACCGTTGCCCGCCGGCGAACCGGTGATCAGGACATCCCCGGGCTGCAGCACAGCGACCGAGGAGGCGTAGGCGATCAGGCTCGGGATGTCGAAAAGCAGGTCATCGGCCAGGGCTTCCTGCATCACCTTGCCGTTGAGGCTCAAACGGATCCGCAACTTCGCCGGGTCCGGCACGAACCGCTTCGGCACCACGTAGGGGCCGGTGGGGAAGAACGTCGGCTGGTTCTTCGCCCGGAACCAGTCGGTACCCATCATCGCGATGTCGTTGCGCGGGACGAGCGTGCGCGCGGTGACATCGTTGACAATCGTGTACCCGGCCACGTAGTCGAAGGCGTCCGCGGCCGAGACCCGGTGCGCCCGGCGGCCGATGACCACGCCAAGCTCCAGTTCCCAGTCGATGTTGCCCCCGACATCCGGCAATTGCACATCGTCATAGGCGCCGCAGACCGCCGAGGGGATCCCTGTCCAGACGTACGGGTCGCCAGAGCGGCCGCGCTCATCGATTTCGGCCGCGGCGTCGGCTGCCAGTTGTCCCGCGTCGGCGCCTGCCGCCCCGAGCTTGTGTGCCACGCTCATCTGCACGACGTGTTCGCGGTAGTTGGCCCCGGCAGCAATGATGGTGCCCACCGGCTGCACCGGTGGCAGCACCTTCAGCCCCTCGAGCGGGCGGCCACCGGCCGCGGCCGGGTCGATGGACCCGATCACCTCCAGGTTTGCGTCCCAGTCGGCGAACAGGTCCCCGATCCGCGTGATGCCAGGCACCGCCGTGCGCACGTCAACGACGACGTCCCCGAAGACGGCCCCGGGAAATTCCTCCCCGCCGTCCTCGAAGGTGCCCAACATGAATTGGTTCATGCGTGTTTCTTCCATAAATCCTCCGCTAGTCATCATCTGGTGCCGCTATACCGGCGGGGCGACGTACAGGCCTTGGTCCTTGTCGTTGAACATTTCGCGGGCGATGAATTCGTCCATGTCGCCGCCGGTGCCCCACTGATCGGAGGTTTCAGGTTCCCTGGTGTCATAGATGCTGGGGTGCCAGGTATCCTCGTCGACCGTGTCCAGTGCAGTGGTGTACTCCATGGTGTTGCCGTTGGGATCGTGGAAGTAGGTGAACGTGTTGTCCCCGGCACTGTGCCGTCCCGGGCCCCAGATCTTCTTGAACCCCGCACGCAGCAGTTTGCCGCTGCCGCGCATGTACTCGTCGATCCCGCGCAGCTCGAAAGACGCGTGCTGCAGCGAGGCGTGCGGGCCGCGCGCGATCGCGATGGAGTGGTGCTGTGCATTGCAGCGCATGAAGTAGAAGAGGTCGCCCATGTGCGGGTGGTTCAGGGTGTCCGAAAGGCGGAAGCCCAGGTGCTGCTCATACCAGGCGCGCATCTTCTCCGGCTCCGGGGAGTTGAGCACTACGTGGGAGAGCTTCACCGGGATGGCCTCGCGTTCCTCGATCTTGCGGTGCTTACGCACCTCGACGTCGGATGAGACCTCGATGGTGCGCCCCTCCAAGTCGAAGAAGCGGAAGCCGTATCCGCCGCCAAGAGTCTTGACGTCATCGGGTTCGCCAATGAGCTTCACGCCCTTGGCGATGAGGTCCGACGCGAGCTGGTCAACCGACGCCTTGTCCGCCGCGCCGAACGCGACCATGTCAAGGCGCTTTTCATCGGCCTTGCGCACGCGGACCGAATACTGTTCCGGGGAACCCTCGGCGGCGAAGTAGGTCACGCCGCCGTCGTTCTCCATTTCGGTGAGCCCCCAGTGGTTCTTGTAGAACTCGACCTGCTTTTGGTAATCGGGCACCGCGATGTCGAAGTGCCTCAGGTGTGTGATCGGGCTGAATGCCATGATGGTCTCCTGTGTTCTGACGCAGATGTGGGTCTAGATATGTGCCGGCACGTGGCGGCCGACTTTCGGGATGCTGCCGATAAGGCGTTCGAAGGCCTCGAGGGTGTCGCCAAGGCCCAGGATGTACCGGTCCGGACGAACGACGACGATGCTGGCGCCGGCGGCAGCAAGGATCTGGCCGACCTTAGCCGGATCGAAGAGCACGACGACATCGTCGTTCCCCTCCAGCTGTATGCGCAGGGAGGAAGGGAGCGCGGCATAGAGCTCGCGGGTGGTTGCCACCAGGAAGCGGGAACCCACCATGTCGTCCAAGCGAACCCCATCGGCGAGAATCGGCTGCATGCCGAGCCGGCCGGCACGGTCATCGGTGCCGCCTTCGTGCAGGCCCGGTCCCAGCGGGGGTGAAACGGGAGCTGATGCCGCGGGGTTCGCCCGGATGAAGGCGTCACGCTGCTTTGCCACCCCGGCGTCAGTGGTCTGCAGGAAGCCGGCGGCGTTGGCCGCCTGCTCAACCCAGAAGCGTGCGTGCGGCAGACGCTCGCTCTCATAGGTGTCAAGGAGACTGTCGTCGGCCGCACCGCGCTTGACCGCATCGAGCTTCCACACCAGGTTGGCAACATCACGTATTCCGGCGCACAGGCCCTGCCCAAACAGCGGAGGGGCCTGATGTGCGGCGTCGCCTGCCAGGAAGATGTTCCCGGCACGCCACTGTTGGGAAATGCGTCCCCGGAATGTGTAGGTCGCCAACCGGTCTGCGGTGAACTTGTCTGCCGGCAGTACGCCGTGGCTGAGGCGTTCGAGGCCGGCGGGGGTAGCAATTTCCTCGGGATCGTCCCCGGGCATCAGCATGAACTCCATCCGCACCCGCTTGCCCGGCAACCGGATCCACAGGGCGGGCCGGGTGTGGTGGCCCAGGAAGATCATGTCGGACGACAGGCCCGGGCTGTCTTCAAGGATCCCGTCGGCGACCAGCCACTGCGCATCCTCGCCGATTTTTTCGGTCTCGATGTTCAGTGCCTTGCGGCTCTGCGAGCGGGCTCCGTCCGCTGCGATGGCCCAACGGGCACGGATGAGGGACTCCTCGCCGTCCGAGCTGCGCACCGCGACTTCGACACCCTCTTCGGCATTGCGTACCGAGAGCACGGTCATGCCGCGGCGCAGCTCCACACCGGGCAGTTCCTCAACGACCTCCTGCAGCAGGACTTCGATGTCAGGCTGGTGAAAAGTAAGGTCGTCGTGCCAACCCTGGGCCCCGAGTCGTCCGGTCGGCACGGACACCAGGACCTCGCGCTCCTCGTTCTCGATGTGCATCGAAGCCATCGGCAAGGTGGCCTTGGCGAAGCGCTCGGCAACCCCCAGCGACTGGAGGGTACGGAAGGTCTCGCCATCGAAGTGCACGGCGCGCGCAGTCGGCCATGCCTGGACCTCGCGTTCCACGCCGACTGCACTCAGGCCGGCACGGCCCAGCATAGCCAGGGCCGTTACCCCCACGGGCCCTCCCCCGACCACCACCACGTCAACGTTGACGATGTCAGTCATCTCACTCCTTCAAGTTCAGTACGTATCGTTTCGGATAGAATGTAACACGCATCACTTCGTGGCACAAGAGCGCTGGAAGGCTGCGATGCGCGTCAGCTTTGCGTCTTAGGCCCTCCACACAGTTTTGAGGTTGCAGAACTCCCGGATGCCTACCGCGGCGAGCTCACGTCCGAAACCGGAGCGCTTGATCCCGCCGAACGGCAACTCCTGGTAGGAGACGGTCATACCGTTGATGAATACCGCGCCGGCGTCGAGATTGGCCGTGAACCACTCTTCCTCCTGGGCGTCACCGGTCCAGACCGCACTGGAAAGACCGAAAGTGGTCTGATTGGCGATCCTCAGGGCGTCCTCGCGATCCGCCGCACGGTAGAGGGATGCGACGGGCCCGAAGGTCTCCTCCTGGATGATCCGCATCTCTTCGGTAAGGCCGGCGAGCACAGTGGGGGCATAGAAAAAGCCGGGGCCCTCGGGAATCGTCCCGCCGGTAAGCACCTGGGCGCCCAGGGAGCGGGCGTCCTCAACGAGCTCGGCCAGCTCGTCGCGTCCGGACGCGGTGGCCAGCGGCCCCACCTGGGTTGCGGGGTCCAGCGGATCCCCGACGACAAGGTCCGACATCAGCTTCACGAATTCGGCGGCGAACGCGTCATAGACCTCGGTGTGCACGATGAAGCGCTTGCCGGCAATGCAGGACTGGCCGTTGTTGCTGATTCGCGCGCGTACGGCGGTCGCTGCAGCGGCGGCGACGTCTGCCGAGGGCATGACGATGAACGGGTCCGAGCCGCCCAATTCCAGCACGGACTTCTTCACGTGGTCAGCGGCAATGGAGGCCACCGAGCGTCCTGCCGGCTCGGAACCCGTCAGGGTCACCGCCTTGACCCGCGGATCGGCAAGGACGGCCCCCACCTCGGAACCGCCGATCAGCAGGGTGCGGAAGGAGCCCACCGGGAACCCTCCCCGCTCAAAGAGGGTGTCGAGGAAAAGCGCGGCCTGGGGCACGTTCGAGGCATGCTTGAGCAGACCGGAGTTACCGGCCATGAGCGCCGGTGCCGCAAACCGGATGACCTGCCAGAGCGGGTAGTTCCACGGCATGACCGCAAGGACGGTGCCCAGCGGCTCGTACCGGGTCCAGGCACGGCTTGCGCCGACCGTTGAGGGGTCCGCCAGCGGGGCGTCGGCGAGGAATTGCTCAGCGTTCGCGGCGTAGAAGCGCATGGCCTTGACGCACTTGTGCACCTCGGCGATCGATTGCCCAATCGGCTTGCCCATCTCGACGGTGATCAGCTCGCCCAGGCCCTCCGCTTGGTCCTCCAGAATGTCCGCCGCGGCCAGCATCCATTGTGCGCGCTTGTCAAACGTGGTGTCCCGCAGCAGCCGCGCCGCTTCGGCGGCTTCCGCGACGCGGTCCTGGACTTCTTGGGCCGTATGCGGCTCAATGATGATTTCGGTCAAGCCGGTGGTCGGGTTGATGGTTGCGATTGCCATGGTTGGATCCTTTTCCTCGAGACGTGTTCTCGATCACGATTGTATAGGATACGATTCGTATCGGACACTATTTAGGTCTACACAATAAATCCACCCACGCCCGCAGCCCGTGGACCGGCTGCCCGACATCCAAGGAGTGCCCGTGAGCACCACTGGCGAGTTGCCGACCAAACTTCCGCTCTTTCTCACCGACGCCGACGTTGCCAGCCTTTCGGACTGGGCCGCGGCGATCGAAGCCATCCGCGCCGCCTACAAGGCTCCCGGCGACGAGGCCGGAACCCCGGGGCGGATCTTCGCCCAGACACCGCGGGAGTGGTTGCGGATCATGCCCTCGGTACCGCCCAGCGGCCAGCTGTTCGGCGCAAAGTCAATCGCCGGGTCCTTCGCTGACGGCCTGCGCGTCAGCTACTTGATTTCACTCTTCGACAAGGACACCGCGGATTTGGTGGCACTCGTTGACGGAAATCGCGTCACCGGCCTGCGCACCGCCGCGACCACTGCTGTGGGCACGTCCACGATCGTGCCGCCACGGCCGCTGACCGTGGGCGTTATCGGCTCGGGCTTTGAGGCCCGCTCCCATCTGACTGCCTTTTCCCACCTGCTGGAGTTTGCCGACATCCGCGTGTTCAGCCCGACCCCTGCAAACCGCGAGGCCTTTGCGGCCGAGTTCGACGGCGCGTTCGGGGCTCCCGCGCGGGCTGTCGACTCGGCCCGCGAGGCCGCGGAAGGCGCGGATCTCATCCTTTGCGCAGCACGCTCCCGTGATGAATCCCCGACCCTGCAGGCCGAATGGGTAGGTAAGAACACCGCTGTAGTATCGATCGGCTCCACCACCGCTGCCCAGCGTGAGCTGCCCGCCGAACTCATCGCCCGCGCCGCGGTGGTCGTGGTGGATTCCCGTGACGAGGTCGTCAACGACAGCGGGGACATGATCGCCGCCCGCGCGCACGGCGTCGATGTCGATTCGATCGTTGTCACCCTCAATGCCGTCCTGTCCGGTGAAACCGAGATCGATTCCGCGCACGGGATCCGGATCTACAAGTCGACAGGTTCCGGCCTGCAGGACATCGTGGTTGCCGAGATGCTCGTGGACCGCGCCCGCGCCGAGGGCATCGGAACCGTCCTGCCCGTCGGCATTGTCACCAGCCGCAAATAACACCTCACAGAAATAAAGGAGAACACCATGGTGGAATACACCAAATCCGAGGCCCGATCCTGGGCCAAGGAGAACTTCACCGGCACCGTCGCGGTGACTCACCCATCGTTCACCCCTGACTTCTCGGGCATCAACGAGAACGCGATCCGCCACGACATCCTCCTGCTGAAGGAACGCGGCTACGCCGGTTCCCTGATCATCGCCGAAGCCAATGTCACCCCGGAGGAGAACGCCCGGATCACGGCCGTCGCCCGCGAAGCAGCCGGCCCGGACTTCGCCCTCTTCTTCCACGCCATCTTCGGCACCCTGGAAGAAAACATCCACGCAGCAAACCTGGCCACCAAGGCAGGCGCCGACCGCGCCCTGCTGGCCTACCCCTCATCGTTCTGGCCGACCTCCTACGACGAGGTCTTCGACTACACCAAGCGTTTCACCGACGAAACCGACCTGGCCACCATGCTGTTCCCGCTCCCGGCCTGGGGCTTCGAACGCATCCACCCGGCCGGCATGAGCGTGGACTTCGTGCGCCGCGTCCTCGACGCCATGCCGAGCATCGTCGCCATCAAGGCCGAACAGGGCTACCCGGGCATCCCGGGAGTCATGGAAATGTACCACCACTTCCGCGACGAAGTGGTGATCTCCTGCCCCATCGAGGCCGAAATAATCCCCCTCATGTCGGTCCTGGACGTCCAATTCTCCGGCACCGCGAACACGAACTGGATGGGCGACTACTACCCCAAGACCTTCGAGCTGGCGCGCGCCGGCAAGTGGGAAGAAGCCATGGAGCGCTACTGGGAGGTTCAGCCGGCCCGGGCCGCCAACATCGCCGTTTCGTCCACATCCACCCCGGGCACCAGCTCCATCAACCGAACCCAATGGAAATACCAGGAATGGCTCTCCGGCTTCAACGGCGGCGCCTTGCGCCCGCCGGCAGTCAGACTTCCCGACCGCTTCATGAAGCAGCTGCGCGCAAGCCTGGAAGCCTCGGGACTGCCCGTCACCGACTCCCCTGACTCCGAGTACCTGCGCGGACGCGTCAGCGCCTAACCGCTTCCGGACTTGTGCCGGCCTTGGAAAGCCCCTTGGAACATCGAATCAGTCTGCTGGTTCCGTGTTCCAAGGGGTTTCTTTGTGTATGGGACAGCGTGCCGGAGAAGATGCAGCACCCGAACCGGGTATACGCCACTACAGCGCTTTGCCGAAGTGGTTGCTCAAGCATCAGGCAGGGTTGCTTGCGCAGCCCAGTCGGTGGCATTGCCCGCAGGCCAATCGTGACCGAGCCTGGGGCCCGATCCAACGAACAGAGCCGCATTTGTCGGAAGCATCAGAATCCACGGTGAAAAGATGGTTCGTTGAGCATCGAATCGGGCCACCAACGGGCCAGCGGCCGCGTACCCTGCGTGGTGCTTTCCGAGCCGGTGGCCTCATGTCACGGTGCAGACCAAACTGAAGTGCCCTTTCCACGATGGATGTCCATTAGACCATCCACCGTGGTAAGGGCACTCGACTCCGGTTCAAGACTTGTGATGGTTCTTCACCCGCGTTCGAGTCAGGCTATGAAATTCTCCGAAGAACGCATTGAACCGCTCACCGACCGGCGTTCGTGCCGGCACCCCGGCCATGGTGGCCACGGGGACTCGTTGACATCACTCCATAACGGTCGCGCGCGCCGGGGCTCCTTCCGCAGGCAGGGGGCCAGTTGGACCGACCTGGGTTTGCTCCGGCACCCGGGTCCGCCGCGACTGCCGGCGAAGCCCCGTCAACGAACCCAAGAGCACGCCGATGGGCAACAGCAGAACCAGGAACAAACTCGAGAGGCCCATTCCGGCGGCGATCAGCGTGCCACCGGCAACGCCGCCCGCGGCCGCTCCCAGCCGTCCGCCGAATTCCGCGACGCCTATTCCCGCGCCCCGTATGTGGTCCGGGTAGGCCATGGCGGCCAGGACGCTCCGTGTGGGGCCGAAGGCAGTTGGCAAAATGAAGCCGGTGATCCCCAAGACCACGATCAGGGAACCGAATCCCGGATCGGGCAGGAGGTAAACCACGACCGACATGACGGCAGACAACCCGAGGACAACTCCGATGACCAGGAAACGGGACACCGTGGCCAGAATGGCGCCAAGTACCACGCCTCCCAAGACACTCATCAATCCATAGACACCGACGATGGTGCTGCTCTGCACTGTGTTGAGACCGGGCACCGGAAGCTGCAACAAGGTAGGCAGGTACTGGGCGATCAGCAATTGGGTGCCCAAGGAGAAGAAGCCGAATAGCCACAACAGGACCGTCGTGGGGGCAAGTGGCCGCGACAGGATGGTCCGCACAGACGCATCGGACCCCGACGTCGGAACCCTTGAACCGAGACCGTCCGATTCCCGTCCCCGGCCAGCCAGGGACACTGCGTTTTCCGCACGGCGCCTCGCCGAGAGAAAGGCAGGGGATTCGGGCACGACGACGGCAAGCACGACGATTACTGCCAACGGGATCAGGCCTCCCACCGCGAGGAGCACCCGCCACCCGGACGTTGGGAGCAAGACACCGGCCAGAGCTGCGCCGACCGTTGTCCCCAGGCCCACCCCGGCATACGCCATCGCGAGCAGTGCCGCGCGCCGTCGTTCGGGAATCAGGTCCGCCAGCAGGGTGTTTCCGGACGCCATCGCCGCGCCCATGCCCATGCAGGACAGTATCCGCCACGCGGCGAATGCCGTGAAGTCGCCAGACGTTCCCCCCAGGGCGGTGGCCCCGCCGAAGACGACCACGCTACCGACGAGGACGAACTTGCGTCCCCACCTATCAGACAGGCCGCCAGCGACGACCGCACCAAGGCCCATCGCCAGGAAGCCAACGGCTACCACGAAGGCAATGCCGCCCCCGACGGAGACTCCCCAGCTCTTGATGAGCGTGGGAAAGATGTGGCTGACGATCGTGACGTCCATGCCATCGGACAGCAGGACGAGCGTGATCAGAGTGAAGTAGATCCAGTGCCTGCGCGTCAGGCGCTCGGAGCCCGGCCTGCCGCAAGACGGGCCACCGGATTCATCCCTCGTATTCAATGCTCGCGCCATCCTATGCGCCGGGCTGGGAGAAGAACTCATTGAGGCGATTGGTGGGCAGGTAGTCCTCGGGGGCACCGGCCAGATCGCTCAGGTCATTGTGGTCCCACGAGGAATCCGCGACCTTGGCGAGGTTCTCCCGGGAGACGATCACCGAGGGTTCAACAATCTGGTTGATCTTCGGACCCTGGCCCTTCAGGATGCGCAGCGCCACGTCGGCCACTGCCTCACCGGTGCGCACGGACGGGGTCGTGGTTCCAAAGTACGGGTAGTCCTGCTTTGCCAGCGCCCAGGAAGAGAATCCGCGGCTCGATCCGTCGTCCGCGATCGGCGGCACGTCCATGCCCGATTCCTCAAAGGCGTTGCGGATGCCTACGCCCATCGTTCCGGCCTGAAGAACGGCGGCAACCCCGGCAGGGTTGGTCGCAAGGAACTTCTGGACCTCCGCCTGGGCCGTTGCCGGTTGGAAGAAGCCGGTGACCGACCCGGCCACCTTGATCTCCGGGCAGTTCTTCAGGACGGCATCGATGCCCAGGGTTGCGAAGGTCGAGACGGGGATACCCGGGATGCCGTCGACGCGCAGGACGTTACCCTTTCCCCCGATTGACCTCAGCGTGCCTGCGGTGACCTGGGCGATCGCCAGCGGGGTATTCCTCGTCACGCTGACGGCGTACTCGGAATCGATCGGCACCTGAGCAGCAACCAGCGGGATGCCGGCGTCAAATGCGGCCTTGGCCAGGCCCACAGAAGGCTCCGGTGCGATGGGCGTGTAAATGATCACGTCCGGCTTGAGCGAGAGCGCCTCATTGAACTGCTGGAGCTGAAGGGGCACATTCGACGGGTCATCCGGGGCGAATTCGCCTACGATCTTGACACCACTTGCCTTCAGGCTCGTGCGGATCGCCCCCGACATGGAGGCAATGAAAGGGCTGGCAGGTGGCATGCCCACGATCGCGGCCGTGAAACCGTCAATCTTCTTCGACTTGTAGCCGGCCCATGCCGATTTCCGGATCTCGTACGGGTAGAGGCTATACCCCGCGGCGATATCCTTGGGGAAACCGGCCAGCAGGCCGTTCGGATCGTTGACCGTATCCGTCGGCAGCGACCCGCAGGTCCCTGCGGCCGCCGACTCCGCCGACCCGGACGTGTTCCCGCCGGCGGAGCCCGGGGCCGCTGGCCCAGATGCCGCACAGCCCGTCAGGGCGAGGGCGCTTGCCCCCAGGATCGCGGCGCCGACTGTTGTGAAACGGGGGAAAGAGGTCATCTTCTTCATGTGTTCTTCCTTGCCGAGTGAACGCGTCGTTGCGTATCGCATAAGAGTAGCCACATGCTGTACGATTCGTCTAGTTTCGCATATGACCCACACCACATCGATTGCCAAGGAGATCCGCCGTGAACGACCAACCATCCGGCCTGGTGCTCACCGGGGTGAGCAAGCGCTTCGGTGCCACCCGCGCCCTCATCCACGGCGACCTCCATCTCAGGCCGGGCGAAATCCACACACTCCTGGGGGAAAACGGCTCCGGGAAAAGCACTCTCGTCAAGATCATGGGAGGCGTCCACCGCCCCGATTCCGGCACCGTCACCTTGGACGGCGTCCCCGTATCGAGCCGATCGCCCCGAGCTGCCATGGACCTGGGGATTGCGACGGTATTCCAGGAAGTCCTCACCGCGGGGAGCCAATCAGTCCTCGACAACGTCTGGCTCGGGTCCCACGGAGTGTTTCGTCGCCGACTGGGCCGCGCCGAGCAGCGAGCACTAGCCCAAGACGTCCTGAAACGCATCGCAGGCGAGATTCCGCTGGATCTTCCCGCGGGCAAGCTGTCGCTCTCCGAGCGCCAGTCCCTGTGTATTGCCCGCGCACTCGTGCGCAACCCCAAGGTGCTCATCCTCGACGAGTCGACGGCCTCCCTGGACGTCAGCTCCCGTGACCGGCTCTTCGTGGAGATGCGCCGGCTCGCGGCCGAGGGCACTGCCATCCTGTTCATCTCGCACCGCATGGACGAGGTCGCGGAGATCTCGGACCGGGTCACCGTCCTACGGTCCGGGCGCAGTGTCTCCACCGTGGAGAGATGGGATCTATCCGTCAACCGCTTAATCGCGGACATGACCGGAAACTCCGGCCATGACGACACCCGCCGGCAACCGCATGTTCCCGGGGACAGCGTCCTTCAGGGAGCGGCCGTCCGTCTGGCACCGGCGTCGGCACCCATCGACTTCGAGCTGCGCGCTGGCGAGATCGTGGGCCTCGCGGGGCTCGAGGGCCACGGCCAGGACCAGTTCATCAAGCGCCTGGCCGGTGTGGCGGGTGGGCCCGGCAGCGTCGTGCGCGTTCTTCCCGAGGGCGCCGCAGAGCTTACCGAGCGCAACGGGGATGTCCTGGGGGTGGCCTACCTGCCGCGCGAACGTCGCGGCGAGTCGCTGTTCGAGTCCATGTCGATCCGCGAAAACTTCGCACTCCCGACCCTGGCCAAGGACCGCCGCGGCGGGCTGCTGGACACCCGCAGCACTACCCGCCGGTTCGATGCCTTCGCCGACTTACTGTCCCTGCGCTTCGGTGCCGCGCACGATGCCATCTCCACTCTGTCCGGCGGCAACCAGCAGAAGGTGCTGCTGGCCCGGTGGCTTGCCACCGACCCCAAGGTCCTGCTGCTCAACGACCCCACCCGAGGGGTTGACATCGGGACCAAGCGGGAGATCTACGCAATCCTGCATCGGCTCAGCGCCGAGGGCATGAGTATCGTGGTCCTCTCCAGCGAGGTCGACGAGCTCGTGGACCTCGCTGATCGCGTCCTGGTCTTCCGCGACCAAGCGGTATTCGCCCAGATCCCCCACCCACAGCTGTCCACCGAATCCATCGTCGCCGCATACTTCGGCCAGAAATCAGAGGTCCTCACATGAACCGCGTCCTGACCCTGTTCCAGCGCTGGCCCTTCGCCTTTGCCCTGCTGCTCGCACTGGTGCTGCTGGTGCTGAACCTTTTCGTTTCACCGTCCTTCCTCTCCCCCGCGCGCCTGCCCGGCACCCTGGCCACGCTGGCGCCGTTCGTGCTGGTGGGATTCGCTTCCACGCCTTCGATCCTCGCCGGCGGCATCGACATCTCTGTCGGCCCGCTGGCCACGTTCATCAACTGCTTCTTCGTCGCCATCCTCATCCCCGCGGGGATGGGCAACTGGCAGCTGGCAGCTCCCATCATCCTGGCCGTTGCCGCCGGGATCGGTGCCCTGAACGGAATTCTGGTCGCTGTGGTGCGACTGCACCCGGTGGTCGCCACCACCGGGATGCTGTTCCTGCTCGTGGGACTGTCGCTGAGCATCGCCCAGAACCCGGTGGCTGCCCCGGATAACTGGACCGAGGTCTTTTCCGGAGGCATTGGCATCGTCCCGGGCGCACTCCTGACGATTGGCGCCGCCGGGGTCATCTGGTTCACCCTTCGCCGCACGGCATTTGTCAGCAATCTCCTGGCCACCGGCGAGAGCGATGTCTCCGCCTACGGTTCCGGGGTCAACATCAAGGTTATCCGGATCCTCGCCTACACCCTCGGCGGGCTGTTTGCCGGGATCGCCGGCATTGCGTTGACGGCCATTGTGCAGTCATCGCAATCCTCGCTCGCCTCTACCTATGCCCTGCTGGGCCTCGCCGCCGCTGTCCTGGGCGGAACCAGCCTCGCCGGCGGCCGCGGTGGTCTGTTGGGCGCACTCTTCGGAGCGGTCTCCATTTATCTCCTGCAGCAATTGCTCACCGCCTCGGGCGTGGCCCCCAGCCTCATCCAATTCGCCTACGGCGCCGTCCTCGTCGTCGGCGTCGTGCTGGGCGCGACGCTGCTGGCACCCCGCTTGAAGAGGAACGCATCATGACCAGTGACACATTGTCCCCCGCGGAAACACCGCACGCCCCAACGTCCCGGCAGAGGGCCTTGACCAGGTTCAAGGCATGGGTTTTGGAAGTGCCTGTCTTGCAAGTCCTGGTCGTACTGGCCTTGGCGGCCTGGCTGGTCTTTACCATCCCTGCCATCGCAAACCCCAGGTCCGTCACGTCGATCCTGGTCATCACTTCCCTGTTGGCTCTAGCGGCAATGGGGCAGACGCTCGTGGTGATCCTGGGCGGACTGGACCTGGCTGCGCCAGGCTACATCCTCTTTGGCGCCTTCATTGCGGCGAACGTTGCTGGCAAGCTCGCGGTGCCGGCGGTTGTGGCCGTGCTGATCACGGTCGTAGTCTGTGGCGGCATCGGCGCCCTGATCGGCTGGATCTGCCACCGCTTCGCGGTCCAGCCACTGGTCGTCACGTTGGGTACCGGCGCGGCACTGACGGGCGCGACGCTCTTCCTCGCCGACGGCGACTACTCCTCAGCCCCGCCGCAGGCGCTGCGTTCTTTGGCGAGCCTCCGGGGAACCACCTTTGGAATGCCGTTCCCGCCGATCATCCTGATCGTGCTCCTCTGCGGGGTGGGCTTGTGGATTTTCCTCAACCGAACCGCGGCCGGACGCCGCTTCCATGCCACGGGAGTCAACTTCCGGGCAGCCCGCCTGACCCGAATTCGCACCTCCGCCGTGTGGACCCTAGTTTTTGCCGCATCCGGCGCCTTGGCCGGGATCGCCGGCATCTTCATTGCCTCCTACGGCTCGGGATGGTCCCAAACCATCGGGGAACCGTACCTGTTCTCTGGCCTGGCAGCAGTCCTCGTTGGAGGCACCATCTTCGGCTCCATCCGCGGCAGCTACACCCGGACGCTGCTCGGCGCCCTCACCCTCACCCTTTTGTCCACGATCATCGTGAGTAACGGACTCTCCGAAGCGCAGAGCCGCATCATCTTTGGGATCATCATCCTTGCCGTCGTCTCGCTCTACGGACGGGAACGTCACGTCCGCGACAGGTTCTGAGTCCTGGTCTTACGTACACATAAAGAACGGGGATGCCCCTGCCAATGGGCAGGGGCATCCCCGTCTGCGCTTCCGCCCGCTGTGATTGGGTAGGGCCAGCCGAATTACCGCTGCCCTCTTCTATGAATCACACGCCGAGGCTCACATCATTTCTTCCCCACAGTGAGCCGTCCCTAGTATTTCTTCTGCGCGTTGCCCCACCGCGAGACCGCGTGAGCAAGAGCCTGCGGACCGCTCCCCCAGTCTCGGGAGGCAGGCCTCTCCAGTGTGCGTTGGGGATCGATCACCTAGTGGACCAGGATCTCGCAAATCTGCAGTCCAGTCGATCAGGTTCTGGCCAATCCTAGTGTCAGCCGAAGTGACGTAAGGACCATCCGGCCTGCGGAAATGGTAGGCGAAGGCCACGGCGGTGGGCCGGAGATCGGCCCACCGCTGCCGCGCTCGTATACGAACGAACCTCCCGCGCAGTTCTTCGCGGCGAAGCAGGCAAGGCCCCCGCCATCGGTCGTGGCGGAGGCCTCAAGACAAGATGCTCGTCGTTTACCAGTTCCTTGTTGGTCCTGCCGGGTGCAATGCGTACGGCACCTGCGCACCCCCAACTCGAAGTTCATTGAATCAGTGCCCCGTGTGCCTTAGCACATTCGAAGAGCCTGCTCATGGGCTCGGCGGAGCAGAGGCTCGGGCGCCAAATCAATCGCCCGGGCCTTCAGCGCGATGATGTTTTGCCTTGAGGGCTGTTGCCCTGTCGAGGAGACCAGGCAGCCCCTTGGAGGTCATTGGGGGCCCGCTCAGCGCGCCACGGTGTCTGGTTTCCTCATGATCATCCGGTGGATTTCCGCCCGGAGTTCCAGATACTCGGGGCGGGACTTGGTTTCGATCTGGTCGCGTCCGGTGCCCAGCGGGATCTCGACCAAGGCGGCAACTGAGGCCGGCCGGCCGGACAAGACGATGACCTTATCGCCCAGATACACCGCTTCCTCTATGTCGTGTGTCACCAAGACGATCGTAACTCCCAAGCGGTCGCGTATGTCCAACATCAGGTCCTCGAGGTCCGCCCGGGTCTGAGCATCAACGGAGGCGAACGGCTCGTCCATGATCAGGATCTCGGGGCGATAGGCCAGTGACCGGGCAATCGCGGCACGCTGTTGCATGCCGCCGGACATCTGCCAGGGATACAGGTCCTCGGCATGCCCCAGGTCCACGTCCCGCAGCGCCTGCTCCGCGCGTTTCCGGCGCTCCTCGCGGGACAAGCCTAGCCGCCTTAGCGGCAGCTCGACGTTTTTTCCCACCCTCATCCAAGGCATCAGCGACCTGCTGTAGTCCTGGAAGACGACCGAGAGTTCAGCCGGCGGCTGCACAACAACGCGCCCGTTGACTCTCACTTCCCCTGTGTTGCCCGGTCCCAGCCCGGACAGTGCACGCAGCAGCGTGGTCTTTCCGGTGCCGGAGGGACCAACGATGCAGACGAATTCACCTTTCCCGACGGAAAATGTGACATCGGACAAAACTTGGTTGTTGCCGAAGGACTTGCCGATCCCGTCGGCTTCCAGAATGGGCATCGGTGTGGACTGCATGTGGGCCTACTTTCAGTTTCGTGCCTGGCGGTGCCAGTCGAGCGCGAAGCGCTCGACGAGCATAAGGATGACGTTGAGTAAATAGCCGATGATGCCGAGCAGGATCATGCCGGACCACATCTCGGGCAACGAGAACTGGCGTTGGGTTTGCAGAATGAAATATCCGATCCCCCGTGATGCGCCCATCAGTTCACTGGCGAACATCAGGATCACGGATACTGCCAGGCTGGCCCGGATGCCGGCGAAAATCTGTGGCGCGGCGCTGGGGACGACTACCCGGAATACCCAGTCGACGGGTAGGAGCCGCGTGGACTTGGCGACGTCGACCAGCGCGGGGTGCACTCCCCGGACGCCGTCGATGGTGTTGAGCAACACCGGCCACAGGGCACCCAGGACCACAATCACGACCCGCATGTCGGGGCCAATGCCCATCAGCTGGATGACCAGCGGCAGCATCGCTACCGCGGGCAGGTAGCGCATGAACTGCAGCATGGGTCCAACAGCCGTTGCGATGGCATCGTTCAGCCCGAGCACGATGCCCAGGCCGACCCCGATCACGATGGAGATGCCGAGGCCGACCAGTACCGAGTTAAGGCTGGGCACCACGTGTTCACCGACGAGGTCGAACAGCCACAGGTCCTGGAACCTGTGCCAAATATTGGCAAGGGGAGGAAAGAAAATGGATGTGCTCCGGGCGCTGGCCACCCACCACAGCGCAATGAGCAAGGCAGGGACCAGGAGCGGTACGAGGAGCGAGGTAATCCTTCGCGTCATGAGACGACCTTCCGGTGCGACGGGTGCCAAGCGAGAATACTGCGTTCGAACCACCGGAATGTTGCGTCGATGGCCATGCCAAGGGCCCCGCACAACACGATGTAGGCGAACATCTGGGGGACCGCCCCACCCAGTTGGTTGATCACGATCTGTTCCCCGATCCCGCCGGCGGGAAGGACGATTTGCGCACTGATCGAAATCAGCAGGCAGATCGCGGCAGCCAGTCGGATCCCCGTTGCGATATAGGGCAGGGCCGTCGGGATGAGTAGCCGGGTCACCGTGTCCCAGCGACGGACGCCGTAGGAGCGGAAAGTATCTCGGGCAACGGGGTCCAGGTCGCGCGCACCGTAGATGGTTTGCATGACCATCGCCCACACGGCCCCAAAGAAAGCCAGCAGTATCGTGCTCTGCAGTCCCGCGCCGTAGAGCAGGACAACCAAGGGGACGAACACCAAAGCTGGGATTGTCCGCAGGAAGTCCAGCGTCACCACCGACAGCTGGTAGGCTAAGCGGCTCAGGCCGAGCGGGAAGCCCACAATCACGCCGATCACCACCGCCAACAATAGGCTGATAACCCAGCTGGCCAGGGTCTCCGTCAGGGGGCCCCACAGTGACCCGTCGAGGACAAGGCCCAGCCCCGCGCCGGCGACAACCAGCGGTGTTGGCACCACGCCGAGCTGCCCGGCAGTCGCGGCTGCCTGCCACACCCCGAGCACCAGAACGATGACGCTAAACTGGAACAACCGGTTCACTGCCACCCGATGAAGCCTGGGAACGGGTGGGCGGGGCTTGATCGGTGCTTCAACTGCCCTCAGTGGTCCAGATGAGTTTTGCGGGGTCGTAACCGTCATCGATGAATCCTTCCTTGGTCATCAGGTCGACAAACGCCTGGAGGTCGTCCACGCCAAGCTTCGTGTCGTAGGTGGGAATCACGGAATTCTGAACGGCCTCCGGCGATAACGAGGTGAATTTCGGGAGTACCTCGCGTACGGCTTCGGGATGCTCGTTTGCATACTCACCGGCACGCTTCATCGCTTTAGTGAACCGCTGAACGGCGTCCGGGTTGGACTTAGTGAATGCATCGCTGGCCACCCACTCCAGTGCGCTCATCCCGCCGATGCCCTCAGTGAACGGCCGTCCTATCACCGGCAGGTCCGCGGCCTGTGCCTTGGAAAGGAACGGATCGACGATGAACGCCGCGTCCACCCGGTTGGATTGAAGCGCCGGAACCATGTCCGGGTATGCGATTTCGACGACTTTCACCTGGCCGGGATCGACCCCGGCATTCTTCAGGAGAACCCGCAGGGCCAGCTCGGGCGCCGACTTGAGGCCGACCACAGCCACAGTCTTGCCGGAAAGGTCTTTCACGGAGCCAACACCGCTTCCTCGCGCGGCGACGAGAGCGGTCGTATCATGCTTCGGGTCGTGGGGATAGCGATCACTGCCCGAGACGACCCGGATCGGCAACCCCTTTGATGCGGCCGTCACAATGGGGACGGACGTCATTAGTGCCATCTGGAGTTGGTTGTTGAGCAAGGAGGGGATCGCCGTAGAAGCGGTCTGGATTGTCGTGGCCGTGACATTCAAACCCTCGTCCTTGAAGAATCCCTGCTGTTCGGCAATGTAGACGGAGGCCGCATTGGCTATCGGTGTCACGCCGACGGCCAACGTCACTGCGCCCGCCGCCGTTTCCTTCGGCGCAGACCCGGTGGCCGAGCATCCGGCCAGGAGGATTGTGCTGGCCGAAAGCGCGGCAATCGCTGTCAGCGTTGCGGAAAATCTGGACATTGGCTCTCCTGAGTTGTCTATGGGTATATTCGAAACGCTCCGATTCGTATTGAACGGTAGGTGACGCGCGCCATACTGTCAATCAGCCCCCGAGCCTCACGCCCCTGAAATTTCTTACCGCTCCATATGCAAAGGAGCGACAACACGATACGATACGAAACGACTCGCACGTGATATTCGGATGAATAATTTCATCCTGGTTCCACTAATAACCAAGGAGAAAAATGTCCCCCGAGACCGCTACCGTCGCCGAGGTGCTTTCCAGCCCCTGGAAAATCGACGGCCTGACCATCAAGAACCGTTATGTGCTCAGCCCCATGGCGGTGCTGCAGCCCACCAAGGACGGCCACCCCAGCGACCAGACAATCGAGTTCCTGACCACTCGTGCACGCGGCGGCGCTGGGCTGCTGATTATCGGCGGCACCGTTGCCACGGAGCGCGGGAATGAGGAAGCACCGTTCCAGCCGTTGATGCGTTTTGACCGTGACGATTTCATTCCGGGACTCAAGCGCATGGTCGATGCCGTACACGAACACGATGTTCCGATCTTTGCCCAGATCTTCCCCAGCTTTGGTGCCATGGGCGTACCGGCCGAGGGGAGGTCAACACGTGCTGCAAGCCCCAAGCCGGTCCGGATGGCAGCACCTCGCCTCCCGCACGGCTTCTACATCCCGGGCGGCCGCACAAACCCGACTCCGGAGGAGATCACCAAGGACGAGATCCTCGAAGTCCAAAACGACACCGTCGCCGCTGTACTCCGGGCCAAGGCCGCCGGCTTCGACGGCGTCGAGCTCGGGGCACACATGCGCTACCTCTATTCGTCCTTCCTCTCACCGCGCACTAACTGGAGGACCGACGAATACGGCGGTAGCGCCGAAAACCGTGCCCGCATCCTTGTCGACACGATTCGGGCGATCCGCGCCGAAGTCGGTGCCGATTATCCCGTGGGCCTGAGGATGAGCACCAACGACCACCTCCCCGATGGCCAGGGCCCCGAAGGGTTCGCGGAGGTGGCCTCGATCATCGAAAAGGAAGGTCTCGGCTACATTGCCCTCAGTGATGCAAACTACGAGTCGATGGACAACAATGTCACGTCCGAATCAGGTGCAATCATCGAGCACGGAGAGCCGCAGGCCTTCCGGGCCGCCATGCCCAACGTCCCCCTGCTCCTGAGTAGCACCTACAACCCGCGACAAAGCGCAGATGCCATCACCGCCGGATTCGCTGACGGAATCATGCTGGCCCGGCAACTGCTGGCCGACCCGGATTTCCCCAACAAGGTGCTCCAAGGGCGACAGAACGAGATCACATGGTGCGACCACGAAAACTCGTGCCTGCGCCGCTTGATCCTCAACGTGCCCGTACGCTGCCACAAGAACCCGGCCATGGGGCGCGAAGCGGTTCTCGCTGGGGCAAAGGAACCCTTATCTATCATGCTCAAGCGTCCGGTGGAGAGCCTGCTAATCGCCGCGACCGGTTCCCCGGTCCTTATGGGCATCGCCGATAAGCTGGCCACCGCCGGCCAGAAGGGCTCGAAGAACTGACCTATGGCCGCGCCGGACTTTCATCCTTCACAGGGTCCGGCGCGGAAATCTTGACACTAACGCGTGTGCGCCCGGACTCCACCTTGGAGTCCGGGCGCACACGCATTTTGACCTATATATGGGGCTTCTCTAGAAACTCACTCCACCGGTCGCAGGGCGCGTCCTGTTCCGCGGTAAATGGCCACTGTCCGCTCCCCCGCACGTACCATGACATCCACAATCATTCGGCGGCCCTCGTGGAAGCTCACTTCCGCGGAGGCAACCAGTTCGTCGGCGATGTGAGCCGGAGAAATGTATGAGATCGAAGCCTCGGCGGTCGCTATTCCGGCGCCGAAAGTGTTGGCGGCCATGGCGAACGCGGTGTCTGCCAGGGCGAAGACAAGGCCGCCATGGGCAATCCCGTGCCCGTTGGCCATTTCGGGAGTGACCGTCAGGACCGCCGTCGCACGCCCCTCGCTGGCACTCAGCACCTGAATACCGAGGCCCTCCAGGGCCCGGTCGGCGGCCAGCATCGAGCGGGCCGGGTCGGCGATAAGCGTTGACTGTTTCACGAGAGCCTCTCTACGACCATCGCCATGCCCTGGCCGCCGCCCACGCAGAGTGTGGCGAGGCCGAGCGATCCGTCCCTTGTCTGCAGTCCATTGACCAGTGTGCCGACCAGCCGTACGCCAGTGGCACCGAAGGGGTGGCCCAGGGCGATCGCCCCGCCAAACGGGTTGACCCGGTCCGGATCGGCCCCAAGCTTCCGCACGACGGGAACCACCTGCGCGGCGAAAGCCTCGTTCAGCTCAATAATGTCAATGTCCCCGATCGTCAGTCCGAGGCGCTCAAGCAGGCGGCGGGTCGAGTCCACAGGACCCAGTCCCATGATTTCCGGCGACAGGCCGCTTGCGGCACTGCCCAGGATGCGGGCCAGCGGCTTCAGCCCCAGCTCGTTGGCGCGCTGTGCACTCATGACCACCAAGGCAGAGGCACCGTCGTTAAGCGGGCTGGCGTTTCCTGCTGTGACTGTTCCAAATTCGTGAAACACGGGCTTAAGGCCGGAGAGGGCCTCCAAGGTGGTGCCCGGGCGCGGGCCGTCATCCGTGCCCACGACGGCGCCTTCAGCCGTGGTTACCTGGACGATCTCGCGGGCGAAGTACCCGGACTCCAAGGCCCGCTCCGCCCGGAGCTGGGATTCCAAGGCCCATTCGTCCTGGTCGCGGCGCGTGGTGCCGGTTTGGCGCGAAACGAACTCGGCGGTTTTGCCCATGGACACGTAGACGTCGGGCAGCTGCCCATGATCCCGGGGGTCCTCCCATGGCTGATCAGATTCGAAGAGCTCGTCGGCACGCCGTGCCGCGTCCGCAAAAGCGGGGTGCGGGGACTCCACCACGGGCGGTGTCGAACTCGTCGATTCGACGCCCGCGACCAAAAACGCTTCCCCGTCGCCGGCCTTCACGGCTTGGGCCGCCATCGCGGTGGCCTGCAGCGAGGAGGCGCAGAAGCGGTTGACGGTCACCGCCGGTACGTTGTCCATCCCGGCGAGCACCATGGCCCGGCGCCCGATGTTGTCGCCCTGCGCACCCTGCGGCACCGCGCAACCCACGTAGGCGTCGGAAAACCCCAGCAAGTCGATGTGTCCGAGGTCTGAGAGCGCTCCGCGGATTGCGGCCACGGCAAGATCCTCGGGACGCATGCCGGCCAGCGAGCCCTTGCGGGCGCGTCCGATCGGGGTCCGGCGGTAGGAGACGATGACCGCGTCATTGGGCGCGATGGCGGTACTCACGATGATGTGTCCTTTCATTGTGGATCGCCTGTCGGCGGACTTGCTCCACGGGCCGGGAAGGGAACGGCGCCGGAACGGGATGGCCAAAGTGCCGTGTGGGCACATCAGGGTATCGAAACGGACGTCCAACCCATCATATACGGACCGTATCGTATTGTACAGGATTCGGCCTTTCCATCAGACATTTCCCGCGCGACTAAGTCGTGAGGGGAGCATCGAAGATGGCGACAGACCTAATGCTGTAAAGGCTCCCCTGCAAACCACAGATACTGCGGAGCGATGGATTGAAAACGCCATCCACTCGGCGTCCGGACCAGGTCGCAAAAGTACCTACCCCCCGCAACCGCAATACGGGACGGATGCCCTAGCCCTATAACGTGGGTTCCGATCGCATTGGCCCGCAACGTGGCACGCTCGCCGTCCACGCTGACAAGCTGATTCGACACGACGTGCTGAGTCAGGAGGTAGCGCCCAAGGTCTGCGGCGGTGCGGGTTCGCAATTGAGTGGCTCCGCGAATCGCACCGCCGGGAAAGTCTATCGACCCGGTATCGGTGAAGATGTGAGGCAGGTCATCGAAACGGCGTTCGTCCAGGCAGGACGCGTATTCGGAGAGAAGATCGGTAATCTGTGCACGGTCCAGGAGTTCTTCCGGTGTGATGCTCATGCGGGACACCTTCCACTAGTTCGTCGTATCGTCAATCGATACTAAACGTTTAGTATTGAACGCCGCAATGACAGGACCTATCGACGGGCCCGAATCCCCATCGGTCGCTACCCGGCCGCAAGCCCCTCAAGCGCCGTCTGCATGATGGTATCGGTGGCCTTGGCGTCGAGGGTGCCCGATTGGAACAGTAGACGGAAGTAGATGGGGGCATACAGCATCTCCGTGACGACTCGGGCGTCGAGATCCTTGCGCATTGACCCCTCGCTGATGGCCCGCTCAACCAGGGATTCAACAACCAGCGCGCGGGGGGACCAGAAATGCTTCTTGAACTCAGCCATCGTTGTTTCGTCCTGCTGGCACTCTCCGATGAGTTGCGCCACGAGTCGGCCCTCATTGCCTGCGTAGACGTCCGCAAGGGAGGCCATGTGCTCACGGAGCGCGTCGATCGCGGGCACGTCCTCCCGCACGGGGGTACGCGCGACGTGGTTGTCCAGGAATGTATCGATGACCACAGCAACCTTGCTCGACCACCACCTATAGATGGTGGTCTTGCTGACGCCTGCTTCGCGGGCAATACGCTCAATGGAGAGCTTTTGAACGGTAAGCCCCTCGGGCCCCGAGTCTTCGAGCAACTTCATGGTTGCTTCCAAAACGGCCCGACGACTCTCTTCGCTTCTAATTGCCATGCGTCAACAATACGTGCCGGATCATCCAATACGAAACGTATGCGATCACTTCTGGACGATTCATCGATCCGGGCGTAAGGGGCCGTTTCCGGTGGTGGGCCCGCGGAGTAACCACCCAGCTTCCGCCGGTTGTACGCAGCCCACCGACGGGATGCTGGGGCATCTTTGCATAGCGATGTGACGCACCTTACACTCGGTACGGAACGGATCGAATATTTGGAAGGTGGCCCATGACGTCGGTACTGGACACCCGGTCGGTGCCCCCGGCCGAGCGCCGGGACTACTGGTCGGCGGGGATCGCCGAACGTTTCTTCCCCATGCAGGTCGAATCGGTCGGGGCGTCCTCCTTCGAGGCCCGCCTGGCCGGTGGCCAGCTGGGACCGGTCCGGGTCCAGTCCATCCAAGGACTTGCGCACCGGGTAGCCCGGACGCCACGGATGATCGCCACTGCAGACCCGGAATGCGTCTTGCTGTATGTGCTGACGCAGGGCTTGATCCATATCGAGCAGGACGATCGCAGCTGCGCCCTACGCCCCGGCGACATTGCGTGCCAGGATACGTCGCGGCCTTCCACCTTTGAGAGCCGCGAGGGTTTCGAGGTGATCGTCTTCAGCATTCCCAAATGGTTCATCGGGGCGCAGTCCGAGAGCATTATCCGGCAGTCTGCTACGAGGGTGGATTCGGGCCACGGACGACTCGCCGGGCCGGCAACGCCGTTCCTCGCCCAGCTCGCCCGAACCACCACGAGCGGCGGCGGGCTCTCGGGCCCTGACGGGGATTCCGCGGCAGAAATGCTTTTGCCCCTACTTCGAGGCATGTACGGCGCCCAGGACATTTTGGAGCCGCAGATTTCTGATCCGCGCTCCCGCTCCGAGGCACTGCTCGCACGGATGCAGCGGTATGCGATGGACCACCTGCACGATCCGGAACTCGGGCCCGAGCTGATCGCACAGGCCCATTTCGTGTCCACCCGCTACGTGCACAAGATCTTCGCATCCTCCGGCACCGGGGTGTCGTCCTGGATCCGCGAACGGCGGCTTGAAGGGGCTGTGGTCGAGTTGCGCCGGTCTCCGGAAACGACAATCGCGTCTGTCGCGACGAGGTGGGGATACCGCCATCCGGCCAGCTTCAGCAGGGCTTTTCGCGAGGTGCACGGTTACGCTCCGCGCGATGCCAGGCAGCTGCCGGAGGCGGCGGGGAACCCCCCGCCCTCATAGTAGGGCGGGGGTTTCCTAAGGATGCGCGGTCAGGTTTGCGGGAAGCCGGCCTCACGCAGGCGGGTGCCCCAGATCCCTGACTTACCCGGAGCGATAATCCCGTTGGGATCGAGCGTGTCCTTGATCGTCTCGTTGAAGCGCCGCAACGCGTGGTCGTTGAAGCCGAATTGATCGGCTGCGAGGTCCATGAAGGACAGATGCGCCCTGTATTCGCCGTATCCGCGCTTGCCCGCCTCTGCGACCATGCGCTTGGCCAGGGCGTACGCCTTTGCTACCTGCTCCGGGTTCTTCGTGTCGAAGGGGATCACGTTGATGAAGGTGGTTGCACGCGCGTTGATCGGGAGCATGCCGCCGAGGAAATCAAGGCCCACCTCGGCGCACATCTCGGCCATCAGCTTCTGCGCGGCGATCGCGTGCTGGGAGGTAAGCGGGATGACCGGCGAGAAGTCGACGTGGCCGCCCTCCTCGCCGCCTGACCAGCCTGCCATCTTGTAGAGATCCTGGCTCGGCACCCCGATCTGAACGCGCTCGTGCGGGTTGGGCAGTGTCTCCCACGCGTCGGCCCCGTGCTTCTGGCCCACGAGGTCGACACTCGGGATCTGCAGGAAGCGCGCCTGAAGCTTGGCGAAGTTGTGGTCGACCACCGCTTCGTCACCGTAGAGCGCAAAACGCATCATCCAGCGCCCCAAACCCATCTCCTTGGCGATCTTATCGATGATCTCCTCCGGCATCGGGCCCTCACCGGCGTACCACTCAGCGCGGGTGGTGAGCATCGAGGCCATGCACAGCGTGTTCGACAGCTGCGGGCGCATGTCGATGGTGCCGGACAGCATAAGCTCGCGCAGCGCATCGACCACAGCGGGCATCTGCGCCTCATCCCAGACGCGCAGCCACAGCGGCATGTAAACCTCGGGCTTCGGCATGAGCCAGTAGCCCATCTTCGTGACGATGCCGTAGTTCGACTGCATGAACATCTCGGTTGAGGTCGGCCCGATGCCCCGCTTGTACAACGGCCAGGTCGGGTTGTTGTCCATGGCGCCCGAGCCGGTGCGCATGAGGTCCCCGTTCGGGAGTACGACCTCAAAGCCGCAGTGCGAGGCCTGGTCGATCGAGTACGGCATGTAGGTGAGCCCGTGCTCGAGCGTGTTCGAAACGACGCCTCCCCAGCCGATATCCACGATGGAAGCCACGAGGTTGTGCCCGCCGGCCTTGATCGCATCGTGCAGGTCGTACCAGCTCACGCCCGGCTCCACGATCGCGTAGCCGAGCTCCTCGTTGATCTCCAGGACGCGGTTCATGTTCCGGAACGAGAGCATCACGGAGCCGCGCACCTGAGGCGCAGCTCCCCCATAACCATTGTTCTTGCCGCGGCTGATGGGCCACAACGGAATGCGATACTCGTTGGCGATCCGAACGATCGCCTGGACGTCCTCAGTACTCATTGGGCTGACGACAGCTGACGGGAGATTCGTCGCGGAGCCGGGAACCTGGAAGGGATCCTGGAAGTCCTGCAGAGAATCGGCATCGCTCTCGACCTTGTCTTCGCCGATCGCGGCGGCGAACGCCACGAGTGCCTTTTCGAGGTCAAGCTCGGTGACTCCGGGCGGGAGCGGGCGAGTCGACGTTTCGGGGGTGATACTCATCATTCATCATCTCCTTTGATGCGGTGTGTCGTGCGTAACACGTGCTTTTCATCCTGCGTGATCCCGCACCCGAATAGGGCGGTTGCGGGCCCATGGTGCAGTCCGCGCACAGAACTGTGCACGGACTGCACCATCCCACCCCTCCGGGCCACGGCGTCCTCCTCGCTGTGGTTGCATAGGCCCCAATACATATGACGAGATGAACGGAGAAGAAACCATGGCTGGTGGTCGTCTGGAAGGAAAAGTCGTCCTCTTGACAGGCATCGGGGGCGGAATGGGCCGGGTCACCGCCCGGCTGTTCGCACGCGAAGGCGCCACAGTCGTCGGTTGCGACCTAGACGCCGACAGATCTGCGGAGACTGTCCGTTTGGTGGAAGCCGACGGAGGCGCAATCGAATCAAGCGCTCCGATGGACTTGGGCAACCGGGAGAACATCGATCGCTGGGTTAGGAGCGCTATGGAACGCCACGGTCGCATCGACGTGCTCTACAATAACGCCAGCATGCCGAAATTCGCGCCGTTCGCCCAGATGAGCGGCGCGGATTACCGGTTTACCATCCAGAACGAACTGGACCTGGTGTGGCACGCGTGCCAAAGCGCTTGGACGCACCTGGCCGCCGTCGGCGGTGCGATCGTGAACATCGGTTCGGGCGCAGGGATCCTAGGTGCCCGGGCCCTGCCGCAGGCCGCACATGCTGCCGCCAAAGGCGCCGTCATCGCCCTCACTCGCCAGCTCGCCGCCGAGGGTGTCGCCGTCGGCGTCCGCGTCAACTGCGTCAGTCCTGGTGTCATGGCAACCCCGCCGGTACTTGCGATGTTCGAGGAGTTTGGCGCGAACGCTCCGGTAGCCCCGATCGTCGAGCGCACGATAGACGGGAAGCCAGGGGACCCTATCGCCGTCGCGTATGCAGGCCTTTACCTTGCTTCCGACGAGTCGAAATGGGTCACGGGATCGCACTTGGTGGTGGACGGTGGAGCCAGCGCAATGATGTAGGTCCGCAGTTTATTAATATTCACCCCGCTAAATTGCGCGGTCCCCGCACCCCCTGCACGATATATTCTTCCGTCAGCGTGAGATGTACTGGAACCTGACAAGCTATGTCAGTTTCAGTAGTCGTCTGCAGGCATGTCAGGAGTCCCCTGCGCCCAAATCATGCCGGGGCTACGGCGCAAATTGAAGCCTGACCGGGGCCTCGGGTTGATGATCGCTGCGGCGTCGTGCGGTGAGTCGATGATCACGCACTCATCGTCATTGCCGATGATCCAGCCGTTGTTGTCCACGTCCCAGGTGCCGCCGTCGAGCGAAAAAGTGCCCGAGGTGACCAGGTTTTCAATAGTGACGCCCATCAGGAACCCGCCCCTGACTGGATTTCCACGACCGAGCGCAGGACCTTGCCCTCGTGCATCTTCTCGAAGGCTTCCTCCACCTGGTCGATAGTGATGCGTTCGGTGACGAAGGCGTCCAGGTCCAGGTTGCCCTGTTTGTAATGGGACACGAGCATGGGGAAATCGCGGGAGGGCAGGCAGTCTCCGTACCAGGAGGACTTCAGCGACCCGCCCCGGCCGAAGACGTCCAGCAGCGGCAGCTCAAGGGTCATCTCCGGCGTCGGGACACCCACCAGCACCACACGCCCGGCGAGGTCGCGGGCGTAGAACGCCTGCTTGTACGTTTCAGGGCGTCCGACGGCGTCAATCACCACGTCCGCGCCGTTGCCGTCCGTGAGGGCACGGATCGCCTCGATGGGGTCTTCCCGGCTGGAATCCACGCCGTGGGTGGCGCCCAGGGACTTGGCCATCTCCACCTTCTTCGCGTCGATGTCCACCGCGATGATGGTGGTGGCGCCGGCGAGCTTTGCCCCGGCGATCGCGGCGATACCCACCCCGCCGCAACCGATCACGGCCACGGACTCGCCGCGTTTGACCTCGCCGGTGTTGATCGCGGCACCGATGCCGGCCATCACACCGCAGCCGAGCAGCCCGACAGCGGCGGCATCGGCGTCGTCGTCAATCTTGGTGCACTGCCCGGCGGCGACGAGTGTCTTCTCCGCGAACGCGCCGATGCCCAGCGCGGGAGAGAGTTCCGTTCCGTCCTCGAGCGTCATCTTCTGCGTCGCGTTATGCGTTTTGAAGCAGTACTGTGGCTGGCCCTTCGCGCACGCACGGCACTCACCGCACACGGCGCGCCAGTTCAGGATCACCCGGTCACCCGGCGCCACCTGCATAACATCCGGTCCCACCGCGCTGACCACACCTGTGGCCTCGTGGCCCAGCAGAATGGGGAAATTGTCGGTGATTCCTCCCTGCCTGTAGTGCAGGTCGGTATGGCAGACCCCGCACGTGAGGATGTCCACCAGCGCCTCTCCCGGACCCGGGTCCGGAACTAGGATGGTTTCCACAGACACAGGTGCGTTCTTTTCCCTGGCAATAACTGCCCTAACCCGGTGTGCCATTAATTGCTGTCCTTGTCTCGGCCGCTCTGTCGCAGACCTTTGTAGTGCGTGAATTGTGGGTCATTATTGCCGGCTTCGATCGCTAGCTTCCGCCGGTTGGGGCCGTCGATCAGTTGGTGCGAACGGGCTCATTCAAGAGATCCGCGGTGCGCCGGTGAAAAACTAGCGCTCCGACTTCTTGTTCGGCCTGATTCCGAATGGAAAGGTCGATGCCGGAGCGGTCCCGCACCAGTGCGACGGCCACAAGGGAGACAAGCGTCATACCCACGAGATACAGGGAAACGGCGTCTGTTCCACCCGTGGCCTGCACGAGCGCTGTGGCGATGGTGGGGGCAAAGGCGCCGCCGAGGATGGCACCCAGGGCGTAGGAGATGGAGACGCCGGAGAAGCGCACCGAGGCGGGGAACATTTCCGAGTACAGGGCGGCCTGCGGGCCGTACGCCAAGCCCAGACCCACGGTGAAAATGGTCATCGCCAGGTAGAGCATCGGCAGGGACCCCGTGTTGATCATCCAGAAGAGCGGGAAGCAGGCCAGCAGTTGGGCGCCTAAGCCTATGAAGTAGGTGTTCTTGCGGCCAATCCTGTCCGAGAGGTAGCCGGCGAGGTAGGTGAAGGCAAGCCAGACGGCTGCACCGTAAGTGACGGCGAGGAGCACGTCGGTACGTTCGTGACCGACAGCGGGGCCGGACGCATAGCTTGGGATGAAACCGCCGGTTGCCATGTAGCCTGCGGCGTTGTTGCCTGCGAAGATCAGGGCAGCGATGATCACGAGCAGTCCGTGACGGCGGAACAGTTCCACGATCGGTATCCTGGACTGCTTTTTGGCGGCAGCGATTTCCTGGAAGACGGGCGACTCATCTACAGCGCGGCGTACGAAGTAGCCGACTACGATGAGAACGATGCTGAGCAGGAAGGGCACGCGCCATCCCCATTCGAGGAAGGCTGCCCCCGGGGAGATTACACCGGTCATGAGCGCTGTGACGCCGGTGGCCAACAGCAGCCCCAGCGGGACGCCCAGCTGAGGGAAGGCTCCTGCCCGTCCGCGGCGGTCGCTGGGGGCGTGCTCAACTGCCATCAGGACGGCTCCGCCCCATTCCCCGCCGGCGGAGATGCCTTGCAGGATCCTCAGCAGCAGGAGCATGATCGGGGCGATCACGCCGGCGGTCGCGTAGGTGGGCAGGAAGCCGATCAACGTGGTTGCCGCGCCCATTAGCACCAGGGTCATCACGAGCATGGCGCGGCGGCCGATCTTGTCGCCGTAGTGGCCGGCCAGGAAGGCGCCGAGGGGCCGGAAGAGGAAGCTGATGCCGACAGAGGCAAAGGACAACATCAGACCAATGGATTCGCCAGCTGGTTCGAAGAAGAGCTTCGCGAACACCAGGCCGGCGGCCGTGGCATAAATGAAGAAGTCGTACCATTCAACGGTGGTTCCGATGACGGTAGCGAAGGCGACACGACGTTGGTTCGCCATCGAACTGTGGGTGGACGTGCTCATGGTTCTCCAGTTGGTGTGAGCGGTGTACCTCCAGGGGAAACCTGGGGATTGAACTGTGGTGCAGACTTGTTGGAGTTGAGTCAGCTGCGCCCGTCAGGCGGGGACCGGGACGACCGGAGTGCTGGCGGCAGCCTTCAGAGTGAACCCCTCGGCTTCTGCCTGGGTGCGGGTGATGCCCGCGCCGGCGGCGAGTAATTTGCGGGCCGCCATATGGTCCGCGGCCTTGTTGACCGATTCCACAGCCGCAAGGACGCCGTCCCTGAAGCAAAGGACGGAGAACTTTGCTGCCCCCTGCTCCCCCAGGATCAACATGTCATCATCGGGCCGCGCGAGCCCTGCCATCTGCAGCCTGTATGGGCCCTGTGTAGACCAGAACCACGGCAGTTCCGTGTAGGGGTTGCCGGCTCCGAGGATGGTCCGTGCGGCATGCCGAGCCTGATCGGTGGCATTCTGGACCGACTCCAGACGCAGACGGGCCTGGGCATGTGCGCTGGGGAAACTGGCGCAGTCCCCGATTGCCAGAACGGCTGGGTCTGCTGTGCGAAGAGTTTCATCGACGACAATGCCGTTGCTGGTTTCGAGGCCGGCTTCGGACGCCAACGTGTCGTTGGGCTGCACGCCGATGCCGACGAGGACGAGATCCGCGGGATATGCAGCCCCAGTGGTGGAAATTGCAGCTCCGACGCGGCCATCTGCGCCGGGCTCGAAGCGGTCAATGCCTTCGTTCAAGCGCAGGTTGACACCTTGTGAGCGGTGGGTGGCTGCGAACCATTCACTCATGGCCGGTGTCAGTGCCCGTCCCATCGGGCGTGGCGCGAATTCCAGGACGGTCACGTTGCATCCGTGTGCCAGGGCGGCAGCGGCGAATTCCAGTCCGATGAATCCGGCACCGATGATGACGATGTTGCGGGCGGTGGGCAGCGCCGCGTGCAGCGCCTCTGCATCCATTAGCGTCTTCAGCCCATGGATGCGAGGCAGGGATACGCCCGGGCAGTTCAGCACCCTGTTTCGGGCACCGGTTGCGAAGACGAGGTGGTCATAGTGGAGCGAACCTTCGGTGAGCTTCACCGTGCGTTCGGCCCGGTCGACCGCGACTGCCTGGACGCCGTCGTGGAGTGTGACGTCCTTGTCCGTGAAGAAAGATGCGCCGCGGAGCGACAAAGGAGCCGCTTCCGCGCCCGGTGCCAGGTAGTCCTTGGATAGCGGCGGGCGCTGGTAGGGCAGCCCCGGTTCCTCGGCGATCACGTCGATCGACCCGTCGTAGCCCTCGGTCCGCAACGTATCGGCGACCTGCAGGCCGGCCTGTCCGCCACCAATGATGACAACGCTCATGTCCCGGTCCCCGCTTCTAGAGTTGGCTGGCAGGGATATCGACGACAATCTCTGACAGTTCTGCGTCGATTGTGATCTGGCATGCCAACCGGGAGCTGTCCCGCCGCTCGGCGGTGGTGCAGTCGAGCATTTCGTCTTCGTCGTCGCTGATACCGGGCAGCGCCTGGACGTATTCGGGGCGCACGTAGACGTGACAGGTGGCGCACATGGCCTGACCGCCACATTCGCCGATGATGCCGTCAATGCCGTTGTTGACGGCCGCTCGCATCAATGTTGCGCCTGCCTCGACTTGGAGGGTTTGCTGGGTGCCGTTGGGCTGGGTGTAGGTGATGGTGGGCATCGTTGCTCCTTGTAATTGGTGGTGCTTTTAGTTCCAGGTGACGGGCAGGCTGGTCAGGCCGCGGAAGACCCAGCCGTCCCAGCTCTCATGTCGCCGCTCGTCGACGCGCAGTCCCGGCAAGCGCTTGTAGGCCATGGGTACGGCGATCTGGCCGATTGAGGTCCTTGCGGCCCAGTGGCCGGCGCAGAGGTGGACTCCGCTGCCGAAGGCGAGGTGCGGGCGCTTTGGCCGGTTGATGTCGAATTCTGCTGCTGAATCGCCGAAGTGTGTGGCGTCATGGTTGGCGGATGCCACCACGACGCCTATCCCGGAGCCAGCCGGGATCCGCACTCCTTCAAGCACGGTTTCACGGGTCGTTTCGCGGGGGTACATGCCGATGGGGGACTGCCACCGGACCGCCTCATCAAACACCGACGCCCACAATGCGGGGTCGGCGAGGACCTGCTCGCGCTGGTCGTGGTGGTTGCTGAGGGCCCACACCATGTTGGAAACCATGTGCTGGGGTTCGTTCATGCCACCGGAGATGGTCAGTTTGACGTTGGCCGCGACGCTGGAATTCGGCAACCCGCTGTTAGCGAAGGCCGACACCATCGAGGCGTCCGGATTCTGCCGGTAGTAGGGGATCAATTCCTCGAGCAGGTCATCGGCTTCGGCGGTTGCGGCGTCGCACCGATCCCAGATGGACCTCTCGTCCAGGACGTTGCCCATGCCGGCGATGAAGTCGTGGGACCAGCGGCGTACCTGCTCCACTGAAACGTCCTTCAGCCCCAGGAGGTCAATGAGGTTTTGCGAGGCGACGGGCGCTGCGTAGTCGCGGTTCAGGTCTGCATCCTCGGGTCCGATCTCGGCAACTTTCTCCAGGTAGGTTTCGGCGTTGCGTTCAAAAACCGGCCCCCAGACTTCCTGGATGTTCTTGGGACGGAGCACAGGGTTAACCGGCGCCCTATCTACTGCGTGCTCCGGATCGTCTTTACGCAGCATCGGCCGGGCGCCAATGGCCCGCGTCATCGTTGCCCCGGAAACGTTCGCACTGAAGGTCTCCTGATCCTTCTCCACGGTGTGGCAGCCGGAGTAGCTCGTTACCAGGAACTTGTTCAGCTGCGGAACCCACGCGACCGGCGACTCCAACCGAAGCCGGGCATAGGTCGGGTATGGATCGGAGGCAAGGGCAGCCACGTCAACCCATTCAGCCACCGGGTAGCCGGCGGGATCTTTTGCAGCGTTCGCCGGACGCAGGTCCTGGCTGCCGCGCACCGAGTCCGCGGCGTCGGCTGAAATCTCTGATTTCCCGTGAAAAGGGCACCGGGCGGCTTGTGTCTTCATGGTTGATAACTCCTACTGGCACGTCGTTGTGTAATCAGTCTCACAGTGGAAGTTTCCCTAGTAAACTGCGGATATTCGCGGAAGTATTTCGATTCTTTAGGAGAAACATTGGCTGTCCCCAAGTTCACTTTTCGCCAGCTCGAGCTCTTTGCCGCGCTTCCAGAACATGCGACCCTCGGATCCGCGGCCCAGCAGCTGCATATCTCCGAATCTGCGCTCTCCCATGCGATCAGCGAGCTGGAGGCCGCCGTGGGTGAGCAGTTATGCATCCGCAGGAAGGCCAAAGGCATGCACCTGACGCCGACCGGACGCCACTTCGCTAGGCGGGCCGGGGAGCTGCTGCGGGAAGCCGGTGCGCTGGCGGACGGATTGGGCCAGTTGCGCGGCGAGCTGAAGGGGCCGGTGGCGTTGGGGTGCTACACGGGCCTGGCAAGCAACGTCCTCCCCGCGGTGCTCGAAGGCATGGCAAGTCTTCACCCCAAGGTCGAAATCAGTATTACGGTGGGAGACCACTCTGAACTGTTGCCGGCACTTGAAAGTGGAGCGTTGGATACGGCCATCGTTTATGACATCGGGCTGCCAGCGGACGTGGAGCGCCGGGTCATCTATAAGACCGAAGTCATGGCCGTTCTGGGCGCCGACGATCCGCTCAGCAAGGAAAACGACGTCGACCTCGATGCCCTGGCAATAAAGCCTCTCATCATGCTGAACACGGCGCCAAGCACCGAATACACGCAGCTGATGTTTGCACAGCGCGGGCTCAAGCCAAACGTGGGTGCGGTGGTCCCCCAGATCGACCTTGTCCGGGCAATGGTGGGCCGCGGGCTCGGTTACAGCCTCCTGATGTCCCGGCCAAACCAGATCCCGGTTTCGAGCGAAGGCAAAGGGCTAGTAACCAGGCACCTTCGTCCCCGCGCCGGCCAGACCTCGGTCGTTGCAGTTTGGCCAAAAGGATCATCACCAACGGCCCGCGCCCGGGCCGTAATCGACTATGCTGTCGAGGTGCTGGACACCATTGAGCCCGGGTAACGGCTGCCGTTGACGCAATGCCGTTCATCCCAAGGTGATATGCGTGCTGATCGCTTGAGCTTGGGCTGCGATAGGGCCCCGGATCTTGGGGTCGTGTTGGCCACCCTTTCAGGGCACTGTTTCAAGCCGGGCGGGGGCGCCGTGGGTTATTGTCCGATATCTCGAGCCAGAGACCGCGAGTTCTCGACGCGATGGTAGCCCAGGATGGACTCTCCGCTGCGGGTCAGATCGGCGTCATCCTCAAAGCCAAGCCCAATGTCAACAGGCTCATCGCCGAGGGCCTGATCGAGTCCGCAGGCTATCGCAAAGTGGATTTCGCAATCCCCGGACTCCACCAATTCCTCCGCTAGTAGATTGACGAAATCTCCACTATCGGCGCTTAAATCGGGAGGGGGGAGCTCCGAGAACCCCCTCGCCTTGACGAAATGGGCGTTTCCGCAGATCAGATGCCCTTCGTGGCGATGGCTGAAGCGGACGCCGGGGCACGAATTTCAAAACGCCGCGGAAGCCACTTTCTCTGCCGCAGCCTTAAGGGTGAGTTTGGTCGCAAATTTTGACACCGAAAGAGGTGCCGAGGTAGCGTCCCAACGCAGCGATCAAAGCCCAAAAGCGGACCTCCGAGAATCGTCGTTTGCAGTGCTCAATGAGGAGATGCCATGTCTAGATTTTCATCCGTAGTTGCCGAAAGCCGCGGGCTGACGGGGCTGAAGCAGTGGGTGGTGCTGTGCCGCGGTCTTGCGAGTGCGGGGCGGTCTATGCTGATCGCCGGAATGCGATCCCAAAAAGCCAGATCGGTTATGTCCGCTCTCGGCCAAGGCTTGCAGCACGGCGTCGTATAGTGCAGGTAGCCTGCAGCTTGAGGTCTTTTTAGACACATCCTCGCAGATGACGTGGTGCCACTAGGAGCTTGCGGCCAGTAAGATGGGTCGACAATACCCCGACCCGGACGTCACGCCGGCCCGAGCCCTCCCCGAGTGGCCATAGGGCCTCACCACAACTCAGGTAATCACGGGACCCACATCGCGTGAAGGTCGGAACTTCCTCCTTTCGAGGTGGGGCGGGAATCACCGGCCTGCGAGCGGTGCTGCTAGCTGTGGACCTGAAATGACGGTCAGCTCGGTAGCGCATGGATTGGCGACTAGGCCGAACGTTGGGCGTTCAACGCCACACCCCGACCGTTTGGCAGGCTCCGCAGCCCCGCCCACGCAGGACCCGAAAGGCGGCCGCCCGCGAGCTCGAGCGCGCCGTGGAGGATTTGGGGCTCAGAGGGGTCTGGTCAACGCTTACCCAGTGCGCGACCTGGAGGACCCCGATTTCCGTTCCTCCGGGAGTATGTGCCCGGGCAATAGTGTGGACTCGGCATACGTCCCTTCGGGGTGCCCGGAGCTAGTCGGCCCGATGCGGAGCTGGGGCGATGACACTGAATCCTATATACTCCGGTTGACCTTATGCGGCGCCTGTTCTCCCGCTGGGACTGGCACAAATGCACCGGCAAAGACCTTGCCCTCGGAAAGCCCCTCCCCAGTTCATCCGACGCAATCTTTACACCAGGTGACTGCGATGCACCGCCTCTGCTATGCGCTTTGGAGGACAAGATTCTGTTCGGCACTGACTACCCGTTCGAAGACACGGACACGGCGACGAAATTCCTCAGGACCGCTCCCATCAGTGAAGTTGACCGGGGGGGAAGACTGCCCACGGTAGCGCCCAACGGCTGCTCAACCTCTAGGCTCAACGCGATTCCCGTAGTATCGCGGGAGACGAATCGCTACACTGTCGATGAATAGATGGGGATGCTCCATGGAACTGCGCCAGCTGGAGTACTTCTTGATGGTCGGTGACGAGCTCAATTTCAGCAGGGCGGCGGAGCGTTTGAACATGACTCAGCCGCCGCTGAGTACACAGATCCGAGCCTTGGAAAAGGAAATTGGGGTGCTCCTGCTCGACAGGTCAACCCGCAAGGTCTCACTGACACCGGCTGGGGAGCTATTCCTGGCAAGCACGCGGCGCCTCCTGGCTCAGTTGCAGGAGAATGTCAGCCAAGCACGGAGTGCGGCATCAGGGGAGATCGGACATCTAACGCTGGGATTTGTCCCCTCGGCCACAACTGAGCTGCTGCCGCCGATCCTTCGGGCCTTCCGCGGAGTGTATCCCCGTGTGCAGCTGTCCCTGCATGAGCTGCGCCCCGACCAGCAAGTGCAGGAACTACGTTCCAGGGTCATTGACTGCGGGTGCTTTTACCTTCCGCTCGGTGACGAACCTCCCTTCGGAGATCCCGGCCTAAGTTCGGTTGCGGTTTCCCAAGAACCGTTGGTGGCAGTGATGCCTACTGATCACCGATTGGCTCCGCGCCGAAGGGTTGACGTCGCCGATTTGGCTGGCGAACCCTTCGTCACTGTCTCAGGCCATCAAGGCTCCGGGCTGCGGGAAGCAGTCCTCGAACAATGTCGCCGTGCCGGTATCGTTCCCGAAGTCGTGCAGGAAGCAGCCCTGGTCCAAACCATTGCCGGTCTTGTAGCAAGTGGTGTGGGCGTGGCGCTGGTGCCCGCCTCTGTTCGCCGCCTCCAGCGGGTCGGCGTCACATACCGTCCCTTGGAAAACCCCGTGGAGGTACGCATGGGAATCATCTGGCTGCAGGGGTCAGACAATCCCATCGTCAAAGGCTTTGTCGATACTGTACGCGGAGTCGGCGGCCCGGAAGCTGACGCCCCCGATCGGCCCGACCGAATCACCGCCATTCATTCGCAGGCCGAATAAGTGAGTCCTTATATTGGTATTGGACAAAAACTCTTGATCCACTTGACCATTGATATGTCTGGTCGTTTCTTTAGAGCGCTACGAAACCGGCAGGCATCCACTCCGGCACGCCCGCACCCGGAAACTCAACAACGAAGCCGGAGGAGGCAGAATGCAAACATCAAGCCATGTCAATGCTCGACATGACCACCCCATTCCGCAGGGCGTTCGTCTCCTGCAGGGAAGCGCCGCGCCGCCTAGGCATGAACCCACAATGCTTGCCGAGAGTACCTCGACCTTTGTCAGGGACTTTATTCAGAACGCAGTGGCCATGCGGGTCTTATTCGGAACCGGGGCTGCACTCCGGCTGTCAGATGAGGTTGAGTCGCTGGCAAAGCAGAGCTTAGTGCTCTCGGCGGCCTGGACATCCCCTTCAACAACGTGAGTTTAGGAGCCTCCGGGATTCCCAGAGCTCAGGGATAGGGACTGGAACGGCACCCTGGACCTGAACTACATGAGCTACGGGAGGATCACACGCCCCTGGCTCCCCGCCATGAGGGAAGCCTACGGTGCCACCACCATCGACAATGCTTCGGGCCTTGCAAGTCAACCCGACGCGATGCTTATGGAATATGCCGCCAGCCAGCGCCTACCGTCCTGGCCGTCACCAGGGACTGGCAGGCTCCGAAGGTCCAAAAAGTATTGTCAACGCCGGTTCCCCGACCCCGCCTGGACGCCGTCCTGGACAATACCGTGCCGATTTGCCGAGACACCGGTAACCAGCCCGCTGTCTCGAATTCACCCGCACCGCACCCTCGTCAGACGACCAACATCACCACCGACACACGTCAAGGAAGACCAATCATGGCCACGAATGTCGACATCGACACCCTCACCTCTGAGGTGCTGCAAAGCTTCGCAAAAACATCGGACCCGCGCCTAAAGCAGATACTGGGCAGCCTGGTGACTCACCTGCACGCCTTCGTGCAGGACGTAGCGCCCTCCATTGAGGAATGGGAATCAGCGATCGACTTTCTCACACGGACAGGAAAGACCTGCACCGACGTGAGGCAGGAATTCATCCTTCTCTCCGATGTCCTGGGCGTGTCCATGCTGGTTGAAACCATCAACAGCCGGGAAACTCCAGAGGCCACTGATTCGACCGTCCTTGGTCCCTTTCATATGGTCGAGTCCCCCGCCCGCGAACTAGGCGAAGACGTCTCCCCCGAAAGTGATGGGCCACGAGCTGTGGTGAGCGGGCGCGTCGTCTCCATTGACGGAACGCCTCTCCCCAATGCTGAAATCGACATCTGGCAAGCCAACACCAAGGGTTTCTACGACGTTCAGCAGCCAGGCATTCAACGTGTGGGCAACGGCAGGGCGCTCCTCCGCTCAGACGCGGAAGGTCTCTTCCATTTCCGTACCGTCATCCCCATGTACTACCCAATTCCCACAGACGGACCCGTGGGCGAGCTCCTTGAAGCAGCGGACAGGCACCCGTACCGGCCCGCCCACATCCACTTCTTGGTCACAGCACCCGGGTACAGGGAGCTGACCACCCACATCTTCATTGGCGGAAGCGAATACATTGAATCCGATGCAGTCTTCGCCGTTAAAGACTCCCTGGTCAAAGACTTTCCTGAAAACCCCAACGAAGCAGACGCCGACCGATACGGCGTCCAGAGCCCATTTCGCCACGGACACTTCGATATCGTCCTGCACCCAGAATCCTAGGAGACAACAATGTCCGCCCCTTTCACTTATGAAGCGCTGCCCATGCGCGTACTCTTCGGCGCTGGCTACCGGGCAAAGCTCGCGGACGAGGTCAAAGCGCTCGGCCTGAAACGAGTACTGGTGCTGGCCACCGAATTCCAAGCTGACCTCGCCCAGGAAATTTCAGACTCCCTCGGGGAGCTAAGCGTCGGTGTCTACACCAAGGCCCAAATGCACGTTCCCATTGAGACAGCCCGCGACGCGCAGCGCATCGCCACCGAGGCCGGTGCGGATGGCTGCATTGCAGTCGGTGGAGGCTCCACAACCGGGCTGGGCAAGGCCATTGCCCTGGAATACGGGACGCCGATCATCGCTCTGCCCACGACCTACGCCGGCTCAGAAATGACACCGATCTGGGGGCTCACGGCTGACAACGTCAAAAAGACAGGGCGGGATCCACGCGTACTGCCCACCAGCGTCATCTACGACCCCGAGCTGACCCTGACACTTCCCGTTGGAATGTCCGTAACAAGCGGGTTCAATGCGATCGCCCACGCGGTTGAGGCACTCTACGCGCCGGACGGCTCTCCAATTGTCTCGTCCATGGCAGAAGAAGGCGTGCGCGCTCTGACCGCAGCGCTGCCCAAGATTGTCAAAGACCCGCAGAACGTCGAGTACCGCAGTGAGGCGCTATCCGGTGCGTGGCTTTGTGGTGCGACGCTCGGTGCAACAACCATGTCCCTTCATCACAAGCTCTGCCACACGCTGGGGGGAACCTTCAATCTTCCTCATGCCGAAACCCACACGGTAGTGCTTCCCTACGCACTCGCCTATAACGCACCGTATGCGAAGACTGCGGTTCAAGCGCTGCGCCGGGCAACCGGTTCAGAGGATCCCGCAGCTTATCTTCGAGGCCTCAGCCTCGAACTCGGAGCGCCTGCCTCCCTCCGAGAATTGGGACTCACAGAGGGAGACCTAGAGAAGGTCGTGGATCTTGCTACTCGAAACCCCTACGCGAACCCCCGTGAGGTAACCCGGGATGGCATCCGCACGCTCCTGCGGGCCGCGCTTAACGGCAGTCCTGTGTCCGCAGCCTAGCGATCCAGCCTGACCGGCTACCGCCTGGGTTTGCTCACTTGGCGGTAGCCGGCATACGCCAACCGCTCTCCCAGCTCCCCGATCCCGGCAGTTGCTGCTGAACGGCACGCCGTCTCTGATGCGGACTCGTGCCGCTAAACCAGCGTCGCTTCCTCTACGAGGCCTGAAAAGGGGACCGAGCCGGAACTAACGAGGCGGCGAAATGTCGGTGACGGTCGAAAACTGAGCCACCCGTACTAAATGATTGGGTGGGTGATCACATTGGAGGATTGGGCGCTGATTCGGCGGCTGCGCCTTGCCGAGGGTGAGTCGATGAGGTCGATAGCGACACGGCGGGGTATTTTCCGGAACCTGGTCGCCAAGGTTGCCAGCGCTGATGGTCCGCCGACTTATGGGCGTGCGCCGCACGACTCCGGGATCAAAACGGTGAAATCGGCGATCCGTGCGCTGCTGCTAGAGAATCCGCGGATGCCGGTGCGGAGCGTGTGGGCTGGTGCGGCTCCCTGGTTCCGGGAGAACGTGGCCAGGATCGGCCGGAGTATGCCCCGGCCGATCCTGCCGACCGGATCAGTTACGAACGAATACCCTTCGGTAGCGGGAAGCCAAAGGTCCTGCCGGGGTTGGTGATGGTGTCCTCGCATTCGCGGTTCATCATGGCCAGCATGATCCCGTCCCGGATGACCGCGGGCCCGCTGGTCGGGATGTGGGAGCTAATCGGATCCTTGGGAGCGGTTTCGAGGCCGCTGATCTGCGACAACGAAGCCGGCAGCCGCCGGCGGAACAGTAATGCCGCCGGGGTCTTTGCCATCAGGGTCGTGCAGGTCAAACGATATGACCCGGGTCAGGCTGCCGCGGGACTACTACGTCCGGATGGGATCCAACGACTATTCCGTCCACCCGCAGGCGATCGGCAAGTTCGTCGACGTCACCGCGGACCTGGAAACCCTGACGATCATCCTGGACGGGCGCTGCGTCGGAAACTACGCAAGGTGCTGCGGCGCCGGTCTGACGGTTACCGATCCAGACCATGTCGAGACCGTCCCGACGCTGCGGAAAGCCTTCCAAAACCCGGCACCTGGCTGACTACCACCGGGCTTTCGGTGCCGCCCTTAGTGACGGGCAGGTCGCCTGATGACTGAAGCCAAAGATACCGCCGGGACGATCGAGTACTACTCCCGGGCGATGACGGCGCCAAGGATCCGGGAAGCAGCAGCCAGGCTCGCTGACCATGCTGGAGCCACGAGGAATACCTCGCCGCGTCCTGTCCCGGGAAGTCGCCGCCCGCGAAGCCTCCGGCGCTGAGATACCTGGCCAGGGCTGCCGGGTTTCCCGCCCGCATGTCGCTGGAGCACTTCAGTTTCAACCACCAGCCCGGCCTCAAGCGCGACACCGTCGCGCATCGGGCCACCGGAGCGTTCCTCACCGAAGCCTCCAACATCATCCTGCTCGGGGCCGCGCGGCACAGGCAAAACCCACCTCGCCACCGGGCTGGGGCTACGGGCCAACGGGCCCTGTTCGCGACCGAGATCGACTGGGCCGCCCGGCTTCAGACAGAGCCCCAGGGCGGGCGGTTGCCGCATGAAATGGTCCGGCTGCGTCGCTATGGGCTGATCATCGTCGATTAGGTTGGTCATGTTCCGTTCGAACAGGACGCCGCGAACCTGTTCTTCCAGCTCGTGTCCTCAGCTTACGAGCACGCCTTGCTGCTCCTGACCTCGAACCTGCCGTTCGCCCCCTGGGGCGACGTGTTCGCTGACCAAATATCCAAGAACTCTCGAGGTCTGCTACGGGGACTCCCTGTTCAGTGACGGTGATCAGCCAGAAAAGCACCCTGATCGCATCCGTTGAGCAGCCGCCGGAACGACGAAGCCGAGGGGGGCCGTTGCCCAGTCCTCTCAAATGTCCCCTGCTTTGGGGCTGAAATGCGCCTCGTGTCGTTATGTGGATTCGAGTGACGCTACATGGATCGCAAGTTACGTAGATCACGGCGTTAATGAGGTGTGCGGTTACTCATGATCTACAGCGGTGACAAGCGCCGATATCAACGGGGTAGAACGAATGGGCGGATTCCATGCAGTTATGTCGTGATTTCATCAGTCTCATGCCCGAGACAAAGGAAGTGTCGCATCCAGTGGATTCATCCCAGGCAGCGTTCCGAAACCACTCCGCTGGTATAGCTTTTGGGCGGCGCTAATTCTGTGGATCAGCAGGTGGCTGTGACCGAAAGGTTTTGCTATCAGCCGAAGATATAGGGCCGCCCACCTATATTCGCAATCTCGACACAGTCGTCGAGTATCAGGCTCTTCGAAGTTCCGAGGAGCCGCTGGCGGGAAAGCGTGGGGATTCTTCCGAATTCAGGCGAGATTCGATCCGCAACACCCCTAGGCGTTAGGCCGAGGAACCTCCATCCATATTGGACAAAGGAAACTATTCAATGAAGAAGAACACCTTGGCCGCGTTGGCAGCCGCAGCCGCAGTCACGCTGGCCCTGTCCGGCTGCTCCGGACAGGCAACACAGGGAAATTCGATAGACAGTGGTCCCAGCGACGTCCCGTCATCGAATGCGACCGAAACAGCGCGGACGAGCATCCAGCCGCTGGTTAACGCCCCAACGGACTTCACAGTGACAGAGAAGCTCAAGAGTCTCCCGACTGGTGCACGACTCGCTGTGGTTGATTGCGGAACACCAATTTGTGCCTTGATGTCAAATATCGCCAAGGAGCCGGCGGAACTTCTCGGTATGAAAGTGACAGTTATCCAGGCTGGAACAACCGCCGATTCGATCGCCGCAGCTTTCGATTCGATCATCACCGACAAATACGACGGTGTCATGGTTGCCGCACTCCAGTACCCGCTGTGGGAGCGGGAATTTAAGAAGCTCCGTGAAGCCGGAGTCGCAGTTGCCACTACCGGTATCGACGGCCTCCCCGATGATTTCCACGCAGCTCTCTCTTCAACGGTATGGAACCAGCGGGCTGGGTCCTGGCTCGCGGATTGGGTGCTCTCGCAGGGCAAGGTGGCAGCGAACTCGGTGATCTATCGTACGCCGGAGCTTGGCTTTACCAACAAGATTGTGGCTGCCTATGAGCAACGAATCGCTGAGCTCTGCGACTCCTGCGTCGTACGGGAGGTCGACGTTCCGGTAGCAACGCTCGGCAATACCTCGTCGCAGACCATCGTTAATGACCTCACCGCCAACCCGGACACCTCCATCGCGGTGATGTCCATCGGCGAGCAGACCAGCGGTCTTCCTTCGGCACTGAAAGTAGCAGGAGTCAGTGTGCCTATCACCATGTATGGCGCCGGCCCCGCACAGCTGGCAGATATCCAGGAAGGCAACTTGCAGTCCAGCCTTACGCTAGACAGTCAGGCTCTGGTGTGGACGATCATTGATTCGCTCGCGCGGGAGATCGTTGGTCAAGACGTATCAGCAGGCGTGGCCGGAGACAAACTGATCGCCCAGATTCTGACTAAAGATAACCTCCGCGGGGACATGAACTCTGGCTGGACGGGATACCCCGACATGCGGGAGCGTTTCAAGGAAATCTGGCAGGTCAGGTAACTGGCGCTGAATTCGATTCAAGGAAGGTTCGGATGAACGCGTCACTTATTCACATTCGAGAAGTTACGAAGACATTTGGTGGGACGAGGGCACTCGACGGCGTGTCTATGGTTGTTGGTCGAGGTGAAATAGTAGGTCTGCTCGGCCACAACGGATCCGGCAAATCAACCCTTGTTAAGATCCTCGACGGCGTGCAGCCCCCGACTGAGGGCACAGTTGATAAGGGTGCCACTACTGTTCATGTCATCCATCAGAGCCTAGGACTCGTTGACACGCTCTCGGCCATCGAGAATCTTGATGTTGGACGTAAAGGAACCGGTAATTTGCTTGCCCCTTTCTCGCTTGTTAGGGAGCGGCAAAGGATTACCGAACTGCTGGCACGTTTTGGCGTCGAGATCGATCCGGATTTACCCGTAGGTAGGCTAACTCCAGCGCAGCGTACGATCGTGGCGATCATCCGAGCGCTCGACGGTTGGGCTAACGGAGACCATCTCCTCGTACTGGATGAACCGACGGCAACGCTGCACGACGATGAAACGGCAGTATTGCTCGGCTCGATTCGCGCTATCGCTGCCCAAGGCGTTGGGATCATCTACATTTCTCATCGCTTGAGTGAAGTTATGGACATTGCGGACCGTGCAGTGATTCTCCGGAACGGACGGATCGCTGCTGAGTATCACCGCGGCGAGTATTCCCAAGGGGATCTTTTGTCTGTGATTGCCGGTGATCCATTCGCCGGAGAAGGAAGCCAGAGAACGCACTCCACGGGTGGATTAGCACTCCGCGTCCGTGATCTCAGAGGAGCTGAGGTGCGTGGCGTGGATTTCGATCTTCACGCCGGCGAGGTGGTGGGCGTGGCCGGACTCATCGGCTCCGGGATGGAACAACTAAATGGACTGATCTTCGGCGCGACACTGCCTACCTGCGGGACTATCGAGCTCGGCGGCTTCAACATTCCGCTAGGAAAGCCCCATCGTTCGATCGCGGCAGGGATGGGGTACCTTCCGTCAGATCGTCTTTCCAGCGGAATGAATCAAGCTGTTTGTGACAGCTGGTTGGTTTTGTAGTTGATGCCGGCGTGGGCCGGGGCGGCTGGTGCGGTGGGTTTGTTGCGGTAGCGGTGAGGATGCCGGGCGTGGCAGGCGTTGAGGGTTGCCTGGCGGCGTCGGCG